>DATAEG010000037.1:0-29267 GCA_036258135.1 Jatrophihabitantaceae bacterium | reverse complement strand
CAAGCGAAGGCCTCGGTCTTGCCGGGCTTCGACAGCTGCGGCACCGTTGACGTCGGCTGGCTGTCCGAGGACCCGGTGGAGACCGACGTCGCTGCTGGGCAGTCCGTCAACGTGACGGTGACGATGGATTCCGCGGATCTAGCCCAGCCGGGCACGTACAAGGCGTCGCTGGTCTTCTCGACCGACTCGCCGTACCCGGTCACCCCGGTCCAGATCACTTTCACCGTGAACCCGCCCAAGACCTGGGCGAAGATCAGCGGGGTGGTCTCGGGGAAGGCGTGCAGCGGAACCGTGGCGCCGATCCCGGGTGCCACCGTGCAGATCGACACCCGGGCGGCCAGCTACACGCTCATCACCGACAGCGACGGCAAGTACGCGCTGTGGCTGGACAAGCGCAACAACCCGTTGACGCTCATCGTCGCCAAGGACGGCTGGCAACCCCAGACCAGGAAGGTCAGGGTGAAGCCGGGCAGCCCGCTAACCGCCAACTTCACGTTGTTGCCGGCCAAGCCCTGCAAGTGACTGAGGCGGCCGGACTCAATCGCGTAGGTAGCCGATGAGACGCAGCATCTCGATGTAGAGCCAGATCAGCGTCACCATCAGCCCGAACGCGGCGAACCATGCGAACCGCTCGTCCACGCCGCGCTTGATGCACTGCTCGATCATGTCGAAGTCGAGCACCAGGTTGAATGCGGCGATGACGATGCATAGCGCACTGAACCCGACGGCGAGCCACACGTGGTCCTGGGCGTCGCGCAGTCCCAGGCCGCCGTGCACGAACAGCGAGACGAGCAGGTTGACGAACATCAGAGCGACGGCGCCGATGGTGGCGCCGATCACCACTCGGGTGAAGCGTGGGGTGACTCTGATGGCGCCGGAGCGGTACACGACCAGCATGCCCAGCGCCACCAGCATCGTGCCGGTGACAGCCTGGACGACGATGCCCGGGTAACGGTCGTTGAACGCCCGGCTGACCCCGCCGAGCAGAAGCCCCTCGAAGGCCGAGTACGCCAGCGAGGTGACCGCGGTGGCCCGCATGGTGAAGGCCATATAGAGGCCCAGCGCCAGGCCGCCGATGAGACCCAACGCGATAAGGCCGCCAGACCCGGTACTTGTCGGGCCGAGACTCCACGTCAGCGCGCCCGCGATGAAGATGACCGCGAGCATCGCGCCGGTGCGCACGACCACGTCGTCGAGGGTCATGTACCGGATGGGCTGGCTGCCGTCCCCGCGACCACCGCCGTAGCGCTTGAGGTCGAACGGCGGCGCCGCGCCCGGAGGCACCGGCGGCTGGTAGCTGGGCCGGTCGTACATCCGCTGGAGCTCTTCTGGGCTCACAGGTGGTGCGGTGCGCTCGACCGGACGTTCCGACAGCTTCGTCAAGACGGGGTTGGACACCTGGAGCCTCTCCTTCGCACGGACTCCCTCAGCCTATTCGCGAGAGCCTATCCGCGGGCGCGGGACCGCGACGACGGTCGCCGCCCTCGATCACTCCAACGGACGGGCGGCGGTGTCCGTTCCAACTAGTGTCCTGTATCCGAAGTATGTTTACCGTCTGCGGCGCACAGATCTCCGCCCGCGGCGTTGTCGTCGTCGCCGATAGCACACGACTATCGGCCTCCTCCTCCGCCTTGCGGATCGAAGATCTGGATCACCGCAACCGGCAAACGACTTCGAATACAGGACACTAGTGTCAGGCGCTGCCGATCCGGAAGATGATGTAAAGGATCGCCAGGATCGCGAGGACCGGTACCGGCCCCCACACCTTCGGCGGGTCTCCCGCCCGGAGATGGAAAATCATCGCTCCGATCATGAGAAGCACGATCCCGGTGGCAGCGGCAACGCCCAGGGCGGGGACGCCGAGCCCGATGAGCAGGCCGGCCACGGCGGCCCATTCCAGCACACCGATGCCTCGGTAGCCGTTCCACGGAATGCCGAAGTGCTCGGCCGCGTCCCGGGCCATCGGCAGCCCGGCTATCTTCATGGCTCCGGACGCCAGGTAGGCCACGCAGAGCACGATGGTAAGGATGACGGTGACGACGAACACGGGCCACCTCTCTCAGGCAGTTGAGATGTAGACGTCGCCGAAACTTACCGCCGGCGTTTGCCGAGCCCCCGGTCGGGTTCGAACCGACACTTGGACCCTTTTAAGGGGTCTGCCTCTGCCGATTGGGCTACGGGGGCTGCGTCCGCAGGGCGCGCTAACTACTGCGAGGCCGCTTGCACATTCTCGTCCTTCACCGGCTTGGCGGCTTCCAGGAACTGGGCCCTGGGCGTTTCGATCTGGCCGAGCGAGACCACTTCACGCCTGAACAGCAGCGCTCCGGTCCAGTCGGCCACGACGCGGACCTTGCGGTTGAATGTCGGCATCCGCGACAGGTGGTAGGTCCGGTGCATGAACCAGGCGACGAAGCCGCGCAGCTTGACGCCGTAGATCTCGGCCACGCCCCGGTACAGCCCGAGCGAGGCCACCGAGCCCACGTACTTGTGCCGGTAGTCGTGCAACGGCTTGCCCACGATGGCGGCTCGGATGTTGCGGGCGAGCACCTTGGCCTGACGGACCGCGTGCTGCGCACTCGGCGAGGTGGTGGCGCCGGGCGGACCGGTCACGTCCGGGACGGCCGCACAGTCTCCCGCGGAGAAGACGCCATCCACACCCTTGACGGTCAGAGCGGCGGTGCACACCAGACGGTCCGTGTCGTCCCGGGGTAGGTCCGAACGGGCGACCAGCGGATTGGACCTCACGCCAGCGGTCCACACCAGCGTGTTGGCCTCGAACTCCGCGCCGTCGGTGAGCTTGATGTGGCCGTCCACGGCGGAGACGAGCCGCGTGTCGAGACGGACATCGATGCCTCGCTCGGTCAGCCGGTCGACAGTGTAGGCGCCCATCTTGACCGAGACCTCAGGCATGATCCGCGAGGCCGCCTCGACCAGATACCAACGCATGTCACGCGGGTCGACACTGGACACGTAGCGCCGCGCGTAATACGAAGCCATGTCTTCGAGCTCGGCCAGAGCCTCGACCCCGGCGTAGCCGCCGCCGACAAAGACGAACGTCAGCGCCCGGCGGCGCAACTCCGGGTCCTCCGTCGAGGCGGCCAGATCGATCTGGGCCAGGACGTGATTGCGTAAGTAGATGGCCTCACCGATCGTCTTGAAGCCGATGCCGACGTCGGCCAGGCCGGGAATGGGCAGCAGCCGGGAGATCGAGCCCGGTGCCACTACCAGCAGGTCGTAGTCGACGTCGTAGGGCTCGCCCTCGACGGGCTGGACCCTGACCGTGCGCCGGGCGTGCGAGATCTCGGTCACCGTGGCGGAGATGACGCGGCACTTCGACAGCAGCCGCCGCAACGAGACGACAACGTGCCGGGGTTCGAGGCTTCCGGCGGCCGCTTCGGGCAGGAACGGCTGGTAGGTCATGCTGGCCTGCGGGTCGATGACGATGATCTCCGCCTGCCCGCGGGAGAGCTGTCGTTGCAGCCGCAGCGCCGTGTACATGCCGACGTATCCACCGCCGACGATGACCACCCGGGTGGCCCGGGTGGCCGCGGGCCGGCGTGCGATGGGGTCGCTCACGATCCTCCTAGTGTCTGTCGACTTCGAGCCTAGTGAGCGCGGGGCATGGCCCAGGACGGTTTCGCCGCGTGCGCAGAGGCGGCCGCCAGTACGGCGTCAAGCATCGGCTCGGTGAGCCGGCCGGTGAAGGTGTTCTGCTGGCTCACGTGGTAGCAGCCAAAGACGGTAACGGCCCCGAGGTCCACGGTCACACCGTGGCCGAACCGGGCCGGCCGGGCCGGCACGTCCAGCCCGGCAGCCCGCGCTGCCGGCCACAGTGCGGCCCACCCGAAGCCGCCGAGGACGACGATCGAGCGCAAGCCGGGCAGGACGAACTTCAGCTCGGCGACCAGCCAGGGCCGGCAAGTGTCGCGTTCGGTCGGGGTGGGCCGGTTGGCCGGAGGCGCGCAGCGGACGGTCGCGACCACGCGGGTATCCATCAGCTCCAGCCCGTCGTCGGCCCGTTCGCTGGTCGGCTGGGTGGCCAGACCGGCTCGGTAGAGGGCGGCGTACAGCCACTCCCCTGACCTGTCGCCGGTGAAGTTCCGGCCGGTCCGGTTCGCGCCGTGCGCGGCCGGGGCCAGGCCGAGGACGAGGATCCGCGGTCGGTCGGCGCCGAAGCCCGGGACGGGCCGTCCCCAGTACGGCTCGTCGGCGAAGGACCGGCGCTTGGTCTGGGCCACTTCCTCGCGCCAGGCGACCAGCCGCGGGCAGGCCCGGCATACCGAGATCTGCGCGGTGAGCTCGGCCAGCGACGGTGCGGCCGCCGCGGCCGCCGCCACCTCGGCGGCATCGTGCGCCACGGGTGTCGCGGCGGTCGCCAGGTCGCCGAACCATCCGCTGCCCGCAACGCTCACCACGGTTCAGTCATATCACCGGCCCCGGGCGCGCCATCCCGGCGGCATCGGGGATGATCGTCCCGTGTGGAACGCCATCAGCAAGGTCATGTACCGGATCTTGACGGTCCTCGTCGCGATCCCAGTGACCAGGGCGGTGAGCCGGATGGTCACCCTGGCCTGGCGAGCGGCCCGTCCGCAGAACCCGCAACACAACGCCTGGCGGCATGACACCCGCATCATCGATGCCATTACCTGGTCGATGATCGTCGGCGCCGGGCGGGCTACTAGAAGGCTGGTGACCACCAAGGCCAGCGCCGAGCTGTGGCGGGCCGTGATCGGCACGGAGCCGCCACCTGTGGCATCCAAGCGCGCCAAGATGGGCGCCGAGTAGGACCAGCTCAGCCCGCTACCGGTAGCCAACGACCGCCCGTCATGACCCGTTGCACCTCGAGGTCCTCGTCGAGGTGCAGCAGGTCAGCGGCCAAACCGGGTGCGATCGCCCCGCAGTCGCCGTCGATGCCGAGAACGCGCGCAGGGTTGAGGGACGCGGCGGCGATAGCGGCGGGCACGGAGAGCGCCCCGTCGATCACGGCTCGGCGTACTGCGACGTCCATGGTCAGTGTGCTGCCTGCGAGAGAGCCGGTGCGGACCAACCGGGCGGCACCGTCCTGCACCGTCACGCGCTGACCGCCCAACTCGTACTCGCCGTCTCCGATTCCGGCCGCGTCCATGGCGTCGGTGATGAGCACGAGGGCGTGTTCGCCGCGGCCGGCGACGAGCCGAAGGATGGCCGGATGGACGTGTTCCCCGTCGTTGATCACCTCGCAGGCCACCCCCGCGTCCAGCGCGGCCAGCGCCGGGCCGGGCTCGCGATGATGTAGGGAGCGCATCCCGTTGAACAGATGGGTGGCGAGCTGGGCACCGGCGGCGAACCCGGCGGCCGCCTGCGCATATGTGGCGTCGGTGTGGCCGACGGCGGCGACGACGTCGGCCGCGACCAGGTCGGTGATGACGTCCAAGGCGCCGGGCAGTTCCGGAGCTACCGTCGTCACCCGCAGCCAGCCTCGTGCCGCCTTGACCAGCGTGGTGAGGACGTCCCGATCTGGGGCGAGGAGGAACTCGGGATTCTGCGCTCCGCACCGCGCCTCGGAGAGGAACGGACCCTCGAGATGGGCGCCCACGACGCGGCCGCCGGCCGGATCGGTCCCGTTTCGCTCCGCCAGATCCGCGATCCAGCCGAGCTGGTCGACGAGCTCGCCGACCGGAGCGGTCACCAGCGAGACGAGGGTGCGGGTGGTGCCGTGACCGAGGTGGAAGTCGACGGACGCCGCCATGTCCTCCGGCGAGCGGGCCACGTCGTGACCGCCACCACCGTGGGTGTGGATGTCGATGTACCCAGGCACGAGCCACCCACCGCCGAGATCCAGCACGTCACCGTCCGGGCGCCCAGATCCCACCTCCGCAATGCGGGCCTCGTCGACCCGGACCCAGCCGTCGTCGACTACCGCGCTCGCTGTGACGACCCGGGCGCCGGCGAGCACGCTCATGCGCGGCCCGCCGGAGCCGCGGCCCGACGGGCCAACAAGGTCGCTCCCACGCAACCGGCGTCGGAGCCGAGCTCGGCCACCGCGACCCGAGGGGTGGGCAGCCAGATCAGCCGAGCGCCGAGCTCCTTGACAACGGGGGTGACCAGCGCCTCGCCCGCGTTGGACAGGCCTCCGCCCAGGACGATGAGCTCGGGGTCGGCGATCAGGCAGTAGGTGGCGAGCGCGATGCCGAGGGCGACCGTGGCCTCCGCCCAGACCTCGGCGGCGACAGCGTCGTTGTCTAGGCGACCGGCCACAAAGGTGGCGTCGTGGGTGTCGCCGGTTCGGCTGGCGTAGCGACGGCCGATGGCCGCGGCCGAAGCGTAGGCCTCCAGGCAGCCGCGCTGGCCGCAGGCGCAGGGCAGGCCGTCGGGATAGATCGGGATGTGGCCCAGTTCGCCGGCCGCGCCGCTGTGGCCCGCCAGCATGGCGCCGCCGACGCACGCGGCCGCGGCCACCCCGGTGCCGATGGCAACGAAGAGGAAGTCCCGGCACCCGCGGGCCGCCCCGAGCTCAGCCTCGGCAAGCCCGGCGGTCCGGACGTCGTGGTCCACCCGCACCGGCACGCCGAGGTCGTCCTCGAGGAGCGCCGCGAGCGGCACGTCGTGCCAGCCGAGGTTGGCAGCGTAGCGGGCCCGTCCCGCTACCGGGTCGACGAGACCGGGCACCGCCAGGCCTGCGGCACCGACGCCCGACCCCGCGGCGAGGTCAGCAGCGAAGCCCCGGATGGCACCTACGACGGCTGCCGGACCGTCCGAGACCGGAGTCGAACGCTGCTCGCGGCATACCTCGGTCCCAGCGGCGTCGACGACCAGTCCTTTCATCACGGTGCCGCCGACGTCGAGACCGAGCACCGTGATGTCCGTTGGCCCGGGCTCAGACCCTTCCCGGACCGGCGCCGCGCCGCCGTGGGGAACGCTCATGACTGCCTCCGGCGCTCGGGCGGGTCCATCCCAGATTGGTCTAGACCACTTTCTACCACCGATCAGGCGTTCCGTCGAGAACAACGGCTCAGCGGCGGCGTGCTAGTCGAGGGTGGACGCGGCGATGGCGTCGAGGATGTCGCTCTCGCTGACGACCACCCGGCGCACCCGGCCCCAGTCCACGACACAGCTCAGGATGAGCGCGCCGGCGGTGATCACGTCGACCCGGCCGGGATGGATGACGGTCATCGCCGCCCGCTCGGCATGGCTGGCGCGGACAAGGCGCTCGGTGGTCCGCGCGACGTCGGACGTAGTCAGTTCCGTGCCGTGCACGATGCTGCGGTCGTATTCGACCAGGCCACGGGCCAGCGCGCCGATCGTGGTCGCCGTGCCCGCCACGCCCACGACCAGCCCTGCGGCCGCCGCCCGGATCCCCGGCTCAACGGTGTCGAGCTGCCTGTGGACGGACCGGCGCAAGGCGTCGGCCTGGTCGGCCGTCGGTGGATCGTCGTGCAGATACAACTCCGTCAAGCGGACGCAGCCGATGTCCAGGCTCACGGCGACGCGCGGGACGTCCTGGCCGACCGCACCAACCACCAGTTCCGTCGACCCGCCGCCGATGTCGACCACCAGGACGGACGTCCCGAGGGGCTGGCCCCGGGCCACGGCCAAGGCGCCGCGCAACGAGAGCGCCGCCTCCTCCGCACCGCTGACGATCTCGGCGACGATGCCGAGCCGGCGCCGTACCACGTCGACCAGCCGGTCCCGGTTGGCCGCGTCGCGGGCCGCCGATGTGGCCACGAACCGTACCTGTTCGGCACCGAACCGACGGATGGTCGTGGCGTAGTCGGCCAGCGTCGCGTCGGTGCGTTGGAGCGCTGCCTCGCTGAGCCGTCCGGTCTCGGCCACCGCCTCCCCCAGCCGGACGATGCGCAGCTCCCGGTGCAGCTCGGTGAACTCACCGTCCCGGGACTCGGCGACGAGCAGCCGCAGGGAGTTGGTGCCGCAGTCGACGCCCGCGACGATCACCGATCGTCCAGCTGCGGTCATTCCGACGGCACGCAGGGTCCGCCCGCCCACCAGGGTTGTAGGCGGTCGAACACCTCGTCTCCGACCGGGTTGACGCCCGGCCCGGCGGCCAAGGCGTGGGCGAGCAGGGCATGCAGGCACTTGACCCGGGTCGGCATGCCGCCGGCGCTCACCCCGTCGATCTCCGGGACCTGACCCAGCTCGGCGCGCCGCTCGAGGTAGCTCGCGTGTGCGCGGCGGTAGGACGCGGCGAAATCGGGATCCGAACGCAGTTGGTCGGAATACGTCCGCATGAGCCCGCTGGCCTCCAACGTCCCTACTTGCGCGGTGGCCCGTGGGCAGGTCAGGTAGTACAGGGTGGGAAACGGGGTGCCGTCCGGCAGCCGGGGCGAGGTCTCGATGACGTCGGGCAACCCGCAAGGACAGCGGTGCGCGACGGCACGCATGGCCCGTGGCCACCGGCCCAGCTGACGGGCCACCACCGTCCGATCTGACTCGGGGAACGGAGCGGCGGTGGTCACGGCGGGGCGTCGGCGACCTGAAGCGTGATCCAGGCCTTGGCCTGCCAGCTAGCCTTGCCCGGTGCCGGCAGGACGGGGCGAACCTGCTCGCGCGAGGCGTCCGACTTCGACAGGCCGGGCATGAGCACGACGTACACCCGGTCGCCAGGACGGGCGAACTGAAGCCGGGCCCGCGCCTGCCGCTCGACGAACGCCGGGTCGTTCCACTGTGCCAACTCCCGGCGTAGCTCCGCCACCCGGGCGGTGGTGTCACGCAGGCGTTGCGAGGCCTGGTTGAGCTCGCTGCGTCCCTGTAGATAGCGCTGCAACGGGGAGGCCAGCACCAGCGCCATGAGCACGATCGCCGTGCCGAGGACGAGGGCGCGACCGGTGAGCCCTCCCGATCGACGTGGTCGCGGTACCGACATGTCAGCCCGGTGAGGATCCAAGATTCGAGGTGCCCTCCGGCTCGGGCTCAGGTTCGATCTTCACCGGCCGGGTCCGGTAGCGCGGGAACGCGAGGACGCCGGCGTAGCGCGCCGCGTCGTCGAGCTCCTCCTCGATGCGCAGCAGCTGGTTGTACTTGGCCACCCGCTCGCTCCGCGCCGGGGCACCGGACTTGATCTGCCCGCAGTTCACCGCGACGGCCAGGTCGCTGATGGTGGTGTCCTCGGTCTCGCCGGAGCGATGGCTCATCATGCAGCGGTAGCCGTGCCGGTGCGCCAGGTCGACGGCCTCGAGCGTCTCGGTAAGAGTGCCGATCTGGTTGACCTTGACGAGCAGGGCGTTGGCGCATGATTCCTCGATGCCCCGGGCCAGCCGCTTCGGGTTGGTGACGAACAGGTCGTCGCCGACGATCTGCACCCGCGTATCGAGGCGCTCGGTGAGAGCCGCCCAGGCGGGCCAGTCGTCTTCCGCGAACGGGTCCTCGATCGAGACGATCGGGTAGCGGTCCACCAGGGTCTCGTAGTAGCCGACCATGTCGTCGGAAGAGTTCGATCCGCCCTCGAACTGGTAGGCGCCGTCCTTGTAGAACTCGCTGGCGGCGACGTCCATGGCCAGCGCGACGTCCTCGCCGAGTACCAGCCCAGCCTTTTCAACGGCCTCGACTATGAGGTCGAGAGCCGCGCGGTTGGTGCTCAGGTCGGGCGCGAAGCCGCCCTCGTCGCCGAGCCCGGTCGACAGCCCGCGCGCCTTCAGCACCGACTTCAGCGCGTGGTAGACCTCCGCGCCGTGCTGGAGCGCCTCGCTGAACGTCGGCGCACCGATCGGCGCGATCATGAACTCCTGGACGTCGACGTTGCTGTCGGCGTGGGCGCCGCCGTTGAGGATGTTCATCATTGGCACCGGCAGCAGATGCGCGTTCGGTCCGCCGACATAGCGGAAGAGCGGCAGTCCGGCGGAGTCGGCCGCGGCCCGAGCCACGGCGAGCGAGACGCCGAGCACGGCGTTCGCGCCCAGACGACCCTTGTCCGGCGTGCCGTCCAGTTCGATCAAGGCCTGGTCGATCAGCCGCTGCTCGGATGGATCCGAGCCGATCAGCTCCGGACCGATCTCGTCTATCACCGCGACGACGGCTCGCTGCACACCCTTGCCGGCGTAGCGGGCGTCCCCGTCCCGGACCTCCACGGCCTCATAGGCGCCGGTGGACGCCCCGCTCGGCACCGCGGCCCGGGCCAGCGTCCCGTCGTCGAGAGCCACCTCGACCTCGACGGTGGGGTTGCCGCGCGAATCCAGGATCTCTCGCGCGCCGACAGCCTCGATGCTCGTCACAGGTGGTCCTCCCGGTAGGCCGGTCGTGCCGGCACAGCTTATCGGCGCCGGTGCGCCAGCTACGGCAACGTCTCCGGTTCTCCAGGCTCCTCGTCCACGCGCTCGGCCCGGCGTATCTCCCTCTGATAGGCGAGCACCGTCTCGCGCAGCGCCTGTTCCGCGTCCACGCCGGCGGCGCCCGCTCGCCGTACCACGTCGAGCAGTTCCACCCCGAATACCGACGCCGGGTTGTCGGCTCCCGGCGCCGGCGAAGGGACGGTCAGGCCGCTGTGCTCCAGCCGGGCCAGCAGTTTGGCGGCCAGCGCCAAGGCCGGCAGGCCGAGCGGCATGCCGTCCGTGATCGACGATCGCTCCCGTTCGGCGGCCTTGATGTGCTCCCAGTTCACGACGACCTGCGCGGCGCCGTCGACGGTCACCTCGCCGAAGACATGCGGGTGTCGGCGCCGCAGCTTCTCGACCAGACCGGTGGCGACGTCCTCGATCGACCATGGGTCGGACTCGTTCTCCTCGGCCAACCGGGCGTGGAAGAGCACCTGCATCAGCAGGTCGCCCAGCTCGTCTCGCAGAGCAGCGTCATCCCCGGTGTCTATGGCGTCCAGGACCTCGTAGGCCTCTTCGAGCAGGAACGGCGCCAGGGACCGGTGCGACTGCGCGGCATCCCAGGGACACCCGCCGGGCGAGCGCAGCCGGTCCATCACCTCGACGGCATCGTCGAGGGCGCTTGCCGGTCGGTCAGCCACTGATATGGCACTCCGTCGAGCCGAGCGGCGGCCCGGAGACCAGGAAGTCGGACTGGGCCTGGTCGGCCTTGATACCGACCGTGCTCCAATCCCAGGCGCCGAAACGAGGGTTCAGGCTCACCCGCAGTCGGCAGAGTTCGTCACTCTTGACCTTGCGGGTGCCCAGCTCCAACGCCAACTCCTGGGAGCGCAGGTACAGGGGGACGAAGCTGGGTGCGTAGCCGTTCGGCGCCAGCGCGAGCGCGAACGCCCGATCCGCCGCCGAGCCGGTCAGGTTGGCGTTCTTCAACGCGTCCGGAAGGGCCTGGTCGTGCAGCTCGCTTAGCTCCGAGTCGGAAGGGACTCCGCCGTGGCGCCGCAGCAGCTCCTCGAAGAGGCTGGTTCGGATCAGGTACTGGAGCGCCTCGGATCGCACGGTGGCCGCCTTGGCGGCGTCGGAGGTGGCGACGTACTGGCTGAGGCTGTCCACCGGGATCCGGTCGTCCGCGGCGAAGGCGGCGGCCCCGGCCTTCTCTTTACATCCGGACAGCAGGAGGACGCCGACCAGCGCGAACACGGCCATGACCGTCGACTTCACCCGGCGTCTCTCCCCACGCACCTTCGCGAACGAGCAACACTCTCATACCACTGGCACCGCACGTCTTCTAGTGTCCTGTATTCGAAGTCGTTTGCCGGTTGCGGTGATCCAGATCTTCGATCCGCGAGGCGGAGGAGGAGGCCGATAGTTGTGTGCTATCGGCGACGACGACAACGCCGCGGGCGGAGATCTGGGCGCCGCAGACGGTAAACATACTTCGGATACAGGACACTAGGGTCAGCGGGGTGAAGCGCGCGACGGCCGTCGAGTACTGCCTCGCCCTGCCCGGCGCGTACCTGGACAGCCCATGGGGCGAGGACCACAACGTGGTCAAGGTGGGGGGCAAGATCTTCGCCTTCCTAGGCGGCGAGGACGGGTTCTCGATCACGCTGAAGAACACCGAGGACGTCGTCGACCAGTGGCGCCAGGAGTACCCCGATCACACCGGAAAGGCGCCGTACCTCTCGAAAACGCTGTGGAACGTGATCCGGACGACCGGTCCCGGGGCGCCGGCCGACGAGGAGATCCGTGACCTCATCGACCAGTCCTACGCCCTCGTGGTGGCCAAGCTGCCGAAATCGCAGCGTCCGACGTCCTAGTCCGCGCACTGGTCAGCCGGCGATCGCGTCCAGGACCTCGCCGCACCACTTCAGCAGCGCGATGTCCCGGACGGGAGTGGCTCCGAACGTGCTCCCGTCCGCCGTCGGCCGGGGCACCGACAGGGTCGACACGGTGGTCTTGTAGTTGCTGCGCGGGTACAGCCGGCGCAGCCGCATCTGCACGGAGTCGGCCAGCTCGACGGGCGAGAAGCGCACGGTGTTGCCCTGCAACGACACCTCGGTTACCCCATGGGCACGGGCCCGCACCCGGAAGTGGGCCACGGCGAGCAGGTTCTCCACCTGGGGCGGGACCGGCCCGAACCGGTCGACCAGCTCGGCCCGCACCCCTTCGACCGCCTCGCCGGTGCTGGCCTCCGCCAGCGAGCGGTAGGCGGACAGCCGGAGCCGCTCGCCGGGCACGTAGTCCGGCGGCAGGTTGGCGTCCACCGGCAGATCGACCTTGACGTCGACGAGCTCGGCGGTGCCGGCGTGTTCCGGGTCACGGAAGTCGGCGACGGCCTCACCGACCAGTCGCACGTAGAGGTCGAAGCCCACGCCGGCGATGTGGCCGGATTGCTCGCCACCCAGCAGGTTGCCGGCGCCGCGGATCTCGAGGTCCTTCATGGCCACCGCCATCCCCGCACCCAGCTCGGTGTGCTGGGCGACGGTGGCGAGCCGGTCGTAGGCGGTCTCGGTGAGCGGCGCCTCCGGTGGATAGAGGAAATAGGCGTAGCCGCGCTCTCGGGCCCGGCCCACCCGTCCGCGCAGCTGGTGCAGCTGGGACAGGCCGAACATGTCCGACCGTTCGACGACGAGGGTGTTGGCGTTCGGGATGTCCAGCCCGGACTCGACGATCGTGGTCGAGACCAGGACGTCGTACTCCTTCTCCCAGAAGCCGACCATCACCTGCTCGAGCTGGTGCTCGTTCATCTGCCCGTGCCCGACGGCGATGCGCGCCTCAGGGACGAGCTCCTGCAATCTCTGCGCGGCCCGGTTGATAGAACGCACCCGATTGTGGATGTAGAAGACCTGGCCGTCCCGCAGCAGCTCACGACGCACCGCGGCGGCGATCTGGCGCTCGTCGTGCGCCCCGACGAACGTGAGCACAGGATGACGCTCTTCGGGCGGGGTCAGGATCGTCGTCATCTCACGGATGCCGGTGAGCGACATCTCGAGCGTCCGCGGTATCGGCGTCGCCGACATGGTTAGCACATCGACCGCGGTCCGCAGCGACTTGAGGTACTCTTTGTGCTCCACGCCGAAGCGCTGCTCCTCGTCGATGACCACTAGGCCCAGGTCCTTGAAGCGGACGGTCTGCTGGAGCAGCCGGTGCGTGCCGATGACGATGTCCACACTTCCGTCGACGATGCCGGCCATCGTGGCCGCGGCTTCGACGTCGGAGTTGAACCGGGACAGCTCGTTGATCACCACGGGGAACTGGCTCATCCGCTCGCGGAACGTGGCCAGGTGCTGCTGCGCGAGCAGCGTGGTCGGGACCAACACCGCGACCTGCTTGCCGTCCTGCACCGCCTTGAACGCGGCCCGCACCGCCACCTCGGTCTTGCCGTACCCGACGTCGCCGCAGATGATCCGGTCCATCGGCAGCGGCTTTTCCATGTCCGCCTTGACCTCGTCGATGGCGGCCAGCTGGTCCGGCGTCTCGACGTACGGGAACGCGTCCTCGAGCTCGCGCTGCCACGGCGTGTCCGGCCCGAAGGCGTAGCCGGGCGTGGCCATGCGCGCCGAGTACAGCCGGATCAGACCGGCCGCGATCTCGCGCACCGCTTTGCGAGCGCGGTTCTTCGTCTTCGCCCAGTCCGAGCCGCCTAGCCGGTTCAACGTGGGGTTCTCGCCGCCGACATAGCGGGTGATCTGATCGAGGGCATCGGTGGGAACGAAGAGCCGGTCGGGTGGCTGGCCCTTACGGGCGGCCGCGTACTCGATGATCAGGTACTCGCGCTCGCCGCCGTTCACCGTGCGCCGGACCATCTCGACGTACCGGCCCACGCCGTGCTGGTCGTGGACGACGAGGTCACCGGACTGAAGCTGGAGCGGATCGAGTGTCTTGCGCCGACGCGACGGCAGGCGCGGGCCGTCGCGAGTCAGCGCACGCTGGCCGGTTACGTCCTGCTCGGTGAGGACGGCGAGCCGCAGCTGCTCGCTCACCAGTCCGCCGGACAGCCGTCCCGTGGTGACGGAGACGGTCCCTATCGCCGGCTGGCTGATGAGCGCCTCCACGCGGACGGCCGGCAGCTCCGCCTCGCGGAGCCGCTCGACGGCCCGATCCGCGGTGCCGTGCCCGTCGAACACGGCGACGACGCGCCAACCGTCAGCCATCCACGCACGGATCTCATCGAGCACCGCGTCCACGTCACCGCCGCGGTCGGGCGCCTCGGCGAAGGAGCTGGCCAACCCTGCCTCGACGGCGGTCTCGGAGTCGCTGTGGAACGGCGTGATCGTCCACCACGGCAGCCCGGCCATCAGCGTCGTCGCCTCGACGTCTGCGAGGTCACGCAGGGACGCTGCGCCGAGGTCGACCGGGGCCGAACCGCCACCGGCGGCGGCCGCCCATGACGCCGCCAGGAACTCCTCGGACGTCCGCACCAGGTCGGCGCCCCGGCGGCGCACCCGCTCCGGATCACTGACCACCACATGCGTGCCCGGTGGCAACTCCGCGGTCAGCACCGTCATGTCGTCGACGAGGACGGGCGCCAGCGACTCCATGCCCTCCACGGCGGTGCCGTCGCTGATCGGGTCGAGCAGCTCGGCGAGCTCCGGATGGATGTCGCGCACCTCTTTGGCCCGGGCGCGGACCTCGTCGGTGAGGAGCAACTCGCGGCACGGCGGCGCCCACAGGCCATGTTCGGCGGCGCCCAGCGAGCGCTGGTCGGCGACCGAGAAGAACCGCACCTCTTCGACGTCGTCACCCCAGAACTCGACGCGCACCGGGTGCTCCTCGGTGGGCGGGAAGACGTCGAGAATGCCGCCGCGCACTGCGACGTCGCCGCGCCGCTCGACCAGCTCGGTCCGCGCGTAGCCGGCCGCGACCAGGGCGGCGACGGTGTCGGTGAGATCACGTCCGGTGTCCCCCACCCGCAGCTGCACCGGCTCAAGGTCACCCAGGCTGGGGACTTGCGGTTGCAGCACCGCGCGCACCGGCGCGACGACGATCGCGAGAGTGCCCGTCGTCGGGTCGGCCGGGTCCGGATGCCTCAGCCGGCGCAGCACCGCCAGGCGTTGCCCGACGGTGTCCGGGCGCGGTGACAGCCGCTCGTGCGGCAGCGTCTCCCACGCCGGATACAGGGCGACCGAGTCCGCGGGCAACAGGCAGCGTAGCTCCTCGACCAGCTCCGATGCCTCCGCCTCGGACGCGACGACCGCCAGCACAGGCGCCCCGTCCAACCTGCGTGCCAGCTGGGCCAGCGCGAGTGGACGGAGCGCGCCCGGGCCACTCAGGCTGACCCGGGGCGCGTCTACGTCGGCGACCAGCCCGGCCAGTCCGGGGTCCTCGCCGGCGACTTCAAGCAGACCTGATAGCGACACGGATACCTCTCGATGACATGCCACATCGGCCACGAGCCACGTCGGTGCCTGGGCTCGGTCCACTCTACGGGCGGTCACCGACTCTAGAGTCTTTGTGTGCCCGAGGACCGATCCGCCTGGCCGGTGCGCCATGTCGACGCCGACACCGTCGCCGACGTCGAACTTCTGCTCAGCGGCGTCACGCTGCCGCTCACCGGCCCGATCCGGCCCGATTCGGGCGGCCGCGTCGACAGCGACTTCGGTACCGGGCTCGTCCTCGTTGACGACGAGGCCACGCCGATCGCGGCGATCACCCCTGACGGTCGGCTGGAACCGCTGAGCGAGGCGACGGCCACCGAGTGGCGTACCTACGCCGCGACGCCGTCAGACGTCCAGAAGCGCCTGGCGCCGGGGACCCGCGCGATACTGCGCGACCGCCCGCTGACCGCGGCTGCGGAGGCGGCGCTCACCGGACCCGTGCTGGTGATCGCACAGATGGGCGCTGGGCGGGTGCCCGACGACGTCCTCGTCCGCACGCTCACCGCCTCGGTGGCGCGGCTGCCGGACGCGCAGCTCGTGGCCGTGCCACTGGCGGCCCGAAACGTCACCGCCGCCACCGAAGCGGGGCTGGCCACGCAGTTCGGCGCCGCCGACGTCGTCGGTCCGATCGACGAGCCGACTTGGGCGGACGTTCTCGCCGCCCTGGACGCCGACACGGATCTGCCAGCCGATCTCGGCGCACCGGTCACTCTGGTGGAGTTGCGCCGCTGGCGCCCGCCACTTACCTCCCGCGGCCTGACGGTCCTGTTCACCGGCCTGTCGGGCTCGGGCAAGTCGACGATCGCTGCTGGGGTGATGGGCCGGCTGGCAGCGACGGACCGGCGGGCCAGCCTGCTGGACGGCGACCGGGTGCGGCGATTGCTGTCATCAGGACTCGGCTTCTCGCGGGAGGATCGCGAGACCAACGTGCGGCGCATCGGGTGGGTAGCAGCTGAGATCACCAAGCATGGCGGTGTGGCGATCTGCGCGCCGATCGCGCCGTACTCGGGGACCCGGGAGTGGGTCCGCCGCGAGGTGGCCAAGCACGGCGACTTCGTACTCGTCCACGTGGCCACGCCGCTGGCCGTGTGCGAGGCGCGGGACCGGAAGGGGCTCTATGCGGCCGCCCGGGCGGGCCAGATCCCGTTGTTCACCGGGATCAGCGACCCCTACGAGGAGCCGACCAACGCCGATCTTGTCGTCGACACGACCGACCGCTCTATCGAGACCTGCGTGGACGAGGTTCTGAAACGGCTCGTCGCCGGCGGCTGGCTCACCGAGTTGTGAGCTGCGCCGCCGGCGACATGTTCCGTTCGGGTCAGCCCGTCGGCTCGAGGACGATGCTGACGGTGACGCCCCGGCCGCTGGTCGAGTTCGACACGCCGGTCAGCCCGCCGTAGGTGCTGCCGGCCACCGGGCCGCCGGAGTCGGCCACCACGGAGGTGTCACGACCGCCGCCGGTGCCCAGTGAGGTGCCGCGCACGTTCACCGAACCGGGGATGCTCCACGACGTTGTGCCGGAGGACCGGTCGGCCCAGAACGAGACCACCCACGAGCCGCTGGTCGCGACCGCGACGCTCGGCGTCGTGTGGTTGGCCGTTGCCGTGTCCGCCGCGGTCTTCAGCACCAAGGCGTTCAGGGCCACGCCCGAGTAGTCGACCATCTGAAGGTCGATGTCCGTGGACGCGCTGGTCGTAACGGTCACCTGCGTGCCTGAATCGCCGGCCACTGCGGTGCGGCGGTAAACCGTGGTGGTCATCGGCCCGGAGACCTGCTGCGCGACCTGCGTCCAGCCGGTCAGCCCGCTGGGCTGGCTGGGCGTGACCGCATCGGCAACGGTAACGAACAGCAGTTGCGTGTCGCCTGCCGAGATGCCCGCCGGTGCCGTCAGCGACGCCGACGTCCCGCGAGTGTTGCCCGACGCCTGGCCGACGAACGTCAGCGGCGTCGCGCTCTGCACCGCTGTCACCGTGGTGGTGGACGGCGTGCTCTGCCCACCGCGGTTGTCGGTGACCACGAGCGACACGGTGTAGGTACCAGCCTGGTTGTAGTGGTGCGTCGGAGTCGCGCCCGTCCCGGTAGTGCCGTCGCCGAAGTCCCATGCGTAGGAGGCGATGGAACCGTCGGGGTCACTGGAGTTGGTGCCGTCGAAATCGCAGGTCTGGCCGGTGCAGCCGCCGGTGGCGGACGCGGTCGGTAGTTGGTTCGGGAACGTCGGCGGGCCGTAGGCGAACAGGTTGCGGCTGCGCCAGTCGTTGCCGTCCGTGCTCGGGCTGCTGACGACCGAGTCGCCCGTGGTGCTCACCGTGCTGTTGCTGAACGGGACGCTGTGCAGCGCGCCGTCGGTCTTGCTGGCCCAGTACAGCGTGCTGCCGGACAGGAACATGCCGGCCACCTGGCTCATGTTCGCACCACTGCTGGAGAACTCAACATCGCCGATGATGCCGCTCTCCGGGTTGAAGTTGCGCCAGAACAGCTTCGACTGACCGCTCAGCGTGTAGTACAGGTTGCCGCTGTTGTAAAACGCACCAGTCACCGAGGACAGCTCGCTGTAGTACGGCGATATCACGCCCCGATACGTCTGGCCTGAGCCGGTGTCGACGTTCGACCAGAACGGGTCGTTGTACGGGTCGACCGCGGTCGAGGCGCCGAGCGTGGTGCCGTCGAAGGTGGTCTTGTAGAACGTGCCGGAGCTCAGGCCGTAGTACATGGTGTTGCCGACCATGAACGCGCCGCGCACCGAGCCCCAGTTGACGCCGCCGCCATTGATCTGGGTCAGCGGACCGATGGTGGTGCCGTTCATCGCGCGGTAGTCCAGGTCGTCAACCGATCCGCTAGGCGGCGCGCCCTGCTTGACGATTTCGATGCCGTTGATCAGCGGGTTCTCGACCTCGTGTGTGAAGTCGATGGTGATGTTGCCAGGGCTGGTGATGTCGAAGGCTTTCATCGTGCCGGTCTGGTCGCCGACGTCAGCCACGATGTCGTAGTGGTCGAGCACCGTCGTGCCGTCGAGCGCGACATCGAACACGCGCTGGCCCACGCCGCTCGTGCCCCCGTAACGGTTGGCGAAGTAGAGCCGCACCTCGACCGGTGTGCCGGCCGCGACCGGGAACGACCAGTGCATCTCGTTCGCGTCGCCTGGGTCCCAGCGCTCGCTGTTGAAGATCGCCGACGGCGTGGTCGACGGGACCGACGGGTTCACCGAGGCGCCCGGGCTCCAGCCGGCGCTGTTGCTGCCGGTGTTGCGGTACTGCGCACCCGGGTCGCTGTCAGATCCGTCCGCCACCCAGTCCGGGCCGTTGTCGACAGCGCCGATGGCCGGACCGCCCGCGTCCACCCGGTAGAGCACGTTGGAGGTGTTCCCGTTCGGCAGCTGGCCAGCCAGATACACGTTGGCGGGCAGGCTGGCCACAGCCTTCGACGGCACCGTGGTGCCGCCAGTCAGCGGGAAGTACGCGATCTTCTTGTGCAGGTACTGGAAGTTGCCGATGTAGTCGGTGTCGCTGCCCACATACACGCCGTTGGCCGAAGCGAACAGCGAGTAGGCGCCCGCGCCGCGCGGGTTGCGGCCCGGGTTCCACGAGAACGGGACGCCGCTGTCCGGGTCGAGAGCCGCGAGGCCCGGGCGGGGCACCGAGCCGGCGCCGGCGTAGTCGAAGCCGTTGGCGTTGTTCAACCAGCGCTGGTGGCCGCCGACGTAGACGGCGGTGCCGGTCACCGCGACAGACCAGAGGCTGTCCTGGCCGGTGTAATCCACCCAGGTCGGCTGCACGTTGCTGCCGCTGGCGGTGCTCTCGAACCGGGCCGCGGTGTCGCACAGCGAGCGCGAGCCGTCGGTGTTCGTGCCACTACCGCCGGTGGCGACAATCACGTAGTAGGAGCCGTCCGGGGCGAACTGGACGTCGCGCACGTAGCTGTCGAACGCCCAGTTGAAGCAGGCGGCGGTGTACTGCAGCGTCGCCCAGTTCGGGTCCACAGCGGCCGAGGTCGAACCGAGGTTGATCATGGCCGCTTGGTCGCGGGCCAGGCCGTCGGCCTGCTTGAAGTTGCCGATCACCATGAGCTTGGTGCCGTCCGGGCTGACATCCATGGCCTTCGGGCCGACTGCGCCGTTGGCCCCGCTGCCGTTGTAGTTGTGGTGGCCGGTGAACTGCACCTGCGCGTAGCTGGTCAGGGCGCCGGTGTTCGGGTTCAGGGACGCCATGCCCTGCCGGGTCGCCGCGTCGGCCTTGGTGAACGTGCCTGAGATGAGCAGTTGGCCCTTGGCGACGCGGATCGAGTAGACGATGCCGTCCAGGGCCGGCGGCTTGAAGCCGCTGACGATCGCGCCGGTGCTGGCGTTGAGCAGGGTGATGCCCTTGGACTTAACGCCGTTGACGGTGCTGAACTGCCCGCCCACATACACGGTGCCGGCGGTCGGGCCGGGCCAGATCGCGTAGACGGTGCCGTTGAGCACCGGGGCGAAACCGGACAGCGCTCCGGTCGTCGCGTCGAACCCGAGAACGTAGGTGCGGCCGACCGAGGAGCCGCCGACTGGCGTCACGCTGGTGAAGCTGCCGCCGGTGAAGACGGTGTTGCCCGCTTGGTTGATGGCGAAGACGGTGCCGTTGTCGATGTTCGGCGTGAACGACGCAGCGGTGCTGCTCACGATCTTCGCCTGTGCCGTGCCGCTTGCGCTCGCGGGCGCGGCGCCCACAACGACGACTCCTACCAACGCCGTCGCAAAGGCGACGAGCAGGGCACAGCAGCGCGCATAGACGCGTTGAGACATTGAGTTCCCCCGGTTAGTGGCCCGCAGGCCTGTCAAGCACAGCCCGCCCCGGACTCCGCCTGGCCAGCATTCTGAGGATTAGTGCGCCGCCGCGCAAGTCGAAGATGTTTGGGGCGTGTCGGTCATACCAACGCTTTGTCGGCGGACTCCCGACGCTCCGTTCGCCAAAGCATGGGCAGCCCGTTCCAACGGCGAATCGCCATCCACACGACGGGACCGAGCACGATGCTGCCGGCCAGGACCAACGCGGTCGCGGCCGTCGGCACCCCGAGCAGCTTGAGCCCGGACGCCAGCAGGACGATCGCGATAGCGCGCCGGATCACCATCTGCGGTGCTCGGCTCGACAGCCTGGCGCCGACAAACGCGCCGGGCATCGCGCCGAGCAGCAGCGATAGCGTCAAGCCGAACGCGACGTCACCGAACAGCATGTGCCCCAATGCCGCGGATCCGACAAGCGGGACGGCCTGTACTAGATCGGTCCCGACGAGCTCGCGCGCCGTGAGCACCGGATACACCAGCAGCAGCGCCACGATGATCAGCGATCCGGACCCGACCGACGTCATGCCGACCACCAGACCGCCGACCGCGCCGATCGCGATCGTGAGACCGGGCCGGACGGTGAGCACGTTGTGCCGGGCAGGTGCCGCGCTCGGCCCGCGCGCGGCCGCGCCGTGCCTGCGGACGCTGAGCAAACCCTTCGCCAGCATCCCGCCGACCGCCGCCAGCAGCGCGACCCCCAGCGCGATCTTGACGACGTTGTCCACGCCGTCGCCCAACTCGCCGAGCCAGCGCACCACCAGGACGCCCAAGAACGCGGCCGGCACCGACCCGATGCAGAGGTAGCGCACGAGTTCCATATGGACCGTGCCGCGCCGCAGATGCACCAGGGCACCGACTGGCTTCATGAAGAGCGACGCCACGAGGTCGCTCGACACGGCCGTTAGCGGATTGACGTTGAAGAAGAACACCAGCATCGGCGTCATCAGCGCGCCGCCGCCCATGCCGGTCAGGCCGACGACGACGCCGACAGCCGCGCCGCCGGCGATGATCGCCGGATCTACAGACATTGCTCCCCCGAAGTTGTGATCCGGCCCCTCCCCGTGCCGGATCGCCAACGGCGAATAATGATCGCACAATTCCTGTCGGGCTTGCAGGCTTAAGGATCAGCCCTCCAACGGCCAGGAACCTCGAACCCCGGCACTCGTCAACGCGGGCGCCGGCGGCGGGTCGACGAGTACAACAACTGGAGAGCGAACGGGATGTCGTCCACGACATACCGGCGGAACAGCCGGCGGGGCTCCTTCCAGAGCCGGTGCACCCACTCCAGGCCGCCGCGTTGCATCCAGCCGGGCGCCCGGGAGACTTCACCAGCAGCGAAGTTCAGCGCGGCGCCGCACCCGACGAACCACGTATCCGGCAGGGCCTCCCGAAGCTGCCGGATGACCCGCTCCTGCTTGGGAAAGCCGAAGCCGCAGAACACCAGGTCCGGGGCGGCCTCGGCCACCCGATTCCGGATCTCGGCCATGCCGTCGGGGGTCGCCTCCAGCCCGAACGGCGGCGACCAGCCGTCCACATGCATGCCCGGATGTTGTTCGCGCAACGCCGCCACGCCGGTGTCGGATACGCCCTCGGCGCCACCGAGCAGGAACACCCGGCGCTGTTCCCACGCCGCCCGCTCGCTCAGCCTCGGCAGGAGGGCGGCGCCGGTGACCCGCTCCGGTAACGGCGTTCCCTGGATCCGGCTGGCCCAGATCAGCGGCATGCCGTCGGCCAGGAAGACGTCCGCTCCGCTCACCAGAGCGCGCACGTCGTCCGAGCGGGCTATCTGGCGCAGCACGTCGACGTTCGTCGGGACGATCCAGCCGCCCCGGGCCGTGCGCGTGCCGTCCGCCAGCGCGCCGAACACCTCGTCGAGCACCCGCGTCTCCGTCCACGCAGCGAAACGCACACCGAGCAGATCGACCGACCCGGTGCGCGCTTCGCCAGCGGTCAAGTGCGGTCAGCCTCCAGGTGCGACCGTCCCGGACGCGTAGTGGAAAGCCGGGCCGATGAAGTCAGAGTCATACCCCAACTTCTGCCAGGCCGCCAGAGAAATCGCAGAACTGTCAGGCGAGGTGTTGCCGAACGTCGAATCGGGTGACCACGGTGTGTCGAAGTACACGAGGGCCTTGATCGCCGGGTAGTACTCGATGTCGGCAGCGACGGAGTCGTAGTACTTCGCCTTGCCGGTCGGGTTGCTGCTGCTCTCGCCGATGCCCCACTCGCCGACCATGATCGGGATGCCGGGGTGGGTCTGCACGGCCCAGTTGTAGTAGCCGGGGAACCCGGACCCCGTCCGGCAGACGAGGACGTTGAAGTTGCCCGAGTTGTAGCCGGATGCGTCGCCGGTGCCGTACGGGTCGATCGCGATCCAGTCGACCACGTCGTTGCCCGGCCAGAGGTCACTGAACCACGACTTCTGCGCCCACGGCACGTAGCCCATGTAGTCCATCACCGAGACGACCCTCGTCGCGCCGTCCGCACGCAGCCGCGCCACCACGTGGTGGAACATGGCGGCGAAGTCGGCGGCCGTCCTGCCCGACCCGGCGGTCGCGTTCACGTCGTTCTCCGGTTCGTGCCAGATGGTGAGGAAGAACGGATAGTCGAAGTTGGACTTCAGGTACGCGGCCTCAGCGTCGATCCGGCTGTCGGCCTTGCCGTTCGCCACGTCCCGCCACGACATGTCGGTGGCCGGCTTCCAGTTGAGGAACAGCATCCGGTTGCGGCCGGCCTGGAGGGCCAACGCTCGCTCCGCGGCATTGGGGAACAGGGCGCCGTTCACGTGGTACTCGTGGACGATGTCCATCGGTCGCATCGACAGCGACTCATCCTGTGCCAGCCCCTCCGTCAGCGACAACGACGTGAAGCGGCGTGGCGCCATGCCCCACCAGTGACCGCACGCCGGTACGAGCTTCGCCGAGATCGCGCAGTTCGGCCGCTGGAAGCTGCCGATCGGCACCGTGGTCGGGCTGGAGCTGGGGCTCGGCGTGGTCGGCGACGACGTCGGCGTGCTAGACGGGGTGGTCGGCGTGCTCGGCGTGCTCGGCGTCGGGTTCGGGCTCGGCTTGCTGGTCGGCGCCGACGAGGACGAGCTCGGCGGCGGCGTTTGCTGGCCGGTCGGCACCGTCACGGTGACGGTCAGGATCAGCTGGGGGTCGCCGCCGGAGGCCTCGCGGGACCGGAACCGGGCGACGTCGTTGGTCGAGGCCGACGTGATGGCGAACGACGGATTGGCGTAGGCACGCGCTGCGGCCGTCACGTCGAATTGCGTCTGGACGGTCGCGGACGTGTTGTTCACGGTCGCACTCGTCGGGTCGTAGGACGGCGCGTTCGTGGCGGTCATCGACGCCTCATCCCATGATGGGTTCGCCATCGTGTGCAGGCTGACCGGGCCCGTGAAGTGGTGTTCGTCGCGGGTCAGCACGAGCACCGCCTTGCTGACCGAGCCGAACAGTGCCGAAGGTATGGCGAAACGCAGGTACGCCGTCTTGCTGTCGCCGGGCTTCGACGTCGCGGACAGGCGGGTCGACGACCCGTACGCCTTGTTGGGCGCGATCTGAGATACGTACGTGTCGGCCGTCGCACCCAGGACGACGGTCCTGGTCACCACCTGCTCGGCCTGGGCCGGCTTGTTCGCGGTACCCACCGCGACGGCCGCGCTCAAGCTCAGGGCCAACACGGCGATGCCACCCGCCAATCGATGCCGCCGGCGGCGCGGCGGGGCCGCGGCGCCATCGGGGCCGCGGCTGGGATGAACGTGTGGGTCGGGGGGAACGGGCCTCGCATGGCGCGGGCGGTGCCTATGGCGAGGTGTGGGGGAAGGTTCGGGCACTGGCTCCTCCGGGGGGGTCTGGGCGTCCAGTACTAATGATCAAATTGATATCGAGTTGTAGCGCAAACCGCCGCCCGGCGACGTGCTGTCCCGGTACCTTAGCGGGTTCTGGTGAAAGTGGCACATGTGGCACGTCGGCACGGGTGTTACCGGCCGACCTGAGACTGCCCACGGCCACTCGTTTCGGGTCGAATGTCCGAGCCGCGATCAGGTAGTCTCTGTCCGGGCAGGGTTCAGGGGC
The DNA here is from genome assembly GCA_036258135.1 of Jatrophihabitantaceae bacterium. Taxonomy (GTDB): domain Bacteria; phylum Actinomycetota; class Actinomycetes; order Mycobacteriales; family Jatrophihabitantaceae; genus DATAEG01. The sequence goes on along the minus strand of DATAEG010000037.1, from coordinate 4,702 downwards.
CATCCGGGGGAAATCATGGTCGTCCTTTTTGGCGTATTCGTGCTGGGCTTGGCGCTGGTCCTGGTCGTCGGCGCGGTCACCTACCGTGCCCAGGTGCACGTGCCCTGGTTTCAGCCGGTCGCCTGGTCCCGCGAGCTCGGTCGGCGCATTCCGGTCGTCCCCGCAGCCCTGCTGATCGGCCTGGCCGGCACCGAGGCGGCCTTCCTCATCGGACTGCCCACCGGCTGGGCGGCTGCCGCTCTGGAGGACAGCGTGGACTGGCCGGTCTTCAGGTGGGTCTCGCGCCACGTCCACGACGGCGTGTTCACCGACCTGATGAACGCCTGCACGAAGATGGGCAACATCTTCGAAATCCGGGTTGCCTGCATAATCGGCGCGATCGTCCTGGCCCTGGCATGGCGGAAGTACTTCTACATTCCGCCGATCATCATTCTGTCCACGTTCATCCTCGAGAAGTTCGCACAGAAGGCTCTGGCGAAGATCATCGACCGGGGCCACCCGCCGACAACACTCGGCACCTACCCGTCCGGCGGCGTCGCCCGTCTGCTCAGCATCGTCGGCGTGATGGTGTTCCTCGCGCTGCTGCTGGTGCCCAACCTCTCACGCAGACTGCGGTTCACCGTCTGGACCGGCTTCGCGGGGCTGGTCTGGATCGAGACATTCAGCCGCACCTACCTGTCCAAGCACTGGATCACCGACGCTATCGGCGGCGTGGTCCTCGGCACGCTGCTCCTGTTCTCCGTCGTCGGTGCCACGGCAGCACTGACCCGCAACATCGCTCCTGCCTACGGTGGTTCGGTATCGTTTGACTCTCGCCCTACGCCCCGTACCGATGATTCCGCCGATCCTGACACTGTCGGCGCCGGGCCGCGGCACGCCGTCTAGCCACGTAGACGTACAGGTTGGGTCATGTCAGACAGCACTAAGGTCGGATGGAACGACGCGCCGAAGGTTCCGCGGCGCGCGTTCCTCATCGGCTCGGCTGCCGTCGTGGGTGCGGGCGGCGCCGGAGCGGTGGCGGTGGCAGTCGGCGCCCAGCGCACGCCGCACCCAAACAGTGACCTGCGCGCAGTCTGCATGGCCATGCACGTCCACGCGTCGGCGAGCGAAGGCCCCGGCAGCATGGAGGCCCAGCTCACCCAGGCCGCGAAGTGCGGCGTGGAGGTGTTGTGGTGGACCGATCATGACTTCCGGATGTCGGCGCATGATGCCGCGCAACTGGTGCGGTGCTCGGGAATGCTCGAGGACACCGCGGACGTCACCGAGTGGCGGTGGACGCCGATCGGCTTCGGCAAGGCGTCGGGCCGGATCCGCAATTTCGTGACGCCGGCGACCCACCCGCAATTGGGCGACCGCGGTCACGCCATGCGGCTGGGCGTCACTGCGGCCGGCAGCACCCTGACACGTAACGTCATGTCCGGTCAGGCGGGGAATCTGCTTAACCGCACATCACTTGCCGGGCAGATCATCGAGGTGGACGTCTTTCCCACCGATGTCACTCAGTCCAGTTACTTGGCGATTGAGGTGACGACGTCTTTCCGGCCAGCGCACGCGGACGTGCCGGCGGACGTGTACACGATCTCCTACCGCGTCGGCGGTCCCCAGCTGCCGGGGGTGTCGGTACTGGTCGATCCGACGGGGGCGGCGGTGACCCTTGACGCTCCGGTGGGCAGGTGGACGACGGTGCGGCTAACGCCTGCCGCGGACCTGTCTCGGATCTGGCCGGGCGTCGACGGCACGGATGCGTCGCTGTTCCGCTTCGCCCTCGTGGCGGCGGCGCGCGGCAAGGGCAAAGTGGGTGGCGGCTACTTCGCCAACGTGCGGTTCAGCCGGGACGCCTCAGGACAGCGGCCGCTGGCTACCCAGCGCCGTCTGATGATGTATTACGAGGACCGTTTCCCGACCGTCCAGCAGGTGCAGGCGGTGGAGGTGTCGCTGACCACCCCTCACCTCGGCTGGTACGGCGGCCACATCGCGCTGCCCAACTACATCGGCGACGGGCCGAACCCCAGCCAGGACGAGGACGTCGCGCTGGCGGCGGTGGGCAAGATCCACGCGGCCGGCGGTGTCGCGTCCTACTGTCATCCGTTCGGCACGGCCGTCGGCGAGCTGTCGGCCACCCTGCAGGAAACGGCCCGGGCGGCCAAGTGCACCGAGCTGGTGACCAACCGCGCGCTGGGTTGCGACCTGCTCGAGGTGGGTTACCGGCTGCGCGGCGGCTGTAACCTCGCTCAGCACGAATCGGTGTGGGACAACTGCTCGCGTAACGAGATCTTCCTCACCGGCGTCGGCGTCAGCGACGACCACAAGGGTCAGGACTGGTCCGGTGCGCTGCTCAACTTCGTGACGTGGGCCTGGGCGCGGGACACCAAGGTGTCGTCCCTAATCCACGCCCTCCGCCGCGGCCGGGTGTACTTCGGCGACGTGGCCAAGTTCAACGGCCAGCTCGACATGCACATGAACGGCGTCCCCGCGATGGGCACGGTGTCGGTGTCGTCGAAGGCCAAACGGACGATCTCGATCCTGGCCTCGGGGTTGCCGAGCGGGTCGACCGTTGAGGTGTGGCGGGGTCTGGTCGACCTGGCCGGAGCGGATGACACCGAGCCGAAGCGCACCAGCCAGACCATCGACGCGTCGGCCTTCGCGGCGAGCAACGACGAGACGTCGATCGACGTCGACACCAGCGTCTCCTGCTTCGTACGGCTTGTGGTCAAGGACAAGGACGATTTGCCTGTGGCGTTCAGCAATCCGGTGTGGCTACTCCGCCATAAACCCGAGCACGGACTCCCCTCGGCTCGGAGGCTCGCCGGATGAGGCTCCATTTCCGGGGAAATTGGTCCATAGTGGCTGTGGTCCCGTTAAGCACAACGCGCGAGGAAGGGCGACGTGCCCACATAATTGGAAGGTTGCGGGCACGTCGTCTCGAGTCATACGCCGGGACGAGCACACCAGATTTCGATCGGGTCGGTGATCAATTTGTCTAGCCCCACGACGGGCACGCGCATGGGGGAGCCCAACGGGCTCGGGGCGTTGCTGCGCCGCGGCTGGATCGCTGTAGCGGTCGCAATCATCCTCGGCGTCATCGGTGGTGTCGTGCTGACGAAGCTTCAGCAGCCGCGCTACACGGCGTCGGCGTCTGTGCTAGTCACGGCCACGGGTGTGTCCGACTCGGCGAACCTGGCCAACTCCCGCACCCTCGGGACAATCAACCTCGACACCGAGGCCCAGCTGGCCCGGTCCACGCAGGTCGCCGATCGGGTGCGGGAAGAAGACCCCTTGCGTAAGTCCATCCCGACGCAGCAGCTGCTGTCGAACCTGTCCGTCTCGGTGCCCGCGAACACGTCGGTCCTGCGGTTGAGCTACACCTCCGACAGCGCGACCGCGGCCGCGCAGCTCGCCAACGACTTCGCCAACGCCTACTTGGGGGTCCGGGGCGACAACGCCCAAGCGACGCTGGACGCCCAGGTCAAGAAGGTCTCCACCAATGTCAAGGCGTTGAAAACCACGCTCTCTAGCGTGTCCCAGACACTGTCATCCCTGCCGCCGGGCTCCAAGATCAGGTCGTACACCCAGGCCCAGAAGAGTCTGCTGGTCGCCCAGCTCACCAACCTCAACACCCAGTACAACGAGCTGTCAGCGACCGTCGTGACCCCCGGCCAAGTGCTGTCCAAGGCGATCGTGCCGAGTGTCCCGACCAGTCCGTCGCTGATGCTCAATGTCGCCGCGGGGCTGGCGCTGGGCCTGCTGGCCGGCCTGCTCGTCGCCTGGCTGCGCTTCGCCAAGCTGCGCCGGATGAGCCGCCCGGACGACGTGTCGCGGCTCATCCACGTGCCGGTGGCCGGCACCGTGGACCGGCTGCAACCCATGCAACTGGAAGCGGCCGGGTCATCCGCCGGCGTGGAGTACCAGCGGGTAGCCAACCTGCTGGCGGCCAGCATCGGCAAGGAGGGCGTCATCCTCGTGACCGGTGCGGCCGCCGAGTCGCCGACCGACACCGTCGCGATCAATATCGCATCGGCGCTGTCGCGGTCGGCGGTTAGTGTCTCCTACCTCCCGCTGACTGGTGCGACGGACACGCCGACCGGGAAGCTCGGCGCGATCCGCGTCATCGAACCGGACGCATCGCTGGCCGTGGTCGGCGCCATCACCCGCAACCGGTTGGACCAGATTCGCCGCGGCGGCTACCTCATCGTCGCCGTGCCGGACGCGGGCGCGTCGGCGGACGCCCAGACGCTGGCCACCTTGAGCGACGCGGTGCTCATCGTCATCGCCGCCCGCACGAAGGTGCACGACGGGCGCAACGCGGTGGATCAGCTCGACGCCGTCGGCGCTCCGGTGCTCGGCGCCGTGCTGGTGCCGGCACCGCGCGCCAGCCGGCGGCTGAAGGGGATCGGTGCCCGCGGCGAGTCGGGCGCGACCGGTCCGGCCAAGACCGTCACCATCCCGGAACCGGTCGGCAAGGCGACGCCCGCCACCGAGGCTGCGGCCGCCCCGACGCTGCCCACCGTCACGGCCGCCGTGCGCGAGAACGGCGTGAACGGAGTGGCGCATCAGAACGGTGTCGGCGGGCGGCACCAGGCGACCCGCCCAATCACTACCGCCGCGGGCACCGCCGAGGAGGCGGACGACCAGGAGGCCGAGACCGTCTCCGGATCCGCCCTCGTTCGCGCCCGATCGCGCGCCCGCGTTGATCGAATGCGTG
>DATAEG010000036.1:0-38375 GCA_036258135.1 Jatrophihabitantaceae bacterium | reverse complement strand
CTTCGGCCGTCCAGCCGAGGACCCGGGTGCCCCGCTGGTTCCAGTAGGTCAGCCGCCGCTCGGCGCCGCCCGTCACAGGGACGACGTAGGCCTCGTACTGCCCGTCGCGGCGACCCAGCCACGCCACGTGCGCCGCGTCCGGCGAAAGGCGCGGGCGGGCGGCGGCCACCCGGTCGGCGGTCAGCCGCGTCGCACGACCGCCCGAAGCCGGCACGAGCCAGACGTCGTCGTCGGCGACAAAGGTGACCAGGTCACCGACGATGTGCGGAAAGCGGAGAAACGGGCCGGCGAAGGTTTGGTCCTCAGTCACGACGGCGACCCTAGTGTCGCGGGACGCAGCCGCCGAGCCATTTCGCGCTGAGCCGCAACACAGCCAGCTGGCAATCCACAGTTGCGCTGCGCCGCCTAGCGCCGGACCGTTCATGTCATGGGCGAACGCGCGGCTCGATGGCTGCCCCGGGCCATCGTCGGCTTCGGTACCGCGGCCGTCGCGCTGGCCGCCGGTGAGGCGGCCGCCGCTTTCGTGCGTCCGGAGGCGGCGCCTGTCATTGCCATCGGCAACCGCTTCGTCACCTTGACGCCTGAGTGGCTGAAGGCGTTCGCCACCCGCGATCTCGGCACCTCGGACAAGACGGTTCTGATCATCGGCATCTACGTCGTCATCGCCCTGCTGGCCCTGCCGATCGGGTGGCTGGCCAATCGCAACCTCGGGCTCGGCGTCGCGGCGGTCGTGGCGTTGGGCGCCTTGGCCATGTACAGCTCTCTGACCACCGCGGCGCCGAAAGCCGGGGACGTCATCCCGTCGGCGGTGGCCACCATCGCGGGCGTGGTGGCGGTGATCGAGCTGCAGCGTGCCGCGGCCGGGTGGACGACCGGCGCGCCGACCGACCGCCGCGCATTCCTCTTGGCCGCGGCCGGAGTGGCGGGCGCTGTCGCGGTCGGCGAGTTCGCCGGACGAGCGTGGCAGCGGTCGCGGTTCTCGGCGGCGCCCTCGAGAGCCGCGGTCAGGCTGCCGACTCCCGCTACGCCCGCGCCACCGCTTCCAGCCGGCGCACAACTCGACGCCGCCACGCCGTTCGACACGCCCAACCGTGACTTCTACCGCGTGGACATCGCCCTGCGTGTTCCGCAGGTAGACGCCGACACCTGGCGATTGCGCATCGACGGGATGGTGGACCGGCCCATGACGCTCACGTTCGCGCAGCTCCTGGCCCGTCCGATGATCGAGCGCTGGATCACCATCGCCTGCGTGTCCAACTACGTCGGCGGCGACCTGATAAGCACCTCACGATTCCTCGGCACGCCGTTGGCTCCTTTGCTGCGCGACGCCGGGGTGCAGCCGGCGGCCGACCAACTGCTCGCCCACGGGAAGGACGGCGCCACCATCGGCGTCTCCACCGCCGCGGTCCTCGACGGCCGAGACGCGATGTTGGCGGTCGGCATGAACGGCGAACCCCTGCCGATCGTGCACGGCTTTCCGGTGCGCATGGTGATACCCGGCCTGTACGGCTACGTCTCGGCGTGCAAATGGATCGACCGGATCACCGCCACCACGTTCGACGAGCGGGCCGCATACTGGGTGGCCCGCGGCTGGGACCGTGAGGCGCCGATCCAGCTGGCGTCGCGGATCGACCTGCCCAGGCCCGGCGCGCACGTCGAGGTCGGCGACACGATCACCGTCGCGGGATTGATCTGGCACCAGCACGCGGGCATCGGCGGCGTCGAGGTCAAGATCGACGACCAGCCGTGGACCCGGGCCAAGCTCGGGCCGGCTCCCAGCCTGGACACGTGGCGGCAGTGGTCGCTGCGGTGGACGGTGGCTGGCACCGGACCCCATACGATCACCGTCCGTGCCGTCGACATGGACGGCCGGTTGCAGGTCGGGGTGCATCGCGACCCATACCCGAACGCCGGCTCCGGCCTGGACTCGCTCACCATCGTCGCGCGTTGACCACTCTCGCTGCTACGCTTATCGGGAATGGTTTTCACTTCGACTAACGCGGAACGGGCGAAGATCGTGGCAGGCACACCGGTACTACAGCTGGTCGACTGCGAACTTCGGTTCGGCAGTCGCGCGCTGTGGCACGGGTTGACTCTGGACGTCCGGCCGGGCGAGTTCGTCGCCGTGCTCGGCGCCAACGGCTCAGGAAAGACGACGCTGCTGCGCGCCATCCTGGGACTCCAGCCAGTGAGCCAAGGGCGAGTGCTCATCGACGGCGCGCCACCTCGGCGCGGCAGCCCGTTGGTGGGGTACATCCCGCAGGAGCGCCGACTGGCTCCGCCGACGCCCCTGCGCGCCCGCGACCTGGTGCAGCTCGGCGTGGACGGCGCCCGCTGGGGCACCGGCCTGCGGTCGGCGGCCCGTCGGCAGCTGGTCCAGGAGGCGCTGGCCTCCGTGGGCGCGGCGCATGTCGCCGACCGGCCCGTGCACATGCTCTCGGGCGGGGAACAACAGCGCGTACGCATTGCGCAGACTCTGGTGACCGACCCGAGACTGCTGCTCTGTGACGAGCCGCTGCTCTCGCTGGATCTGAACCACCAGCGCGGCGTGGTTCGCTTGATCGACGCCCGTCGGCGCAGGCACGGCACGGCGGTCATCTTCGTCACTCACGAGATCAACCCAGTGCTGCCCTACGTCGACCGCGTGCTTTACCTCGCAGAAGGACGTTTCCGCACCGGCACGGTTGACGAGGTGATGACCTCGGCCACGCTCTCCGCGCTGTACGACGCACCCGTCGAGGTGTTGCGCCTCGGTGGACGCGTCGTGGTGGCCGGGGTGCCGGACGGTCCCGCGGCCGAACCCCACCACGACGTAACAAGCGAGGTGGTTGCGTGAGCGTCCTCGCCGCGGATCCCAGCCTGGTCAAGCAGGTCTTCAACTTCGACGACTATGGGGCGCTGCTCGCGCTGGAACACAACTCGGTCATAGCCGGGGCGGTGCTGGGTGTCGTGTGCGGTCTGATCAGCGCCTTCGTCATGATGCGCGACCTGCCGTTCGCCGTGCACGGCATCAGCGAGCTCTCCTTCGCCGGCGCCGCGGCGGCGCTGCTGGCCGGCGCTAGCGTCGTCGCCGGATCTCTGCTCGGATCACTGGTGGCCGCGCTCGTCATCGGGGTGCTCGGCGTACGAGCTCGAGAACGTAATGCGATCATCGGCGTGCTCATGCCGTTCGGGCTGGGTCTGGGAGTGCTGTTCCTCGCGCTGTATCACGGCCGGGCCTCGAACAAGTTCGGCCTGCTCATCGGACAGGTCGCGTCCATCGACAGCCCGGAGCTGTCGTGGCTGGTCGGCATCTCCGTCGTGGTGGTGGCGGCGCTGTTGATCATGTGGCGGCCACTGGCCTTCGCCAGCCTGGACGCCGACGTGGCCGCGGCTCGGGGCGTACCGGTGCGGCTGCTGTCCCCAGTGTTCATGGTCGTCCTCGGCATGGTGGTCGCCATGTCGGTGCAGATCGTCGGTGCGCTCCTGGTGCTGAGCATCGTGTGCACCCCCGCCGCGGCCGCGTACCGGGTGACTGCCTCGCCAGTGCGGGCGACAGTATTGAGCGTGGTGTTCGCCACAACGGCGACCGTCGGCGGCATCCTGCTCGCGCTCGGGAGCCTGCTCCCTATCACGCCGTACATAACGAGCGTGTCCTTCGCGATCTACGTTGTGTGCCGAATCATCGAGCGGGTCCACGGTCGTGCCCGCCCCGTGGGCGTGCCGGCCCGCGTCCGCGAGCCGGTCGGAGCAGGAGTGCCGTGAGATCACCCCACGAAGGCGCTCCGCACAGAACGCTCCGCGCTTCCGCGGGCATGGTCCACGCTGCCGGTCACCAACGCTGGCCATGCCCGATCCGTGTGGTCCGGTCGATGATCCACCAATGAGCCCACAGACGAAGGCAGCGCGCCACACCCGTCAAGGCGGGCTGGTGCGCGCTGCGCTGGACGACGCCGACCACTTCCGGAGCGCCCAGTCGATCTACGCCGAACTGCGCGCCAGTGGCGCATCTGTCGGGCTCTCCACCGTGTACCGCCACCTCCAGACGCTCGCCGAGGCCGGCGAGGCCGACACGCTGCAGACGCCTGACGGCGAGGTGCTCTACCGCGTGTGCGGCCGCGGCCGCCGGCACCACCATCACCTGGTGTGCCGCGGCTGCGGACGGACGGTGGAGGTCGAGGGACGCAGCGTCGAACACTGGGCCGAACAGGTCGCCGCCGACAACGGCTTCCACGACGTCGACCACGTCGTCGAGCTGGTCGGTGTGTGCGCCGAGTGCCACCAACGCGGGTTGGCGGACTAGAACAGGGCGGGCTGGTCGACCGGTGGCGGCGGCTTCGGCAACGGTCCGAAGCGCTGCCGGAACCCGCCGCCGTCGTGCCACGGTTGCCACGTCTCCTCCCGACGCCAGGCGATCTGTGGCGCGTTCTCACTGCACTCGACGTGTGCCAGCACCCGCAACGCCGTCGGTGTGGTGGCCGGCAACTGCAACCTCGTGAACACGTTGCGCACCACCTCCGCCGACAGCGGGCGCAGCCGGCCGCCGGTGGCCACCGGCAGGCCTAGGTCCAGATCACAGCGCGGAGACATGACCGCACAATTGAGTTCCCACCGCTCCCGGGCGGTCGGCGCGGCCAGGTGACGCAGCACCCCAGCGCCGGCGGTGGCGGCGACGACGTTCCCGCCGGTGGCGACGTCGGCGAAGATGGCGGCGCCGGACCCCAGCGCAACGAGCAGCCGGGCCGCGGTCTTCGGACCGATCCCGACCACGCCGGGCAGGTTGTCCGAGGGGTCACCACGCAAAGCCGCATAGTCGCGGTACTGGTCGGGACGGATGCCGAGCATGGTCTCGAGCCGGTGCGGAGTGAGGATGGGCGAGGCTTCGACGCCGCCATTGATGATGCGGAGCACGCTGGTGTCGTCGTCGATGAGTGCGAAGGCGTCACGGTCGGACGTCATCAGCACCGAACGCCAGCCGTGCGCGGCGGTGAGGGCTGCCGCCGATGCCAGCACGTCGTCGGCCTCGAGCCCTTCCGGCATGATCACCGGGATGCCGAGTTCGGCGATGATGGCCACAGCAGTGGCCAGCTGGTCCACTAGGCTGTCGAGCTTGTCGATCCGGGTCGCCTTGTATTGCGGCCACTGGTCGCGGCGCTGGCTGTAGCCCGGGTCGTCGAAGCCGACGACGACGAGGTCAGGGTCGATCCGGTCGACAGCCGCGAGGAGCTGCCCGACGAGGCCACGCACCGCCCACATCGGCTGCCCCTGCACGGTCCGGAACCCGGTCGCGGCCTGGGCGTGGAAGGCGCGGTGCACTAGGGAGTTGCCGTCCACAGCCAGCAGGACCTGCGACTCCACGATGTCCACTCTGCCCCATCGCGGCGACAAAATGCGCGTCCGAACCACACCGAAGCCGAAGTCGGCCAGGATGATCGTCGTGGACATACCCGACCCGGCCTTGGTCGTCCTCGTCGGCGCCTCCGGATCGGGCAAATCGCACTGGGCGGCGGAGCGCTACCGGGCCACTGAAGTCGTCTCGTCGGACGCGCTGCGGGCCGTCGTGGGCAGCGGCGAGGCCGACCTGGACGCCTCCGTCGACGCCTTCGGGCTGCTCGAGTCGATCATCGCGGCCCGGCTGCGCCGAGGGCTCACCACCGTCGTCGACACCCTCGGCCTGGACGTCGAACGCCGACGGTCCTGGGCGGCCGCGGCGGATGAGGCGCGGCTGCCCGCGGTGGCGGTCGTCTTCGAAGCTCCGGCGGCGCTCTGCCGCGAGCGCAATGCCGCCCGTGACCGGCCGGTCCCAGCCCCGGTGCTGGCCGCGCAGCTGCGCCGCATGGCCGACATCCGCACCGAACTTGGCGACGAGGGTTGGACCGCGGTGGTCACCGCGGACAGCGCGATCGAGGCGTCGCATTCTCCCGGCACCCGCACCGCCGCGGAGGTTCAGCGGCGCGCGCCGGTCCAGCTGGAGTTCGTCCTCCAGTTGTCGCGTTTCGAGTGGGGTGACGACCCGTCCGGATGGCTCGTCGACATGGCTCGGGCCGCGGATGAAGCCGGCTTCGCCGGGCTGGCCCTCATGGATCACTTGATCCAGATCCCGCAGGTCGGCCGCGACTTCGAGCCGATCCCCGAGCCCTGGGTCACGTTGGGAATGCTGGCCGGGCTACCGGGCGCGCTGCGGCTCGGCACGTTGGTCAGCCCGGTCAGCTTCCGAGCGCCGGGCCTCGTCGCCAAGGCGGTGGCCACGCTCGACGTGCTCAGCGGCGGCCGCGCCTTCTGCGGCCTCGGCGTCGGGTGGTGGGCCCGCGAGCACGCCGCCTTTGGACTGGCCTTCCCGACCCCACGCCAGCGCGTGGACGACCTCGAGGCGGGAATCGAAACGATCCGTGCGTTGTGGGCCGCCGGCACACGGGCTCACCGGGGAGAACGTGTCGAGCTGCCCGAAACCACGTGCTATCCGCGGCCGGTCTCCGATCCGCAAATCATTGTCGGTGGCTCGGGGCGTCGGGTTTTGGCGGTAGCGGCCCGGCGGGCCGATGCGTGCAACCTCCCGTCAGAGCTCGGCCGGCTCGACGAGCGACTGGCCGTGCTGCGGCCGCTCATGGCCGCCGCGGGCCGCGAGATCGAGATCACCGTGCTCGACCTGCCGGTCGTCGGTACCGATCGCGAGGACGTGGCGCGTCGCGTGGAACGGCTGCGCGGACGCACCTCGGCGGCCGACTTCGCCCGCGCTCATCACGCGGGGACGACCGCCGACCAGATCGGCCGTTACCGACTGCTGTGCGATCGAGGGGTACGGACTGTCTTCGTGGCGCCTGCCGGACTGCGCTCGGCGGCCGACCTCGAGCGGTTCGCCGAGATCACCGCCGCGTTCGCCTGAGCTGGCCCGGATCATGCAACTCCTGGCCGCGTGGCGCGGCCGAAATTGCACAATCCGGTGGGCGAGGCAGGATCGCTAGGAGACGAGGAGTTGACGAGCGATGCGGGCGCGCTCATCGGGCGTCATGCCGCCCCAGACGCCGTGCGTCTCACCGAGGTAAAGCGCCCACGCCAAGCAGGCCTCGCGCACCGGGCAGTCGGCACAGATCGCCTTGGCCGCCGCCTCACGGGCGCGCTTGTTGCGGCCCCGAAGGTAGTCCGGATTGAAGAACGCCTCGGTGTCCGTGTTGCGGCACGCGGCGCGGACCTGCCAGTCCGTGTTGTTGTGAACCCTGACCGGTGGACGGCTGGGAAGGTCGGACATAGTGGGCTGCCCCTACACATCGATTGACCCTGCACCGAAGAGACGGCCCAATTCGCGGTCATGACGATGATCGCCGCCGCGTGGCCCAACCGTTACCAAATCGTGATGTGAGCCCGGCCCGGCGACATCCGGCCCAGTGACGATTCAGCCACGTTCTAGGACCCAGCCGAGCTAAGCCCGTAAAGATGAGTCGTCCCGTCCCGCCGAGGCGTGAAGGAGCTGCGTGCCCGTGCGCGGTCGGAGCCTGGTGCTGCCCGGCCTGTGGTGGCGGCGCGGACTCAACCTCGCAGTGCTTTCGGTCGCTGTGGTGACGACGACCGCGGCCGCACTCGGCCCGCTTTACGCTCGAGCCAGCACAGAATCCACCCTGAACGACCACCTGACCGAGGCGGGCTCGACCACCGGACTGCACTTCTACGCGTACGTCGACGCGACGATCCAACGCGACATCGACCGATTCGAGTCCACCGCGCCGAGGCCGGGCGCCATCCCCGGCTACGACTCCGCCATCGACGGGATCTACACGCCGGAGAAGGTCGGCGTGTCGACCAGCGCGGAGGGCCACGGCGCCGTGACCTCGCACCTGCTGTGGCGTGCAGGGATGTGTCAGCACGTGGCGATCGTCCACGGGCGATGCCCGTCCGGGCCGCTCGAGATGATGGCTAGCCAGCGCACCTTCGACAGCGGCGCGTACGGCTGGAGGATCGGCACCAAGCTCTACGTCGGCGCCCTCTCCGTCGAGGGCTTCGACGGCAACCCGGAGGGCGCGGTGCTCCGCGTCGTAGGGACCTACCGGCAGAACGACGTCAACGACCCGTACTGGTTCGGCCGCAACTACGCCGATCAGCAGTTCCGCGGCGACCAGCCCGACCTGGTCGACACACTCATGGTGAGCCGGGCCACGTTTGCCGCACTACCGAGGCCGGCCTTCGCCCAGGCCGAGGTCGACATGCCATTGAACCCGGGCGCGTTGCGGCTGTCCGATGTCGCGCACGAGCGCCGTGCCGTGGCCGCGACGGTGGGCCGCTACCAGGCCTCCCAGGAAATCCACGTGACGACCCAGCTCCGCCTGGTGCTCGATGACGCGCATCGCGAACAGCAACTGGTAGAGGTCGGCACTTTGCTGGTCACGCTGCAACTCGGCCTGCTGGCGTGGCTGGTGCTGTTCCAGGTCGTGGCCGACGCCATCGAAGCCCGCGGCAACGAGATCGCGATGGCGAAGCTGCGCGGCCTCTCGCCCGCGGCGACCGTGCGTTTCGGCCTGGCCGAACCGGTGGTGCTGCTCGCGCTGGCCGTCCCGGTCGGGCTGCTGGCCGCGGTGGGCGTCACCCATGTGTTCGCCGGCTCGGTGCTCGTCCCCGGAGTGCCCGTCGTGATGGCGTGGGCACCTATTGTCGCGGCGTTGATCGCCTTTGGTGGCGGCCTGGTCGCCGCCGCGCTGGCCGGCTACCGGACGCTGACCCGCGGCGTCCTCGACCAATGGCGGCGGACCACGCGCGCCCCCGGGCACAGCAGGATCGGCCTGGTCATCGACGTGCTGCTGGCGCTGGTCGCGGTCACTGGACTCGCGGCGTTACGTGCCCATCATCACGCCCGCGACACCCACGACTCCGCGACGCTGCTCGCACCCGGACTGCTCGTCTTCGCGGTGGCCCTGCTCGGCGTGCGGCTCCTCCCGCTGGGCTGCCGTTGGATCGCCGGCCGGACCCGGGCGTCCCGGCGGATGGGGCTGTTCCTGGCCTCGCGCCAGGTGGCCCGCCGGCCGGTCGGGCTGCGGCTGGCCGCACTGCTCGCGGTGGCCGTCGGACTGGCCACGTTCGCGGTCGCCGGCGAGTCCGTCGCGCGCAGTAACCGCGCGGCGCGGGCGCAATCCGAGCTCGGCGCCAGCCAGGTAGCGTCGATCCAGTACGACGCGAAGCAGGACCCGGTGGCGGCCACCCACACCGCCGACCCGGACGGTCGTTGGGCGATGGCGGTGGCCACCTGGTTGCCCGACGGTGGTGAGACCGTCACCGGCACGGTCATCGGCGTCGACGGGTCGCGATTGGCGGCGGTCGCGTACCGGCCGGCCGGCGGTCCGGCGCTGGCGTCGATGGGCGAGGCGGTCGGAGCCGCGAGTGTCCGTCCGATCACGCTGACGGCACCGCAAATTCGCCTCCACATCACCGGCCGCGACCTCAGCGCCGGAACGCCGTACGTCCAACTCAACCTGCGCACCGCTCGCGACGCGTTCGTGGATGTTCAGCTGGAACGCCTGCGCGCCGGCGCCCACGTGTATGTCGCCAGCCTGCCGTGCAAACCCGGCTGCCTCTTCCGCGGCATCACCTGGGACCGGCCGATCACGGTGGAGGGCACGATGCGCGGCACCGCCACTCTGACCGGCATCGACATCGGCGACGGCACGACCTGGCGGCCCCTCGACGCCAGCCTGACCAACCCCGACGGCTGGCGCGCCGCCGCACCGCAGGGCGAGGCCACCGACGAGCTGCGCGTTTCATTCACCGGGGTCACCGACAGGTTCCGGGCCATCAACGGCGGATACGGCGGGATCCTCTACGCCTACGCGCCGAGCCCGATTCCGGCTGTCGCCACCCCGGGTTCGTACGTGTCCAACCCGAAACTGGCCATGGAGGATCTGCTCGGTGCGCAGGCCACGTTCAACGTGATCCAGAGCGCAGACGTTCTGCCTGACGTCCTCGACAACGGCGTGCTGATGAACCTCCCATTCGTTCAGGCCGAGCTGCCCGCATTCTCAGAGGAAGCCACCTGGTCGGTGTGGCTCGGTCCGCGCGCCCCGCCGGACGCGCGCGCCCGCCTCGAAGCAGCCGGGTTGCACATACAGTCTGTGCGCACCGAGCGGCAGCGCACCGATCAGCTAGCCCGGCAGGGACCGGCGCTGGCCCTGCTGCTGCTGCTCGCCTGCGCGGTGGCCGGGGCGGTGCTCGCCGTCGGCGGGACGGCCATCTCCATAGCGGCCAGCAGCCGCCGGCGTTCCTATGAGATCGCCGCCCTGCGCACTGTCGGTCTCCCTCGCGCGGCGCTGCTGCGCGCCGGCGTCATCGAGCAACTGCTGCTACTCGGTGCCGCCGTCGCTCTCGGCGTGCCCACCGGGCTGCTGGCGGCGCGACTGGCCATGCCGGTGATTCCCGAGTTCTCCGACACGACGCCCGTGGCGTTGCACTACGTGCCGAGACTGGCGCCGACGGCCATCTTCGCGAGCGCGTTCATCGTCCTGCTCACCATCACGGCGGTCCTCGCTGCTGCCTGGCTGATGCGCACCGCGGTGCCGGACCGATTGCGCGAGGCCGAAGGATGAGCGGGGTCACCGTGCGGTGCAGCGAGCTGCGGCAGGTCTACCCTCTCGAGGGCGAGGCGGTCACAGCCCTGGCCGACGTTGACCTCGACGTGGCCGTCGGTGAGGGCATCGCCATCAGTGGACCGTCCGGTTCGGGCAAGTCGACGCTGACGTCGATCCTTGCCGGGCTGCGTCGTCCAACCGCGGGGCGGGTGCAGGTCGGGGCCGACGAGCTCACCGCCATGTCCGAGCGGCAGCTGCTGCGCTGGCGTGGACGCGGCATCGGCGTGGTCCTTCAGAACCCGAGCCGGAGCCTGTTGCCGTACGCCAGCCCGGAGCAGAACGTGTACTTCGCGCGGCGCAGCCGGCCCCGGAGCGAGACGTTCAGACCGGCACGGGAACTGCTGGCCGAGCTCGGTCTGGCTGAGCTCGCCGGGCACCGGGTAGCACGCCTGTCCGGCGGCGAACAGCAGCGCGTGTCCGTGGCGGTGGCCATGGCCACCGAGCCGCAGCTGCTCGTCGCCGACGAGCCCACCAGCCAGCTCGATGCCGTCAACCGCGACCGGGTCGTCGACCTCCTGCTGCGGGTCAACGAGCGCTTCGGCACCACCCTGATCGTGGTCACTCACGACGAAGCAGTGGACCAGCGGCTGCCTCGCCGGGTGACGTTGGCCGAGGGCCGCGTCGTCAGCCCAGCGTTCTGACGCCGCCGTTAGTCTCCGGGCTGTGTCGCTCGCTCCGCTCGCCTACCCGATCCGTACCTCGCGTTTGGCCCTGCGGCCGCTCATTCCGGACGACGCCGACGACCTGGTGGCCTATCGAAGCCGTCCGGACGTGTGCCGCTGGGTTCCGTCCTCGCCGATGGATCGCGCCGACGTCCTGACGCGCATCGTCGGCGTGTGGGCCGACCACCAGCTGACCGACGAGGGCCAGTCGCTCACGCTCGGTATCGAGCTGGCCGACGAGGCGAGCCGTCCGATAGTGATCGGCGACGCGGTGCTGTTCTGGCACAGCCGCGAGCACGCGAGCGGCGAAGTCGGTTACGTCCTGAACCCGGACTATGGCGGCCACGGCTACGCCACCGAAGCGGCCCGCGCCATGCTGGACGTCGCCTTCGGTCATCTGCACCTGCACCGGGTAACCGCACGGGTCGATGCCCGCAACCATGAGTCGCAGCGGCTCGCGCTGCGGCTCGGCATGCGGCAGGAGGCGCACCTTGTGGAGAACGAGTGGTTCAAGGGCGGCTGGAGCGACGAGATCGACTTCGCGATTTTGGACCGGGAATGGGGGCTCCTGTCCGGCCGGTAACAGTTCGCCGAAGGGGAGGCTGTCGCGCTCGAAGGGGAGCTCCTGGCGGCTCTGACCGGGGCGTGTCGTGGCCATACCCTCCCCCTCGGCAGAGCGGACACGCCCGCGAGAATCTACCCGCTAGACGTTGAAGCGGAACTGCACACCGTCGCCGTCCTGACATGCCGATGTGGGGGCGCCCTTGCGGGGTGGGGTCGCCGTTCTCCTAGCTGTGCCGGTCAGCGGAAGACCCCGTAGGGGCTGGGGTGCCACTCGACGACCAGCTCGTAGAAGCAGTCGGTCTCGTTCTCGGCGACGTAGACCCAGATGCCCTTGTCGTCGCTGTCGAGTGGCGGACACTGGCTGCTGCTGTCCTGCTTGATCGGCTTCTCACCGAAGACCCGCGGGTCGAGGTTCAGCCCACCCCCGACCGCATCGGCGAGCCGGGTGCCGTGGGGCATGGCCTTCGTGGTGCCGATCGCCGAACCGAAGCCGGGCGCGATGTCGGCGTGGCAGTGCTTGCACCGCAGCGCGTCGCTGCGGATCTGTTCCTTGCAGTACGGACACTGCCTCGTCGTGCTCTCCGTGTCGGGCATGGCCCACCTCATGTCGTCGAAGGGTGCCGATAAGTCTAGTGTGGGCGGGGTGCTGGTCTGGCCCAGACCAGACTGATCGGGGCGGTGGGTGCCAGACAGCCCATGGTCGAGATCGTCCGCTCATGCCGCGATCCGCTCGACGCTACTTCTTGCCGCTAGACGTTGATCCGTGGCGGAATTCGACTACGTCGTCGTCTTGCATGACATAGTCCTTGCCTTCGATGCGCACTTTGCCGCGCGCCCGGGCCTCGAGCATGCTGCCTGCAGCCTCGAGATCAGAGAAGGACACCACCTCGGCCTTGATGAAGCCGTGCTGGAAGTCGCTGTGGATGATGCCCGCGGCCTCCGGTGCCGTGGCGCCGCGGCGGATCGTCCAGGCGCGCGACTCCTTCGGTCCGGCGGTGAGGTAAGTCTGCAGCCCCAATGTGGCGAACCCAACCCGGGCGAGGATGTCCAGGCCGGACTCCTCCTGGCCCATCGACTGGAGGAGCTCGAGCGCCTCCGCCGGCTCCAACTCCATCAAGTCCGCCTCGGTTTTGGCGTCGAGGAAGATCGCTTCAGCGGGCGCCACCACCTGGCGCATCTCGGCGGTGAACGCCGGGTTGGTCATCTCGTCGGGATCGACGTTGAAGACGTACAGGAAGGGCTTCGCGGTCATCAGCTGCAGCTCGCGTAACGGCCCGCGCTGGAGTCCGGCGCCGAAGGCGGTCTGGCCCGTCGAGAGAACCCGCTGCGCTTCCTCGGCGGCGGCCAGGACAGGCTGGCGCTCGCGATCGGTGCGCGCCTCCTTCTGGAGCCGCGGCAACGCCTTCTCGATTGTCTGGAGGTCGGCGAGGATGAGCTCGGTATTGATCGTCTCGATGTCGTCCTTGGGCGAGATCTTCCCGTCGATGTGGACGACGTCGGGGTCGGCGAACGCGCGAATCACCTGGCAGATGGCATCGGCCTCGCGGATGTTGGCGAGGAACTGGTTGCCCAGCCCGGCTCCTTCGCTGGCGCCCTTGACGATGCCGGCGATGTCGACGAACGACACTGTGGCCGGGACGATCTTGGCCGAGTTGAACATCTTGGCTAGAACGTCAAGGCGGGCGTCGGGGACACCGACGACGCCGATGTTGGGGTCGATGGTCGCGAACGGGTAGTTCGCGGCCGGCACGTCGTTGCGCGTGAGCGCGTTGAACAGTGTCGACTTGCCGACGTTGGGCAGGCCGACGATCCCGATGGTGAGCGCCACGGAGGGCAGTTTACGAAGCGCCGGCGAAGGCGCGCCTCGGCGAAACTGTCGCCCCGCGGTGTCAGCATCGAAGGCATGAACGTGGCGAGCGCTCTCCTCGCGTTGGTGGCAATCCTCGCCGGCGGCGGGCTCGGCTGGTTGCTGCGCGGCCAGCGCATGCAGGCCGACCTCACGCGCGTCTCGGCGTTGCGCGAGGCCGAGCGGGCGGCCGCTGCCGAGCGGGAGCGGGCCCACGCGAACGCCCAGGCCCAGCTCCGCGAGGCGTTCAGCGCACTGTCGGCGGAGGCCCTTCGGCACAACAACGAAGCCTTCATCCAGCTGGCTCAGCAGCGCCTCGAGCAGGCGCGGACCGCCGCGGCCGGGGAGCTGACCCAGCGCCAACAGGCCATTGAAGGCATGGTCGCGCCGCTGAAGGACTCACTGGACAAGGTGCAGAGCCAGCTCCAGCACGTCGAACGGGACCGCGCGAGTTCCTACGCGGCGCTGCGCGAGCAGGTCGGCAGCATGCGGCAGACGTCCGAACAGCTGCGCGTCGAGACCGCGGCTCTAGTCTCCGCGCTCCGGGCTCCGCAGGTCCGCGGCCGGTGGGGCGAGTTGCAGCTGGAACGCACGCTCGAGGCGGCCGGGCTGGCCGAGCACGTGGACTACGTCACCCAACCCACCGCGGCCACCGAGGACGGCATGCGGCGTCCCGATGTGGTGATCAAGCTCGTCGGCGGTAAGCAGGTGGTGGTGGATTCCAAGGTCGCGTTCAACGCCTACCTGGAGGCGATCGAGGCACGCGACGAGGCCGAGCGGGCCCGCCGAATGAAGGCGCACGCGCGACACCTGCGCACCCACATCGACGCGCTCGGCGCCAAGGCCTACTGGGAGCAGTTCATCCCGTCGCCGGAATTCGTGGTTTGCTTCGTCCCCGCCGACGCGTTCCTCGATGCCGCGTTGCGCGAAGACCCGGCCTTGTTGGAGCATGCCCACGAACGGAACGTCGTCGTGGCCACACCCTCTACGTTGATCGCGCTGCTGCGCACCGTGGCCTACACGTGGCGGCAGGAGGCGCTGGCCGCCAACGCTGCCGAGGTGCACCGGTTGGGCAAGGAGATCTTCCAGCGACTGGCCACGATGGGCGGCCACATCGACAAGCTGGGCCGCAGCCTGAACACCGCGGTCGGCGACTACAACCGGACCGTCTCGTCGCTTGAGAGCCGCGTGCTGGTGTCGGCGCGCAAGATGACCGAACTGCACGTCGTCGCTCACGACGAGGAGATCACCGCGCCGGCGCAGGTCACCGCCACCACCGTTACGACGCAGGCTCCGGAGCTGACCGAGACCCGCCTGGTGTCACTGCCGAAACGCACGACGATGCTCGGTCAGCAGCCGCTTCCGGACGCTGCGGAGCCCACCGGAACCTGAGAAGTCGAGAGAAGTAGGTCGTCCTCATAGCCAGCGATCGCCGGTAGCCTCATCAGGCAGACGGCCCGGCGCTGCCGGGTCTGTATTCCTGAGGAGTGACTCATCGTCGAGCAGGCGGTCCCGCACGGCGGGCAGCGCACCTCGCGGGCGATCCCGTCGGGGCGCGTGCCCGCGTCGACGGGTTGGTCGGACGACCGGGATCCGCGGCGCACGTACGGCGTCCCGCAGCCGACCACGACGCCGCGCTCGGACTACCCGACGGCGGCCGCGACGACCTACCCCGGCTACGGCGCGGCTGCGGCCAAGCGCCGCGAGCGCGGGCTGCCCGCCTGGCAGGCGCTCCTGATCCTGCTCGTGATCTCCGCAGTGGCCGGCCTGATCGACTACGCGCGTGGGCTGGCCTCCGGCGGGCTGTTCGGGTATGGCGTGGCGTTGGGCTCGCTCATCGCGATCCTCACCGTCCGCCGCTCGGCGATGTTTGCCATCGTCATCGCGCCGCCGCTCGTCTACGTCGGCGGCAAATTCGTGGCCGCCTGGATGCGGCACCAGCAATTTGGCAGCCGTACCGCACTCGTCGACATCGCGACGAACTGGCTGGTGTTCGGCTTCCCGGCAATGGCCGCGGCCACCGCGGCCGTGCTGCTGATCGCCGGGATCAGGCTGGTCGCCGGGCGGTAGGCCGCGAGGTCAGTTGGCGGCGGCTCGGTTGCGCAAGTCGCGACGGAGCTGTTGCGGCAAGGCGAACACCAGACTCTCATCGGTGTGTTCGACCTCTTCGAGATCACCGAAGCCGCGGTCGGCGAGCCACGCGATGACGTCCTGTACCAAGATCTCGGGCACGCTGGCGCCGGAGGACAGCCCGATGCTGCTGACGCCCTCGAGCCAGGCCGGATCGATGGCACCGGCGTTCTCGACGAGGTAGGCCCGGGCGCCCGTCGCCTGCGCCACCTCGACCATCCGCACCGAGTTGGATGAGTTGGCCGAGCCGACCACTAGAAACAGCTGGACCTGCGGCGCGATCGCCTTCACCGCACCCTGCCGGTTCTGCGTCGCATAACAAATGTCGTCGCTGGGTGGGGACTGCAACGCCGGGAAACGCTCCTTGAGCGCGGCCACGGTGAGCATGGTTTCGTCCACGGACAACGTGGTCTGGGAGAGCCACACCACCTTCTCGGGATCGCGAACCTGGACGCTCTGGGCGCCCTCCGGCCCGTCCACGAGATGGATGTGATCGGGCGCCTCCCCGGCGGTGCCGACCACCTCTTCATGGCCCTCGTGGCCGATCAGCAGGATGTCGTACCCGGAGTCGGCGAATCGAACCGCTTCCTTGTGCACCTTGGTCACCAACGGGCAGGTGGCGTCGATCGTGCGAAGCTGGCGCCGGGCCGCCTCCCGGTGCACGTCAGGTGCTACGCCGTGTGCGGAGAATACGACCAGCGCGCCCTCGGGCACCTCGTCGGTCTCCTCGACGAAAATCGCGCCACGTTGCTCGAGACGGTGCACCACGTGTTGGTTGTGCACGATCTGCTTGCGGACGTAGACGGGGGCGCCGTGCGTGTCCAGAGCCAGCTCGACCGTCTGCACCGCACGGTCAACGCCGGCGCAGTAGCCACGCGGCTTGGCGAGCAGCACCCGTCCACGAGGAGCCGGCGCGGGTGTGTGGTCGGAAACGGCCATGCCCTCGATGGTACGGATCCGCGGCGCTGGGTCTGGTCGACGCGAGCCTCGTGCGGCAGGCTGACACCATGCCGCAGCTCCCCACGCCCGTTCGCGCCCTCATCGGGCTGGCCGCCACCCTGCTGGACCGCCTGCGCCAGATGCCCGAAGACGCGCCCGAGGTTCCCGTCCAGATCGTCGGAGCGGCCATGCAACTCTCGTTGCGCGTCCAACAGCAGATCGCGACGTACGTAGCCCGCGGCGACGAGGTGCTGGCCCGCGTCCGGGGTATGTCGGACGAGGCGCCATCCTGGGCCACGTTCGACGAACCACCGACGGACACCGCACCGAAACCGGACGACGGTCGGCCGGCGCCGAAGAAGGCCACCGCCCCGCGGCCAGCGCCGAAGCCGCCGACGCCGGCCAAGGCGGCGGGTCCCGCTCCGAACGGTTCCAAGAAGACCGCGAAGAAAGCCGCGAAGAAGACGGCCAAGAAGGTGCCCGTCCCCGGGGCCGCCGAACCCGCCGCGGTCCGGTCGAAGCTCGACCAGACGGCAAAGCCGCGCCCGACCGCGGCTGAATGAGCAAGCTCGAATCCTCACCGGAGCATCCGCTACCGCTGCGCCGGGTCTCCGCCGCGATCGCCGGCTGGGTGCACCGCCTCGGCGAGGTCTGGGTGGAGGGTCAGGTCGCGCAGCTCAAACGACGACCCGGCGTGCCGACGACGTTCCTGACCGTCCGCGACACCGACGCCAACATCTCCATGACCGTCACCGCTGCGTCCACCCTCGTTGACAGCGCCCAGATCGCCGAGGGTGCTCGCATCGTCATGCGCGCCCGCCCGGACTTCTACGCCGAACGAGGCACGCTCAGCCTGCGCGCGTCGGCGATTCGGCAGGTTGGGACGGGCGAGCTACTAGTGCGCATCGAGCAGCTCAAACGTCTGCTGGCCGCCGAAGGGCTGTTCGCCGCGGATCGCAAGCGTCCCCTGCCGTTCTGGCCGCTGCGCATCGGGCTGATCTCCGGCCGGTCCAGCGCCGCCGCGCACGACGTCGTCGAGAACGCCCGTCGCCGGTTCCCGGCCGCCCGGTTCGAGGTCGAGAGCGTCGCCACCCAGGGCCCGGCCGCGGTCAGCGAGATTGTGGCCGCGCTCGGCCGCTTGGACGCCGCCCCCGCGGTATCGGTGATCGTCATCGCCCGCGGTGGAGGCAGCGTCGAGGATCTGCTGCCTTTCTCCAACGAGACGCTGCTGCGTGCCGTGGCCGCGGCCCGAACCCCGGTAGTCAGCGCCATCGGGCACGAGACGGACGCACCGCTGCTCGACCTCGTCGCCGACTTGGCGTGCTCGACCCCGACCGACGCCGGCAAGCGAATCGTGCCGGACCGGGACGAGGAGGAGCGGCTGATCGCCCGCATGCGTGGTCGGGCCCGCCAGGTCGTCAACCTGCGGTTGGACCGGGAACGGGAGGCCATGGCGGAGCTGCCCGGCCGGCTCACCGCCGTCCTGACCAGGCGGTTGGACACGGACCGGGCCGATGTGCAGGCCGTCCGGGACCGCGCCCGCCGGCGCATGGCCGAGCTCCTGGAGGCTAACCGCGCCGAACTCACCCAGATGCGCGCCCGGGTAATCGCGCTGTCGCCCAAGGCCACGCTGCGCCGCGGCTATGCCGTCGTCATCGCCCCGGACGGAACCGCGGTGCGCGCGCCGGATCAGGCCCGCGGGCTACTCACCGTGTACGTGGAGCGCGGGTCGTTCGGAGCCCGAGCAGTCCCGGACGGCGGATGATCACGAATCCGATCCAGGACGCCAGCACCACCGAGGCGACCGCCATACGGGCCTCCGGCTCGTACCGCGCGGGGTAGAACACGCCCGTGACGTACTTGGCGATGAAGCCGTGCCGCAGCGGTGGCTCACCGATCCCCCGGCGCAGCCAGTTGTGCAGCCAGGTCAGCGGGCACACCAGCGGGAACACGGTGATCACCAGCGCCCACGCCGCCGCCAGCACGTGCAGCCCGATCGTTCGTGGCCACCGCCAGGCCAGGAACCCGCCCACGATGAGGTAGCCGAGGTAGAGGTAGTGCAGCGCCACGACGACACCGATACCCACCCGGTAGCCCATCTCCACCTCCTCACCAGAGCGAGTGCGCCGGACCGACGAAGTAGTCTCCCTACGATCATGACCACCCTGGACGCTGCAGGCGAGCCGCTGAGCTATGAATCCGCTCGGGCGGAGCTGGCCGAGGTGGTCTCGGCGCTGGAATCGGGCGGGCAGTCCTTGGAGGAGTCACTGCGGCTCTGGCAACGCGGCGAGGAGCTCGCCGACGTCTGCCAGCGCTGGCTCGACGGCGCTCGGACTCGGCTTGACGCCGCCATCGCCGCGCGCGACGGCAGCGGCGACGGACCGGACGAGCAACGATGACCGGCATCCCACCCGAGCTTGCGGTGCCCAAGGAAGCACCGGACCGCAACCTAGCGCTGGAGCTGGTTCGGGTCACCGAGGCCGCCGCCATGGCCGCGGGCCGTTGGGTCGGCCGAGGTGACAAGAACGGCGGCGACGGCGCGGCCGTGGACGCCATGCGGGCGTTGATCGGCACGGTGTCCATGCGCGGCACCGTCGTCATCGGCGAGGGCGAGAAGGACCAGGCGCCGATGCTCTACAACGGTGAGCAGGTCGGCGACGGCACCGGGCCTGAGTGCGACGTGGCCGTGGACCCGATCGACGGCACCACGCTCATGAGCAAGGGCATGCCCAACGCCGTCGCGGTCATCGCCCTGGCCGAGCGCGGCACGATGTTCGACCCGTCCGCGGTGTTCTACATGGAGAAGCTCGCGGCCGGTCCTGAGGCCGCCGACGTGATCGACATCACCGCACCCGCGGCGGCCAACATCGCCGCGGTGGCCAAGGCCCGCGGGGCGCGCCCGGAGGACATCACCGTCTGCATCCTGGAGCGACCGCGGCACGCGACCCTCATCGACGACGTCCGCGCCGCCGGCGCACGGATCCGGTTCATCACTGACGGCGACGTGGCCGGCGCGATCATGGCCGCCCGTCCGGGCACCGGGATCGACCTGCTCATGGGCATCGGCGGCACACCCGAAGGCATCATCGCCGCGGCCGCGTTGAAGTGCATGGGCGGCGCGATCCAGGGCCGGCTCTGGCCCCGCGACGAGGACGAACGACGCAAGGCCCTCGACGCCGGCCACGATCTCGATCGCGTGCTGACCACCGGGGACCTGGTCTCCGGGCAGAACATCTTCTTCTGCGCCACGGGCATCACCGACGGCGAGCTGCTACGCGGCGTGCACTACCGCGCCGACTTCGTCACCACCCAGTCGATGGTCATGCGGTCGAAGTCGGGCACGATCCGGCTGGTCGACTCCCAGCACCAGCTCGGCAAGCTGCGGGCCTACTCCGTGGTCGACTTCGACCACACCTGGACATCACCGGCAATGCGAGGAAGCTCACCAGGAGCATGACCAGTCGCCCTTCTAAGATCGGCCCTGGGGCCGTCAGTCGAAGGAGCGTGCCAGCATGTCTGCAGCCGGTGGCCAGTACCGCGTCGAGACCGACTCGATGGGCGAGGTTCGCGTCCCGAAGGACGCCAAGTGGCGCGCGCAGACGCAGCGGGCGGTCGACAACTTCCCCATCTCGGGCCAGCCGATCGAACGCGATCTGATCGCGGGCCTCGCGCTCATCAAGGGCGCCAGCGCCAGGGTGCGGGCCGAACGCGGCCTGCTCGAGCCGGCCAAGGCAGAGGCGATCGCGGCCGCCGCCGAGGAGGTGGCCCGTGGCGACTGGGACGCCGAGTTCCCGATCGACGTCTTCCAGACCGGGTCGGGCACGTCCAGCAACATGAACGCCAACGAGGTGCTGGCCACGTTGGCGTCCGAGCGGCTCGGCGGCGTCAAGGTCCATCCGAACGACGACGTCAACGACCCGTTGAGCAGCAACGACCAGTTTCCGTCCGCCATCCACCTGGCCGCGACGAAGGCGCTCGTCGTGGACCTGATCCCGGCACTGCTGTACCTGGCGGCGGCCTTGGAGGGAAAGGCCAAGGAGTTCGCGGAGGTCGTCAAGTCCGGACGCACCCACCTGATGGACGCGACGCCGGTGACGCTCGGGCAGGAGTTCGGCGGCTACGCGGCGCAGATCCGCTACGGAGCGGACCGGGTGCAGTTGACGGTGGCCCGGGTGGCCGAGCTGGCGCTGGGCGGCACCGCGGTCGGTACCGGCATCAACGCCCCGGCCGGCTTCGCCGCCGACGTCATCAAGCGGCTGGCCGCCGAGACGGGCCTGCCGCTGACCGAGGCCCGCAACCACTTCGAGGCGCAGGGTGCCCGGGATGCGCTCGTCGAGCTCTCCGGCCAGCTGCGCACCGTCGCTGTGAGCCTCAACAAGATCGCCAACGACATCCGCTGGATGGGCTCGGGACCACGGGCCGGACTGAGCGAGATATTCCTACCCGACCTGCAGCCAGGCAGTTCGATCATGCCGGGAAAGGTCAACCCGGTGCTGCCGGAAGCCCTGACGATGGTGGTGGCCCAGGTCGTCGGCAACGACGCTGCCGTGGCGTGGAGCGGCGCCGCTGGGGCCTTTGAGCTCAACGTGTACCTGCCGGTGCTGGCGCGCAACGTGCTGGAGTCGATCCGGCTGCTCGCCAACATCAGCCGGGTGTTCGCCGACCGCTGCGTGACCGGCATCGTCGCCAACGTCGAGCGTTGCCGGGAGTACGCGGAATCCTCGCCGTCCATCGTCACCCCGCTCAACCACTACGTGGGCTACGACGAGGCCGCCAAGATCGCTAAGCAGGCGCTCGCCGAGCGGAAGACGATCCGCGAGGTCGTGATCGAGCGCGGGCACGTCGCCTCCGGTGCCATCACGGAGGAGCAGCTGGACAAAAGCCTCGATGTGCTCTCGATGACGCGGCCGGGCTCCTAGAACGAGCGGATCGGCAGACGCTTTCGGCAAAGTGTGGCCCGGCTCACTCGTCGTTCACTAAGCTGGCCCCGGTCTACGGACGACCCGGAGGTCAACGATGAGGATCAGCGACGTTCTCGCCAGGAAAGGCTCGCTGGTCGCAACGGTGCGGCCGACCACGATCATCAACGATGCTCTTGACAAGTTGGCCGAACACAACATCGGCGCGTTGATCGTCAGGGACGCCGACGGGGAAATTGTCGGAATCATCTCCGAGCGGGACATCGTGCGCGCCCTGCCGCAGCGCGGGCCGGAGGTGCTCAGCGCCGAGGTCAGCGAGATCATGACCTCACCGCTGGTCACCGCCACCCCGCACACCGACGTCGTCGACGCCATGCGGTCGATGACCGACAGGCGGGTGCGTCACCTGCCCGTTCTGGACGAAGGCGAACTGGTCGGGATCGTAAGCATCGGCGACATCGTGAAGAACCGGATCGACGAGCTCGAGGCAGCCACTGACCAGCTCACCCACTACATCACCGGCTCCCGTTAGATCCGATCTGGCCTCATCTCCCGCGGGTGATGCCGGCCCCGCACGACCCGTCCGAAGCTGACTCTGTCGGCGGCATCGCCCGACGCCGGCCTGGCCCGGGACTGATCGAGTACGACCCAACGGAGGGAACGCAATGGCACTCGACACATTCGCTGTGTTCGCCGCGAGCTACGAGAACGAAGAGGACGCGGTCGCCGACTACGACGCGGTCCACGAGATGTACAAGGAGTCCGGTCTGATCGACACATATGACGCCGCCGTGATCAGCCGACACTCGGACGGCAAGGTCAAGATCGTCAAGAAGCACGAACAGCCGACCCGGCAGGGTGCGTGGGGTGGGCTCGGCGTCGGGCTGGTCGGCGGGGCGCTGGTGGCGCTATTCCCCGCGATCGGGCTCGGCGCCTTGATCGTCGGCGGCGCCGGCGGCGCCGGCCTGGGTGCGCTGGCCGGTCACGTGGCGGCCGGAATGAGCCGCTCGGACCTCAAGGAGCTCGGTGAACTGCTGGACGAAGGCCAGAGCGGACTTGTCGTGGTGGCCGCCTCCGATATCGAGGCCAGGGTCCAGGAATCGATCAAACGGGCCGCGAAGCTGACGAAGAAGCAGCTGCGCGCCGACGAGAGGTCGCTGGAGAAGGAGATCGACGAGGCGGCTAAAGGCTGACACCGAGCCGTTCGGCAAGCGCCTGGGCGTCGAAGGGCGCCCGCACCTTGACGTCATTGTCGAAGTAGACGAAGGCGTCGCAGTCCTGCGCCTCGATCCAGTGGGCCCACTCATCGAGGCTCTCGCCGGTGTATCCGCTCACGTAGAGTTCGGCCTCGCCATGCAACCGGACGTAGACGAAGTCTGCGGTGCGGGCCCGGATCCGGGGCCACTTACCCGCGGTGTCGGCGACCACGACCGCGATGTCGTGTGCCCGCAGCAGGTTGAGGAAGGCCGGTGAGTCAAAGGTGCGGTGCCGCACCTCGACCGCGTGCCGGATGGGCCGGTCCGCGTCCACGCGCAGCCAGTCCCGGTCGGTGAGCCGCTCGTCGTGCTCGAGGGCAAGCACCAGGGCGTCCTTCGTCGTGCGGGGCAACAGGGCGAAGAAGTCGCTCAGTCGGGCGGCGTCGTAGCCGAGGGTCGGCGGCAGCTGCCACAGCACCGGCCCGAGCTTCTCCTCGAGCGCGAGCACGCCTGAGGCCAGGAAGTTGGCCACCGGCGTGCGCACGTCGGCCAACTTTTTCATGTGGGTGACGAACCGCGGGCCCTTCACCGCGAAGACGAAGTTCGCCGGCGTCTGCGCGTACCACTGCTGATAGCTGGTCGGGCGTTGGAGTGAGTAGAACGAGCCGTTGATCTCGACGCTGTTCAGGCGCTCGGCCACGAACCTGAGTTCGTCACGCTGGCGCAGGCCCGCCGGGTAGAAGACTCCCCGCCACGGCGGGTAGCGCCAGCCGGAGATGCCGACGCGGTACTC
Organism: Jatrophihabitantaceae bacterium; assembly: GCA_036258135.1. Classification (GTDB taxonomy): domain Bacteria; phylum Actinomycetota; class Actinomycetes; order Mycobacteriales; family Jatrophihabitantaceae; genus DATAEG01. The sequence continues at coordinate 14,743 of DATAEG010000036.1, read as the reverse complement.
GGGCACCTGCCTACAGTGGCAGGTCCTCCAGCATCTCGGTGACCAGGGCCGCGATCGGCGAACGCTCGCTGCGGGTGAGCGTGATGTGCGCGAACAGCGGGTGCCCGCGCAACGCCTCGATGACCGCGGCCACCCCGTCGTGGCGTCCGACGCGGAGGTTGTCCCGTTGCGCCACGTCGTGAGTGAGCACGACACGCGAGCCGGTTCCGATGCGGGAAAGGACGGTGAGGAGAACGTTGCGTTCGAGCGACTGCGCCTCGTCCACGACGACGAACGAGTCGTGTAGCGACCGGCCGCGGATGTGGGTCAGCGGCAGGACCTCGAGCATCTGCCGGTCGACGACCTCGTCCATCACGTCGGCACTGACGAGTGCGCCGAGGGTGTCATACACGGCTTGCGCCCAGGGCGCCATCTTCTCGTTCTCGGTGCCGGGCAGGTAGCCCAGATCCTGGCCGCCGACGGCGTACAACGGCCGGAACACGATCACCCGCTTCTGCGCACGCCGCTCGAGCACCGACTCGAGTCCGGCGCACAGCGCCAGCGCCGACTTGCCCGTGCCCGCCCGGCCGCCGAGCGAGACGATGCCCACGTCGGAGTCCAACAGCAGATCCAAGGCGACGCGCTGTTCGGCGGACCGACCGCGCAGGCCGAAGGCCTCCCGGTCGCCGCGCACCAGCCGGACGGTCTTGTCCGGCGCGACCCGGCCGAGCGCGGACCCCCGGTTCGAGTGCAGCACCAGGCCGGTGTGGCAGGGCAGCTCCGCAACCTCGGCCAGGTCCGGGCCGGCGGCCGGGTCGACGTCCTCGCCCCGGTACAGCGCGTCGATGACGTCGGCGTCCACGGTGAGCTCGTTCATGCCGGTCCAGCCGGAATCGACCGCGGCGTGCGCGCGATACTCGTCGGCGTCGATGCCGACGCTGGCGGCCTTGACACGCAACGGCATGTCCTTGGTGACCAGCGTGACGTGACGGCCCTCGGCGACCAGGTTGGCCGCCACCGCGAGGATCCGCGAGTCGTTCGAGTCGACCCGGAAACCGGCCGGCAGGGTGCCGAGGTCGGAGTGGTTCAGCTCGACGTGGAGCAACCCGCCCTCGTCGCCGATCGGCACCCCGTCGTCCAGCCGACCGTGCCGGATCCGCAGGTCGTCGAGCACCCGCAGTGTCTGTCGCGCGAACCAGCCCAGTTCGGGATGGTGCCGCTTGGCCTCCAGCTCGCTGATCACTACGAGCGGCAGCACGATCTCGTGCTTGCCGAACCGGGCCAACGCGCCGGGATCGGACAGCAGGACCGAGGTGTCGAGGACGAACGTGCGGAGCGGGGCGGCGCCAGGGCGGAGGCGCACGGGGTATGCGGTCACAGCGCTCCCACTGTCGGCGGCGGCGGCGGAGTCTCGGAGAAACGCTACGAGCCGAGCCCGCGGTTGCGGGGTCGACACACCGAGATGTCAGCCGGCCTTCGGCCGCCGCTCATTCGCCGAAACGACGCTGCCGTTCGGCGTAGTCACGCAGCGCTCGGAGGAAGTCGACCTTGCGGAAGTCTGGCCACAGCGCGTCGCAGAAGTAGAACTCGGAGTTCGCCGACTGCCACAGCAGGAAGCCGGACAGGCGCTGTTCGCCTGACGTGCGGATCACGAGATCGGGATCGGGCTGCCCCTTGGTGTACAGGTGCGCCGCGATGTGCTCGACGTCGAGCATTTCGGCGACGTCCTCCAGCGGCGTTCCCGCCTCGACGTGCTGCTGAAGCAGGGACCGGACCGCGTCGGTGATCTCGCGGCGTCCGCCATAGCCGACGGCGACGTTGACCCGCATGCCTGTGCGGTCCACGGTGCGCTCCTCGGCCGTCTTCAACGCGGTCGCGGTCTCGGCGGGCAACAGGTCCAACGCGCCCATCGCCGTGATACGCCACGGCTGGCCCTCGGCCGACAGCTCCTCGGCCACACCCTCGATGATCCGCAGCAGCGGATCGAGCTCCTTGCTCGGTCGCGACAGGTTGTCGGTCGAGAGCAGGAAGAGCGTGACATGCTGGACACCCGCCTCGGCGCACCAGTCGAGGACGTCGGCGATCTTGCTGGCGCCGACGCGGTGGCCGTGATTGACGTCGTCGAGGCCCATGGCGCGGGCCCAGCGCCGATTGCCGTCCAACATGATCGCCACATGCTTGGGTCGCGGCCGACCCGCCAGCCCCGCCCGCAGCCGCCGTTCGTAGGCGGCATACACCGCACCCCGTAGCCCCATGATCAAGCAGGGTAACTCGGAAAGCCATTAGCGCGCTGTGCATGTCGAGGGGAAAGGTACGCACACGACACGCCGCGACGTGGCCAACCACAACCTCCCCCTGGGCGGTCCTAACGTCCCCCTCGGCGGCCGGGATCGAGGCAGAGTAATCGTCGACCGATGTAGGACGGAGCCGGTGATGTCGATGCGCCGATCAACCGCCGCGATCGGGACCGCGGTGTACTTCACGGTGGCCGCCGGAACGTTTGCCGTCCTCGTGCCGTGGCTGGTCACCGGGTGGCAGCTGCACCGGCCGCTGCCCTTCTGGACGGTCGCGCAGGTGGTCGGCGTCGCCTTGATCTGTCTTGGCCTCGTCCCGGTGGTGCACGCGTTCGTGCAATTCGCCCGGGCGGGTGGCACGCCGATGCCGCTGGCCCCCACGCAGCGCCTGGTGGTCACCGGGTTCCACCGCTACGTCCGCAACCCGATCTACCTCGGGTCGCTGATGATCTTTGTCGGGGAGGCCCTTCTGTTCGGCTCTCGTACCTTGCTCGTCTACGCCCTTCTCGCGTGGGCCGCGGCGGCGGCGTTCGTCCACTGGTACGAGGAACCTGCGCTGTCTCGCCGGTTCGGCGCCGAGTACGAGGCCTACCGGCGGGCGGTGCCCGCCTGGCGGCCGCGGCTGCATGCGTGGACGCCCGATGACAACGGCCGCTGATCCGCTCAGATGGTGAGGCGGACCTTCGTGGCCACCCGGGCGTCCAGGGCGGCGTAGCCGTCCGCGATCTCGTCCAGGGGAAGCACGAGGTCGACGATCACGGCCGGGCCGATGCGCCCGTCGGAGGCCGCTCGCAGCAAACCGGGGAGCATGGCGCGGGCCGGGGCCAGGCCGCCGGCTAACCCGACGTTGCGCTGGAAGATTCCGCTCAGACCCACCGCCTCCACGGCGTACGGCATGCCGACGAAGCCGATCCGCCCGCCGTCCTGGATGACCTCGGCGGCGATCTGCCAGGACGAGGCCGTCCCGGCACACTCGAGCACCCGATCGGCGCCGCCGGTGCGGCCCATCACGTCCTCGATGGCCTCGGCCGGGTTCTCCGCGGCGTTTACCGTCTCGTCGGCGCCGCACTGCTTGGCGACGTCGAGGCGCTCGTCGTGGTGCCCGACGACGACCACCCGGGCCGCGCCGCGCCGGCGTGCCTCCTGTACCGCGCACAGGCCGACGGCGCCGTCGCCAACCACCACCACGGTGTCACCGCCGCGCACGCCGGCCGACACCGCCGCGTGGTGGGCGGCGGGCACGGAGCAGGTCATGGCCAGGAGCGTGCTCGGCTCGCCGGCCAGTCGTTCGGGTACGCGCAGCAACGTCCCGTCCGCCTGCGGCACGCGGACCCGTTCGCCGTGCGCGCCGTCGTGGCCAGGCTCGCCCCAGACGCCGCCGTCGACGCACGAGGACGTCAGGCCGCCCAGGCAGTTCTCGCAGGTGCCGTCGCTCCAGCCCGGCGGAGCGAGCACGAGGTCACCTGAGCGCAGGGTGCGGACCTGGTCACCCACGGCGTCCACTACGCCGACGAACTCGTGCCCGGTGCGGGCCCCGACCGTGCCGGTGTAGCCGCGCCAGGCCCACAGATCGGCCCCGCACAGACCGGCGGCGAGCACCGAGACGACGACGTCGGTGTCAAGCTCGACCTCGGGATCGTCGACCGTCTCGATCCGGACATTGCCCGGCCCGTGGAACACCGCGGCTCGCATGATCGCGACCCTATCGGCACGCGGGAATGCCGGAGCCTGCCTTTTCGTTGTAATGTGTGTAACGATGTAAGTGTGTAAGCAAGAAGGAGACAAACATGCGAGAAACACATGACGGACCCCGCCGCGGGCGGGGCTTCGGAGCACACGGGCACGGCGGCCGGGGCCGCGGTTTCGGGCGACCGGGCGGGTGGCAGCAGGCCGACCTGCCGTCGGCCGACGACGCAGAGGCCTGGTTCGCCGGACGTCTGCCCGACGACTGGTTCACCGGCGCGCCCAGCGTCGACGTGGACCGCGAGGAGATCACCGTGGTCGGTGAGCTTGCCGCCCCGGAGGGCAGCGACGGCACTGCTGCCGCGGAGGGGCGGATCAGCCGCTTCCGCGAGGACACCCGCGCCGAGCGGATGGCTATCGCCGATGAGGCCCAGCGCCGGTACGGACGCAGCGTGGCCTGGGGCGCGTCCATTGGTGATACGCGGGTGCTATTCACCCACCTCGCCGTACCGGTCATGACCCGGCTGCGTCAGCCACAACGGCAGGTGCTCGACACACTGGTCGACGCGGGCGTGGCGCGCTCCCGTTCGGAGGCGCTGGCCTGGTGTGTGCGCCTGGTCGGCGAGCACACGGAGGACTGGCTCGGCAGCCTGCGTGAGGCCATGGCCAAGGTCGACGAGCTGCGTACCGAGGGCCCTGAGCTGTAACGCCTCAGGCGGTCAGCGCCGTGCGGAGATCGCCGACGGTACTGACCGGGGCGTCACAGACCATGCCCCGACAGACATAAGCAAGCGCGCCCTGCGGGTTAGCGGCTCGATAAGCGAGCAGCGGTACGCCGGGCGCGTCGGCCTCCCCCGAGACGACCACCGCACCCGGCGGACGATGCCGCCACGCGGTGGTCGTCAGCGGCCCGGCCCCGGCCTCGCCGGCGACAGCCACCTGCACCGGCCCGCCGTCGAGCCAGGCCTCGGCCACCGCCAGCAACCAGCCGAGGAACCGAGGCTGCTTGCGGCCGAGCCATCCAACGGGGCCGAGCAGTTGCTCGGCGGCGGAGCGATGCTCGTCGGAGCCAGTCAGGGCCGAGTACGCGAGCAACGCCCCGGCCAATGCACTGCTGCCGGACGGAGTGGCGCCGTCGGTCGGATCCCACGGCCGACGCACCAGCGGGGCGCCGTCCGCGGCCGTGTCCCACACCCTGCCGTCGGCGTCCACGAACTGTTCGAGGCAGACGCTGAGCAGCGCGGCCGCGACGTCGAGCCAGCGCGGGTCGGCGTCGGCCTGGTGCAGGACGAGCAGACCGTCGGCCAGAGCCGCATAGTCCTCGAGCACGCCGAGCGAGGCGCCGACCGGCCCCCCGCGCGACGATCGGCGCAACCGGCCGTCGCGCCAATGCGAGCCGAGCAGCAACTCGGCACACCGCCGCGCCGCGGCCAGGTAGTCGGGGACGTCGAAGACCAGGCCGGCCTCGGCCAGCGCACCGATGGCCAGCCCGTTCCAGGCGGTGACCACCTTGTCGTCGCGGGCCGGCTGGGGTCGGGCCGAACGCGCCGTCCGCAGCTGGTGTCGCAGCTCGGCCCACTGCGCCGGGTCCGGCGGGTCGGTGAGTAGCTGGAGGGTGGAGGCGCCGTGCTCGAACGTCCCGTCTGCGGTGACGTGGAAGAGCTCAGCCGCCGCGGCGCCGTCGTCCGGGCCGAGGACCTCGCTGAGCTGGGCCGGCGTCCAAACGTAGGTGAGGCCTTCGACGCCGTTGGTGTCCGCGTCCAGCGCTGAGGCGAAGCCGCCCTCGGTCGTGCGCAGATCGGTGAGCAGGAAGTCGGCGGTCTCGCGGGCAACGCGCTCGGCCATGGGATGGTCGGTCAGTCGCCACCAGTGGGTGTATGCCCGCACGAGGAGCGCGTTGTCGTACAGCATTTTCTCGAAGTGCGGCACCACCCACTGCCCGTCGACGCTGTATCGGGCGAACCCGCCGCCCAACTGGTCGTAGATGCCACCGCGGGCCATCGCCGCCAGAGTGTGCCCGGCGATCTCCAAGGCGGCGTCGTTCTTCGTCCGTTCGTGATGGCGGAACAGGAACTCCAGCACCATTGACGGCGGGAACTTCGGCGCGTCGCCGAAACCGCCGTGCCCCGCGTCGAACTGGCTGCGCAGCGTTTGGACCGCCGCGGCCAGATCGTCCTCACTGGGCGTCCCCTGGGCGGGCGGGTCGCGTCGGGCCAACGCGCCGAGCACGCGCTGCCCGGACTCGATGATGTCGGCACGCTGGTCCCGCCAGGCCGTCGACGCCGCCTCGAGCAGGGCGTGCAGTTGCGGACGGGGCAGGTATGTGCCGGCGTAGAACGGCGCGCCGTCCGGGGTGAGCAGGCAGGTCATCGGCCAGCCGCCGTGACCGGTCATCGCCTGCGTCGCCTCCATGTAGACGGCGTCCACATCCGGGCGTTCCTCGCGGTCCACCTTGATGTTGACGTACCCGGCGTTCATCCGCTCCGCCGTGGCCTCGTCCTCGAAGGACTCGTGCGCCATGACATGACACCAGTGGCAGGCGGCATATCCGACGCTGAGCAGGATCGGTACGTCCCGCCGCCGGGCCTCGGCGAACGCCTCGTCACCCCACGGCCACCAGTCGACCGGGTTGTCGGCGTGCTGAAGGAGGTACGGGCTGGTGGCGTCCGTCAGCCGGTTGGCCATGCGTCCACCCTGCCAGGTGTTCGGCCGGGTCAGCGCCCGACGGCGTAGGCCTGGGCACCGCGCGGGTTGGCCGCGGCCCGGAGCCACCCACCGTCGCGCGCCACCGCGGTGGTACGACCGAGCGACCATCCATCGACGACCTGGACGTCGTGCCCGCGCTTGCGTAGCTCAGCAATCGTCTCGGCGGGGAAGCGGTCCTCGATGACGAGCCTTCCCGGTTCGGCCTGGCGCGGGTAGAACGACGAGGCCATGTGCAGCGAGTGGAACTCCGGCGCATCGATGGCCTGCTGGAGGTTGTGCTCGCCGTGTACCAGGTTCAGGAAGAAGTGCAGGCTCCACTGATCCTGCATGTCGCCGCCCGGTGTGCCGAAGGCGACGTACGGCCGGCCGTCCCGCAGGGCCAGCGAGGGGGAGAGCGTGGTGCGCGGCCGGGAGCCGGGACGCAGGCTCGAGGCCAGCCCGTCCTCGAGCCAGAACATCTGCCCGCGGGCGCCGAGACAGAACCCCAGCTCGGGAATCGTGGGCGAGCTATGGAGCCACCCGCCACTCGGAGTGGCGGAGATCATAAGCCCGGTCCGGTCGACGACGTCCACATGGCAGGTGTCGCGCGGGCCGGTGTGAGACGGCTCGCCGATTCCGGCACCTTGCCGGGCGGTACGCAGCTCCCGGCCGGGCAGCTTTGGGCGCCGGCCACCGGGACTGCCGGGCCGGCTCTTGCGCGATGCGCCGGCGTCCATGAAGGCGGCGCGTTCGACGGTGTACGGGCTCCACAGCAGGTCCTCGAGAGGCACGTCGACGAAGTCCGGATCGCCGTACCAGGCCTCCCGATCGGCGAACGCCAGTTTGCTGGCCTCGATGATCACGTGCACCCAGTCAGCGGAGAGCGGCTCAGTTGCGGCCAGTCCGGCCTCAGCCAGCAGCGTCAGTTGCTGGAGGAACACCGGGCCCTGACCCCACGGCCCGGTTTTGAAGACGGTGTACCCGCCGTAGTCGAGACTCACCGGATCCTCGATGGACGGCGCCCACGCGGCGAGATCGGCCCCGCGGAGCAGAGCGCGGTGCACTTCGCCGGAGACGTCGCGTGCCGCCGCGGCGGCGCAGAACCGATCCACCGCATCGGCCACGAACCCGCGGTACCAGACGTCGCGGGCCGCGGCCCACTGCGCTGCGGGCTCGGCGGCCCGGGCCTCGGCGTCGGCGACGATCCGACGGTAGGTCGCGGCTAGGACCGGATTGCGGAACCGACTCCCCACGGCCGGGATGGCGTCTTCCGGCAGCCAGGTGGCGGCGGACGTGGGCCAGTCGGCGCGGAACATGCCGCTGACCCGGCCTATGGCGGCGGCTGCCGAGGGCAGCAGTGGATGGCCGGCCTCGGCCAGGTGCACCGTGGGCTCGAGCACATCGCGGACCGGCCACGTCCCGTATCTCTCGACGAGAAGGCACCACGCACCGAAGGCGCCAGGCACCACGGCCGGCAGCAGACCGTTGCCCGGAACGAGGTCGAGGCCCAGATCGTCGAACGCCTCGATCGTTGCCGCCTGCGGGGCGACGCCCTGCCCGCAGATGACGACGGGCCGCTGCGCGGGCTCGTCCCAGACGAGGATGGGAACGTCACCGCCCGGCCCGTTCAGGTGCGGCTCGACCACCTGGAGCACGAAACCGGCCGCGGCGCAGGCGTCCGCGGCGTTGCCGCCGCGTTCCAACACGCCCATCCCGGCGGCCGACGCCAGCCAGTGCGTGCTGGCCACCATGCCGAAGTCTCCGACGAGCTCCGGACGCGTCTGCGCCACGTGCTCAGACTTTCACGTTCGACGCTTCCGGCGTGATCTGCAGATACCCCGGAGAGGTCAGGATCGCCCGGTCAGGTCGTAGCGCATGACAACGCGTGCCGCGCCCAGCCGGGCCACGACCGTAAAACCGGCTTTCTCGAAGGCACGCACCGTTCCCGTGAAGAGATTGCGGGTGCTGCCAACCACCGAGGTATCCACCGGGTAGGCCTCCACGGCCGGTGCACCGGATGCCCTCGCGTGTTCCGTGGCGGCGGCTATCAACGCCGTCATCACTCCCGTCCTGCGCATGCCGCGACGGATGTAGAAGCACGGCAGCGACCACACCGGCAGGTCATCGACGGGCGGCAAACGTTGCGTTAGCCAGGCCAGTTCGGCGCGCGGAGTCAGACGGCACCACCCGAGCGCCCGGCCCGTCTCGTCCATGGCCAACAGCCCGGGTGGCGGACCGCCGGTCGCGGCGCGCTCCAGTGCCCGCCGGTTCAGCTCGCGCGCCCGGCGGTGGTAGTCGGGGCCGAGAATCCAGTACATACACCAGCACCCGTTCGACGCGCCACCGCGGCCGAACAAGTCGACGAGTGCGGGCCAGAGCTGCTCGGTCACCGGCTGCACCGCCACCACGACAACCACCGTAGAGGCGGCTCCGACATGGCTGACAGACTCGAGCCGGAGGCGACGGACATGGGCGCAGGTGCTGCCATTCCCGCGGGCTACGAGCAGGTGGATCCGCGCACGGCCGAACGCGTCCCGCTGACCCTGTCGTTGCGTGACGGCGTTCCGCTGTATCCGGGCGACCCCGACTTCAGCTGGGACGTCGCCGTCGACACCCGTACGCCGCAGCACGACGACGGCGGGTACCTGCTCGAGCGCATCACAAGCCTCGGCACGCACACCGGCAGCCATATCTCGGCGCCGGCGCACTTCATCGTCGACGGCTCGGCGCTGAGCGAGCTGGACGAGAGCTTCACGCTCATGCCGCTGGCCGTGATCGACGTACGCGACCGGATCCGTACCGACGGTCCCGCCTTCTTCGTCACCCGTGACGACCTGGTGTCATGGGAACGCCAACACGGCCGTATTCCCGCGGCCGGCTGCGTGCTGCTGCTCACCGGCCACGCGTCCCTATTCTCTGAAGGCAGCGGCGCCGACTCGCCGTACGCCACCACAGCGGCGCCCGGCTTCGCCGCCGCGGCCGTGGACTGGCTGTTCGCGAAACGTTCGATCCTCGCCACCGGCTCGGACACACTCGGGCCGGACGCCACGGCGGACACCTCACTCCAAGCCACCGCCCGCACGCTGTTCTACGGCGGCATCACCGTGGAGAACGTTGGGTCTGAGCTGTCCCGGATGCGACCGCACGGCGACTGGATCGCAGTGAACGGCAACCGTCCGGCGTTCAGCGGCTTCCAGATGGGGTTCACCGGCTTCACCCTCTCGGGGCAGCGCTGATGACGCCCGGCTTCGTGCTCGTGCACAGTCCGTCGGTCGGTCCGTCGACCTGGGCGCCGGTCGCCGACCGGCTCCGTGCGCTGGGTCGCGACGCCGTGGTGCCGTCGCTGCGTGAGGTGGGCGAGGGCGATCCGCCGTTCTGGCCGCGCGTAGTCGAGGCCGTCGCCGAGGCCACCCGCGCACTGGCCACGGACCAGCCGGTGCTGCTGGTCGCCCACAGCAACGCCGGGCTCTTCGTCCCCGTCCTCGTGGCGGAGACGGCCCGACCCGTACACGGCTGTCTCTTCGTCGACGCCGCGTTGCCGGCCCGCGAGGAAACGACCCCGGTTGCGTCTGCCGAGATGCTCGACTTCCTGCGCAGCAAGATGGCCGAGGACGGTCGGCTGCCACGGTGGACGGACTGGTGGGACGACGAGGACGTCGCCGAGCTGTTCCCCGATGCCGCCACGCAGGCTGTGATGACCGCCGAACAGCCGCGGCTGCCGCTGGCGTACTACGAGCAGCGGGTGCCAGTGCCGGCCGGATGGGACGAGACGCCGTGCGGCTACCTGTTCTTCGGGCCGCCGTACGACGACGTGGCCGCGGAAGCCCGTGACCGCAGCTGGCTGGTGGAAGCGCTGCCCGGTGGGCATCTGCATCAGGTCGTCGATCCGGACGCCACCGCCGCGCGGCTAATCAGCATGGCTGACCGGCTCCCCACGGCGCCATAGGCGAGGATCAGCCACATGGACGTGCTCTGCCGCGATCTCGGCCTGGTCGAATCGCCCCGTTGGCACGACGGGCGGCTCTGGTTCAGCGACTGGACCGCGGGACAGATCATCGCCGTCGACGACCAGGGCGAATCCGAGGTCATGGTCTCCCACGCATCACTGCCGCTCTGCTTCGACTTCCTGCCCGACGGTCGACCGCTCCTCGTCTCCAACCAGGCCATGGCGCTGCTGACCGTCGAGGACGACGGGAGCCTGGCCACCTACGCGGACCTGGCTGCGCTCTCACCGTTCGGGTTCAACGACGTCGTGATCGACGGCCGCGGCAACGGCTACGTCAACAGCGGCAACTTCGAGTTCTCGGCCGGACCTCCCGAGGGGCCGGTCCAGCCCGGTTTCGTCGCTTTAGTGCGCCCTGACCACAGCGTGCGGGTCGTGGCCGAGGATCTGGCGTTCCCGAACGGCATGGCCCTCACCGCCGACAACGGCACACTCGTCGTCGCCGACTCCTACCGCCACCAACTCGTGGGGTTCGACATCGGCGCGGACGGATCGCTGTCCGGTCGGCGGGTGTGGGCCGACTTGGGCGAAGAAGCTCCGGACGGCATCTGCCTCGACGCCGAGGGCGCCGCCTGGTACGCCGACGTACCGCACGAACACTGCGTGCGGGTGGCCGAGGGCGGCGCGATCCTCGACACCGTCCCACTGGACCGCGGCGGCTTCGCCTGCATGCTCGGCGGCCGCAACCGGACGAGCCTCTACATCGTGGCCGCGCGCTGGCCGGGCATGGCCGGGCTGGGCGGGGACGCGCCGTGGGAGGGCCAGGTGCTGCGCACCGAGGTCGCCGTCCCGGGTGCCGGGTGGCCGGGTTAGATCCGCCAGCCCGGCTGGGTATCGGTGGCGCGCAGGTCGGCGGGCAGGTGACCGGCGTCGTTGTACGCCAGAAGGACCGGTGGGCGGCCCTCGCGGTAGGCGATGGCGGTCAACGCCCCGCAGGCATGGGTGGGCAGGTTCACCCACGTCCACGCTGGCGCGCCCAGGGCGTGGCAGACGAACCAGGCGATGACATTGCCATGGGTGACAAGTAGGTCGACCTGGTCGTCATCGGCGGTCGAGGCGAAGGTGGCCAGCAGCGCTCGGGCCCGGGCGGCACCGGAGATGAGAACGCGGCTGGGCCAACCGGCGAAGAACTCGCGCTGGTCCGCGGTCAGACGATCGTCCGGCGGCACGGACGGGAGGCACTCCCGCAGCAGGTCCGTGCCGTGCATGGGCAGGTCAGGGATCTTCTCGCGCACTACCCGGGCGGTTTGCGCGGCCCGCTCCAGCATGCTGTGGTGCAGCGTCGTGATTTCGCGGCCGGCCAGCCGCTCACCCGCGAGCTCGGCCTGTCGGCGGCCGCGTTCGGTCAGTGGTCCGTCCGGGCTGCCGTTGTCGTCGGTGAGCCCGGGGTCGTACTTCGCCTCACCGTGCCGAAGCAGGATGACCAGTCGCTCCCCCATCAGTGCCCGCCCGCCTCAGTCACTGAGCATCTCGAACGTGAATCCGGCGCGGACGAGGCGGTCGACGAGACGCTGCCCCATCGCGACCGCCGTCGTCACCTGCCCGCTCGTGACCGGCAGGTCGTCGAAGGCCAGGCACATGGCCGACTCGCCGAACATGGCCGCCGTCCCGCCGTACCCAGGATCCGGTCCGGAGGCCTGCGTGACGATCCGGGCCGGGCCGGCCTGCCCGACGAAGCGCACCTCGAACCAGGACCTGGCACGCTGCGCCGGGGACGGACCGTGGCCCGACGGCATCCGGCCCATCAGGAAGCGCTTCGCCGGCGGTATCTGAGCCAGGCCGACTATCGCCCCGAGCGCGAGGGCGCCGCCGGCCAGCGTCGTCACGTGCCGGGCCGCAGCGTAATGCGAATAGGTGAAGTCCGGGCCGTACTCCGGCAGGGCGCGGGCCGAGCGCGCTACGACGATCGGGTCGATCGTGGGGAGGGGCACGGCCCAGAGTTTCCCGCCGGGCACCCGGTGCGGCTTGCCCGGAACCGCCCGGGCCTGGCGATCGGAGGGCCGCTTCTCGCGGCGCTTGCGTTCTTTGGCCGCCGCTCGCGCGGCGCCGATTCTGGCGAACGAGTTCACCGCCGACTGGTAGGTCCCGCCGGAGATGGACCCCTTCGCTCTGACATACCCGGCCAATGAAATGGGCACGTCGTCAGGCAACTGGGACACGGTGAAGTACGCGCCCAGGTCGTGCGGGATCGAGTCGAAGCCGCAGCTGTGCACCAGCCGGGCACCGGTGGCCACCGCGCGCTCGTGACTGTCGAGATACACGCGATCAACGAACTCCGGCTCGCCGGCCAGGTCGAGGTAGTCGGTGCCCGCCTCGGCACATGCGGCGGCGAGTCCCAGCCCGAGCAGGAGGTACGGACCCGCGGTAGTGGCCAGGACCCGGGTCGACGCGGCGACGTCGGCCAACGCCGACTGGTCGGTGAGGTCCGCGGTGAGCAGCGCCCCGGTCCGGCCACGCGGCCCCAGCCCGGCCTGTACGGCGGCCAGCTTCGCCGGGTCGCGACCGACCAGCGCCCAGCGGGCACCGTCCGGCAGATGCCGGGCGAGATATTCGGCGCTCAGCCCTCCGGTGAAGCCGGTGGCGCCAACGAGGACGACGTCGTAGGCGCGCTCGTCAGTCACTTCCCAAGCCTGGCACGGCCGACTATGCGCCCCGCGCCCTCCCCCTACCGCTCATACACTCGGGCCATGAGCGAGACGACCACCCCGGAAACCGCGCCGCACACGGCGCGCCACGACACTCCGATGTCCGAGGAGCTTCGGGTGGCGATCGCCACCGGCTGGGGCGCTCCGCCAGCAATCCCGCACCCGGCCCGGCCGGACGCCGGTCGCGCCGCCGCGGCGCACCGCGCGTCGCTCTCTGCCAAGCTCGCCGGGCAGGCCATCGTCGTCCCGGCGGGCCCGCTCAAAGTACGCGCCAACGACACCGACTACCCGTTCCGGGCGGCGAGCGCGTTCACCTGGCTGACCGGCGAGACGGCCGCGGACGCGGTTCTGGTGATGACCCCCACAGACCAGGGGCACGATGCCGTCCTGTACGTCCGCGAGTACGCCCCGCCAGGCGACGTCCGCTACTTCACCGACCGGATGCACGGCGCACTGTGGGTGGGCGGCGTGCCTACGCCCGCGGAGACCGCCGAGCGTCTGGACCTGCCGGTCCGCGGGCTCGCCGATCTGGTCGGCGCCATCGGGGCCTGGCGCGACGAGCCGGTGGCGCTGTTGCGCGGGTTCGACAGCTACGTCGACGGGCTGCTGCCACTGGGTAGCGCCGAGCCGTTGGCCACCGTGTTGGACGAGCTGCGCCTGACCAAGGACAGCTGGGAAGTCGCCCGGTTGCAGGAGGCCTGCGACGCGACGGCCCGCGGCTTCGCCGACGTGGTCCGGGAGATCCCCGCGGTCCTCGCGGCCGGCGGGGTGCGGGGCGAACGCTGGCTGGAAGGCACCTTCTGGCGGCGGGCCCGGCTGGAGGGCAACGAGGTCGGGTACGGCTCGATCGTCGGTGCCGGCGGGCACGGCACCGTGCTGCACTGGTGGCGCAACCACGGCACCGTGGCCGAGGGCCAAGTCCTGCTGGCCGACATGGGCGTCGAGACCGATTCGCTCTACACCGCCGACGTCACCCGCACTATGCCGGTCAGCGGCGTGTGGACGGCGGATCAGCTGAAGGTCTACCGGGCCGTGTATGAGGCGCAGGACGCGGGCATTGCCGAGGTCAAGGCGGGCGCGGACTTCGCGGCTGCGCACCGGGCCGCCATGTGGGTGCTGGCCGACCACCTGCACACCTGGGGGATCCTGCCCGTCACCGCCGAGGTGTCCTGCGCGGAGGACGCGGAACGTCCAGGCGCCGGCCTGCACCGCCGTTACACGCTGCACGCCACGTCCCACATGCTCGGCATCGACGTGCACGACTGCGCTCAGGCTCGCACCGAGGTCTACAAGGGCACGTTGGCTAGCGGGTACGTTCTCACCGTCGAACCGGGACTGTACTTCCAGCCGCACGACGAGACCGTGCCTGCGGAACTCCGCGGGATCGGCGTGCGCATCGAGGACGACGTCCTTGTCACCGACGGCGCGCCGGTGAACCTGTCCGCGGCGCTGCC
>DATAEG010000035.1:0-20460 GCA_036258135.1 Jatrophihabitantaceae bacterium | reverse complement strand
CGATCGACCAGAGCGCCCAGCGCGACGCCGAGAACGCGATCAAGGAGGTCTACTCCGGCCTGACCGCCAAGCAGAAGAAGGACAAGCTGCGCAAGGCGTTGGTGGCGATCAACCCGTCAACCGGTGGGGTGCTCGCCTACTACGGCGGCTCGAACGGCACCGGCTACGACTACGCCCAGGCTTGGCGGGCGCCGGGTTCGTCGTTCAAGCCGTTCACGATGGCGGCTGCTCTGAAGGCGAACCTGGCCGGCGACAAGCCCGCCTTCGCACTCAACTCGATGATCGACGGCAGCCAGCCGGCCAAGCTTCCCGGTCTGCCGCCGATCGTCAACGACCCGGGCGACGCCGGCTACAGCCACATGATCTCGGTGCAGCAGGCGATGACGGTCTCGCTGAACACCGCCTTCGCCCGGATGGCGTACGCGGTCGGTCCGGACAAGGTGGCCGCCGCCGCGCACGCGGCAGGAGTGCCGGAGAAGAAGACAGCCTCCGCCGGTGCCGCGGCTGGGCAGCCAACGTTGCAACGCAACGGGGTCACCGACGCCACCATCGGCTACGGCAGCTACCCGATCCGTCCCATCGACCAGGCGCTGGCCATGTCCACGTTCGCCAACGGCGGCGTCTACCACGCCAGCTATTTCGTGCAGAAGGTCACCGACTCCACCGGCAAGGTGATCTACCAGCACGAGAACTCCGGCAAGCGTGCCTTCGACGCCAAGGTGGCCAACGACGTCGCGGTGAGCATGAAGGACGTGGCCAGCTGGTCGCTCGACGCGCTGGCCAACGGCCGCCCCTCGGCAGCGAAGACCGGCACGGTCGGCCTAACCGCCGTCAATGCCGGCAACAGCGACGCGTGGATGGTCGGCTTCACGCCGCAGGTGAGCGCCGCGGTCTGGACGGGCAACGACCAAACGTCCGTGCCCGTGTTGAACAAGGCCGGTGGGCCGCTCTACGGCCGCGACATGCCGGGCCAGGCCTGGAAACTGTTCATGGACGCCTACCTGGCCCACAAGGCGATCGAGCAGATGCCCACCCAGCAGGAGATCATGCACGGCACGAACCAGTCCGCGTCGAACTCGCCGACGCACAGCCGGCCACCGACGTCGCGTCCCGCACCGCCGCCGAGCTCACCCAGCTCACCGAGCTCGCCCAGCAAACCGCCGCCGAGCTCGCCGAGCTCACCGCCGCCGTCCAGCTCACCGCCGCCGGCCACGTCGACATCCGCGTCCTCCGGCAAGGGCTGAAGCCGGACGCTCGGCTCGGCGGGGCGTGACAGGATCGCGTGATGCGTTCGCCGGCGCCGCCGTCCAGCCCGAGCTGGGAGGACCCGACGGTGCGCCGGGCCAGCCGGGTGATCGGCGGGCCGATGGGCCGTTACGCGGCCAGCGCCTCCACCTTCTGGACGCCGGTACGCGTCATGCTCGTCATCTGCGCGGTGACGTTGCTGCTGGCATGGGCGCAGAAGTCGCCGTGCGCGAACGCGCGCTGGGCGCACCACCGCCAGTACAGCGAGTTCTGCTACTCCGACATCCTGCCGTTGTGGGGCACGGAGCGGCTCGACGTCGGAGCCGTGCCCTACCGCGACCAGGCGGTCGAATATCCGGTGCTCACCGGTGGCTTCATGTGGATGAGCGCAGAGATCACACGCGCCGCGGCCGCCGTCGAGGGCACCCACGACACCATCGTCGTGTTCGGCGTCGTGTCGGCGGTGTTGCTTGCGCTGCTCGGACTAGCCACGTTGTGGTTCACCGCGGGCGCTGCCGAGCCCAGGCCGTGGGACGCCGCGATCTTCGCGGCCAGCCCGCTGCTCGTGTTCCACGCCTACACCAACTGGGACCTGCTCGCGACGACCCTGACCGCCGCGGCACTCTGGGCCTGGGCTCGCCGAAGACCCGTGGCCGCCGGCGCCCTCATGGGCCTGGGCGCGGCGGCCAAGCTGTACCCGATGCTGCTGCTGTTGCCGATCTGGGTGTTCGCCGTGCGCACCCGCCGCTATCAGCCCGCCGCGTGGTGCACGGTGGCCGCCACTTTTGCCTGGCTCGCGGTCAACCTGCCGGTCGCGGCCGGCTACTACTCGGGCTGGAAGGAGTTCTACGTTTTCAGCGCTGACCGCCCGGCCGAGGCCAGCACGCTGTGGCAGATGGCGCACTACCTGACGTCGGTGGGTCTGTGGGGAGGCAACGCGTCCGACTGGGTGCCCCCGGGCCTGGCCGTGGCCATCGTGGTGGTGATGGCGGTGGGGCTCGTCGGGTGGCTCGGCCTGAACGCGCCGGTCAAGCCGCGGGTGGCGCAGCTGGCGTTCCTGGCGGTCGCGGCGTTTCTGCTGACGACGAAAGTGTGGAGCCCGCAGTACTCGCTGTGGCTGCTGCCGTTGCTGGCGCTGGCCCGGCCGAGATGGCGGGTCAGCCTGCTCTGGCAGTTCAGCGAGATCGCGGTATGGATGGTGACCAGCCTCTGGCTGGCGACCGGCTCGGACACCGCCACCGAGGCCAGCCGTGGCCCGACCTACGGATGGGTGGCGCTCACCTGTTTGATTCGTGACGGGTTCCTCGTCGTGTTGTGCGTGCTGATCGTCCGCGAGATGTGGAACCCGCAGCTCGACGTGATCCGCGTAAGCGGTCTCGACGACCCGGGCGGCGGGCCGTATGACAACGCGATCGACTACCGCAGCGAGGCGGCTCTCCAGGAACGCCAAATGGAAGTGCTCTACGCCATCCAAGCGGAGGACCTCGCCGGGCCGCCCGGGCCCGACCCGCCGGCGCGACATCGTGCCGCGCCACCGTCCGTCCCACCTGGGCAATGAGCGAGTGCCGCGACGTCATCGCCGTAGTCGACGTGGCCGACCGTCCCCTGGTGCGGCTCGGCGAGTTCGGACTGCCCACCCTGGTCGGCGACGGCTGGCCGTCGGTGCCAGACATCGCCACGTTCGTCGGAGGCTCGGGGCTACTGCCGCTCTCCCCGGCCGTGCGGCTGTCCGACGAACCCCGTGTTGTGCTTCGCGTGTTGACGGCCGGATCGGCCGAAGTTGGCGAGTGGCGAAAGCTCGAAGACGCGGGAGAGCACGGCGAGGCCGTCGCCCGTTTCGTCGACGAGTGGACGGGGCGGCGGGCCCGGCCCGCCAAGCGTCCGGACTGGTACCGGAGCGGATGGCTGGCCGAGATTGACACCTGGATCGACGCCGTCCTCGCCGTCTCGGGTCGGCGGCGCAGCGCGCCCACCGAGGTCGTCCAGATGTGGTCATTGAGCGCGGTTCTAAAGGTCGCGTGCGACGGCGAGGTCGTCTACGTCAAAGCGAGCTGCGAGCACTTCCGCGCCGAGGCGCGGATCACCGAGGTCGTTGCCGGCTGGCCGGCGGGTGCGGTGCCTGACGTCATCGCCGCCGAGGCCGACCGCGGCTGGCTGATGATGGCCCCGCTGCCCGAGTCGGTCGACTCTGCCGACGACGCGGCGGAGCCGGTCGTCGCCGCCGCGGAGCGCCTCGCCCTACTGCAACTGCAATCCATGCCGCGCCGTCGCGAGCTGTCCGACTGCCCGGACCGGACGTTGGCGAAGACTTTGGCGCAGTTCGCCCCGCTCGTCGAGACCAGCCTGGAGCGCGATGAGCTCAGCCCGGCTGAGATCGCCGCGATGCGGACCACGCTGCCGCGCCTGGCGTCCGTGGTCGAGGAACTCGACGGCTGCGGTATGCCGAGCGTGCTGGCGCACGGTGACTTGCATCGCGGCAACCTTGCCTGGGACGGCCGGAACGTCGTCCTCTTCGACTGGTCGGACTCGTGCTGGAGCCATCCGATCCTCGACGTTTACCACTTGACCGCGCATGTGCCTGACGAGGTCCGTGCGCCCGCCCTGGATGCCTACGAGCAGGTGTGGCGCGCCGCGTTTCCCGATGCCGAGATCGAACGTGCCCTCGAATTGGCGCCGACCGTTGACATGATGTTCCAGGCGGTGTCGTACGAGGGTCTCGTCCGGGCCGTGGAGCCGATGTCGCGGTGGGAGATCGGCGGGATGGTGGCCCGCAACCTGCGCCGGCTCGGCACGTCCGACTAGTGCCCACGGCTAGCGCAGGCGCTTGCGCAGGTACTCCAGGTCAGCGCCCTGCCCTTCCGGGCCGCCGGGCGTTTCGACGATGACGTCGGTGCCGGCATCGCGACAGACGGCGGCGATCAACTCCGAGTCGAAGGTGCCCGAGTCGAAGTTGGCATGCCGGTCCGCACCGGAATCGAACGCGTCCCTGGAGTTGTTGGCGTGCACCAGGTCGATGCGGCCGGTGATGCCCCGAACCCGTTCGGCGATGTCGGCCAACTCCTCGCCGCCGGCCCAGGCGTGGCAGGTGTCGAGGACGAAGCCGACGCCGTACTCGCCGACCACGTCCCACAGCATGGCCAGCCGGTCGAACCGGCGGGCCATCGCGTTGTCACCGCCGGCCGTGTTCTCGATCAGGATCTGCAACGGGAAGCCGCCCTCGGCTTTTGCGCGCTCGAACGTCTTGCGCCAGTTGTCGACGCCGACGGCGGGGTCGTCCTTCTGCGTCACGTGCCCGCCGTGGACGATGAGTGCGTGCGCTCCGATGCCGGCGGCGGCCGTGGCGTGCTCGCTCAGGATCTTGCGGCTCGGGATGCGGATGCGGTTGTTCGTGCTGGCCACGTTGACCAGGTACGGCGCGTGGATGTAGATGCGCAGGTCGGTGCCGCGCAGGGCGTCGGCGTGCGGGTGCTCGACCGGCTTCTTCCAGCCCTGCGGGTCGGAGAGGAAGAACTGGATCGCCTCCGCGCCGGTGGCCTCGGCCGCGGTGAGTGGGTCTTCAGAATCGACGTGCGCTCCGAACAACGGCATACACCGAGGTTAGTCCGCGGGTCGGACGGGACGCGGTGCGTCACCACGGGCTGGCTGGCTCGTTGAAGGGATAGTGGACGGCTCCGGCCGTCTCGGTTCCGGGGTCGTCTCGCGGCGGCGTCGGGAGGGCAGATCAGGACGAGGGGCCGTACCGGGCGCCTCGAGCCACGGCGTGGCAGGAGCGCCGCCGGGGCAACGGTGCGGGTTCCTGAGGCCCGGCCCGACCCGCCGCGAGTCCTCGCTTCTGATCCGTGATCTGGGCCGTTGTCCACAACACCGCGTGGTGCCGTCCACAGCCTGGCCCGCGGAGTTGGCAGCCCGACGGCACCGCCCGCTATCCTTGTCCGGTTCGCTCGACGCGGCCGCGTCTGACATCCCTCGTCCACAGAGGTTGCCGGGCCGCCGCATGCCCGGGCGGCGCCTCCTGTCGCGGAGAGACCGCGACCGTCTGAGTCCATGGGAGGACTGCGGAGCTGTGCGTCATTACGAAGTCATGGTGATTCTCGACCCAACCCTCGAGGAGCGCACCATCGCCCCGTCGCTGGACACGTTCCTCAGCGTGATCAAGTCCGATGGCGGGACGGTCGAAAACGTCGATATCTGGGGCAAGCGCCGGCTGGCCTACGAAATCAACAAGCACGCGGACGGCATCTACGCCGTGATCGACATCAATGCCGAGCCCGCCGCGGTACGCGAGCTGGACCGGCAACTGAACCTGAACGAGTCGGTGCTGCGGACCAAGGTCCTGCGCCCCGACGCCCGATAGGGAGGCACCCGTGGCTGGCGAGACCGTCATCACCGTCGTCGGCAATCTGACCGCCGATCCGGAACTGCGCTTCACCCCCAGCGGCGCCGCAGTCGCCTCGTTCACCGTGGCGTCGACGCCGCGCACCTTCGACCGGCAGACCAACGAGTGGAAGGACGGCGAGGCGCTGTTCCTGCGCTGCTCGATCTGGCGGCAGGCCGCCGAGAACGTCGCCGAGTCGCTTCAGCGCGGCACCCGCGTGGTCGTCAGTGGGCGGCTCAAGCAGCGCTCGTTCGAGACCCGTGAGGGCGAGAAACGCACCGTCATCGAGATGGACGTCGACGAGATCGGTCCGTCGCTCCGGTACGCAACAGCCAAGGTGAACAAGACCCAGCGTGGCTCGTCCGGCGGCTACGGCTCCAGCGGCTCCGGCGGGTCGGAGGGCGGCGGCGGCTCCGCGACCTCCGACGACCCGTGGAGCTCGGCCGGTCCCACGACCGACGAGCCCCCGTTCTAGCCCTCCGATTTCCCACTCGTGACCGTTTGACTCTGGAGAAGTAGAGACATGCCCAAACCACCCATCCGTAAGCCGAAGAAGAAGGCCAACCCGCTCTCCGCGGCCAAGGTCGACTACATCGACTACAAAGACACCGCGATGTTGCGCAAGTTCATCTCCGACCGCGGCAAGATCCGCGCGCGTCGGGTCACCGGCGTCAGCGCCCAGCAGCAGCGGCAGATCGCCAAGGCCGTCAAGAACGCCCGAGAGATGGCCCTGCTCCCGTACACCTCGACCGCGCGCTGAGGCAGGGAGATTCGTGAAGCTCATCCTGCAACGTGAGGTCAGCGGCCTCGGCACCGCCGGCGAGATCGTCGAGGTCGCCGACGGATACGGCCGCAACTACCTTGTGCCGCGTGGCGATGCCATCGTCTGGTCGAAGGGCGCCGAGAAGCAGATCGCGCACATCAAACGCTCCCGAGACGCCCGGGAGATCCGCGGCCGCGACCACGCCCAGGAGGTCAAGGACACGCTGGAGACGTTGTCGGTGACGCTGTCCGCGCGGGCCGGTGACGGCGGCAAGCTATTCGGTTCGGTCACGCAGGCCGACGTCGCCGAAGCAATCAAGGCCGCCGGTGGGCCGACGGTGGACCGCAAGCGGATCGTGCTGCCCGGGCACATCAAGTCAACCGGGTCGCACCAGGTCTCGGTCGACCTGCACCCCGACGTCGTAGCCACCGTCGCGCTCACCGTCACGCCGCGCGGGTAACCCGACACGGTCCCAACCTTCCCGTCGGCACCGTGCGTCGCGGGGGTTCAAGACGGGCGTCTCACACTGCGAAACTGTGTGCTGACTTTGTTTTCTCCACAGGTTGGACCCGGGGAAACCGCCAAAATCCGCACAGCACGCCGCCGAATCCGGTGGCCTTTCCACAGCTACGTCCACACCCTGTGAACAACCGTCGCGGGGTTGTGCACAAGTTATGCAGAGCGCCGTCCAGATGCGTGATTGCCCGCCGACGGCGCCGCGCCTAGCGTCTGCCCGGAAATTGTCAGAGCCCGGGCGGACAGTCCGGGGCATGACGCAGGCCAACGCGGCATCGCCCCCAGCCGGGACGAGAAAGGGGTCGTCCCGCGTGGTCAGTCCAGAGGACGCAGGAGGCGCCCGGCTCCGGTCGGTCCCGGATTCCGCCACCGAGTTCGACCGCACCCCACCGCAGGACATCCCCGCCGAACAGTCCGTCCTCGGCGGCATGCTGCTCAGCAAGGACGCGATCGCCGATGTCGTCGAGGTGCTGCGCAGCGGCGACTTCTACCGTCCCGCCCACCAGATCATCTACGACGCCATCCTGGATCTGTACGGGAAGGGCGAGCCCGCAGACGCCATCACCGTCGTCGCCGAGCTCACCCGCACCGGCCAGCTGGCCCGCATCAGCGGCGGCGCTCCGTACATGCACACGCTCATCGCCTCCGTACCGACGGCCGCGAACGCGGGCTACTACGCGCAGATCGTGGCCGAGAAGGCGATCCTGCGCCGTCTGGTGGAGGCCGGCACGCGCATCGTCCAGATGGGTTACGGGGCCGCCACCGGTGCCGGGGACCTGATTGGCACCGTCGACGAGGTCGTCGACCGCGCGCAGGCCGAGGTGTACGACGTCACTGAGCGGCGCACCAGCGAGGACTACATCGCGATCCAGGACCTGCTCCAGCCCACCCTGAACGACATCGAGCAGAACGCCAACGGCCCGGCCAGCGGCGGGATCGCGACCGGTTTCCGGGACCTGGACCATCTGACCAACGGCCTGCACCCGGGTCAGATGATCACCGTCGCTGGCCGTCCGGGCTCGGGCAAGTCCACGCTCGCGCTGGACATCGCCCGGTCCGCGTCGGTCAAGCACCGCAAGCCCGCTGTCATCTTCTCGCTGGAGATGTCCCGGATTGAGATCATGATGCGGCTGCTGTCGGCCGAGTCGCGGGTGCTGCTCAAGCACATGCGGGACGGCACGCTGAGCGACGAGGACTGGGCCCGGATGGCCCGGCGGGTGGGCGAGCTGGCCGAGGCGCCGCTGTTCATCGACGACTCGCCCAACCTCACCATGATGGAGATCCGTGCCAAGGCGCGGCGGCTGAAGCAACGGCACGGGCTCGAGCTGGTCGTGATCGACTACATGCAGCTGATGACCAGCGGCAAGCGCGTGGAGTCCCGTCAGCAGGAGGTCAGCGAGTTCTCCCGCTCCATGAAGCTGCTGGCCAAGGAGCTTGACGTGCCCGTCCTCGCCCTCAGTCAGCTCAACCGCGGTCCGGAGCAGCGCACCGACAAGAAGCCCATGCTCGCCGATCTGCGCGAATCCGGCTCCATCGAGCAGGACTCCGACGTAGTGATCCTGGTGCATCGTCCCGACCTGTACGCCCCCGCGGACGGGGAGAGCGCCCCCACCCGGCAGGGCGAGGCGGACCTGATCGTGGCCAAGCACCGCAACGGCCCCACCGCGACCATCGCCGTCTCGTTCCAGGGCCACTACAGCCGCTTCGCCGACATGGCCGTCGCGGGCACCGGACCCTGACCTCAGCGAGCCTCTTGCGTCGTCAGGCCGGTGCCCGTGCGGCTGAGGCGAAGGACGGAACCCATGGCTGACGTGCCGCCCCATCCACTGCGAGGTCCTCGTGCCCGCCGACCCGCCGTTGGCCTTCGACGTGTTCACGTCCCGCATCGGCAGCTGGTGGCCGCCCGCCCTTGGGAATGTGATGTTCACAGGCTGGCGAGGACCGGCTCCTCCGGCGCGGGCTCAGCGGTCGGCGCGACGACCTCGCCTCGGGAGTTGCTGGTGCGCAGCGCGATGACCGCAGTGGCGAGCACGATGATGCTGCCGACGAGCAGGGCCCGGTGGAAGCCGCCGGTCAAGGCGTGCCCCGGAGTGGCGTGCGCCGCGAAGAGGTGCTTCGTTCGGGCGGTGGCGATGGCGGACAAAACGGCCAGCCCCAGCGCGCCGCCGACCTGCTGGGAGGCGTTAAGCAACGCGGCGGCCAGGCCTGCCTTGTCGGCCGGCACACCGGCGTTCGCTGCGGTGGTGACGGCCACAAACATCACCCCGACGCCGAACGACACAATCATCAGCCCGGGCAGCAGGTCGACGAGGTACGAGCCGTCGGCCGGGACCCGGGAGAGCAGCAGCAGCCCGGCCGCGGCGGTCGCCGCCCCTCCGACGATCAGCGGCCGTGTCCCGGTCCGCGCCATCAACTGGGACGCGATTCCGGCGGCCACCGCCACACCAGCAGTGAGCGGCAGATAGGCCGCGCCCGTCTTCAGCGGCGAGAAACCGAGGACGTTCTGCATGTAGAGGGTGAGGAAGAAGAACATCGCCAATAGCCCTGCGATGCCGATCAACTGGGTCACGTCGGCGGCGGCCAGGCCGCGCACCTTGAAGATCGACAACGGCACCAGCGGGTTGCGGCTGCGCTGCTCGTTGACGACGAACGCGGCCAGCAGAGCGGTGGCGCCGGTCAACTCACTAATCGTGCGCCCCGATCCCCAGCCCTGATCTGGCGCCTTCACCAGCGCGAAGACCAGAAGCAGCATCCCGCCGGTGACCAGTACGGTGCCGAGCAGATCGAAATTGGCCAGCGGGGCACGGCGACGTTCGCCGGGGATCAATACGAAAATCGCACCGATCAGCGCCGCCGCGATCGGCGGGTTCACGAACAGCACCCAGCGCCAGCCGGGCCCTTCGGTGAGCACGCCGCCCAGGAAGACGCCGGCGGCCGAGGCCAGCCCGGCCACGCCGCCCCACGCGCCCAGGGCGGTGTTCCGGTCGCGGCCCTCGTGGAACATCGTCGTCAGCAGGGAGAGGGCCGCCGGGAGCATCATGGCCGCGCCGAGTCCTTGCGTCATGCGGGCCGCCACCAGGATGCCCGCGTCGCCGGCGAATCCGCCGACCAGGGAGGAGACGGCGAAGACCGTCGTCCCGGTAACGAGAACGCGGCGACGGCCGAGTAGGTCGCCGGCCCGGCCGCCGAGCAGCATGAAGCCGCCGTACGTCAGCAGATAGCCCGACAACACCCATTGCAGGCTCTGCACGGAGAAGTGCAGGTCGGCGCGGATGTCGGGCAACGCGATGTTGACGATCGATGCGTCGATGAAGTCCAGGAACGCGACCGCGCACAGCAGGGCCAGTGTCAGCTTGCCGCGTCCGGTCGCGAGGAAGGACGGTGCAGCGGTTGTCGCCGCCATGTGGAACCTCCGGAATCGAGGATGGATGGGAACGTGCGTCCTTAGATGGGTGTCGAATGGCGGCGCCCCGCCGTGACCGGATGTGACGAGGCTCCCGATCTGTCACATCCGCGCGGCGGCGCTCGTCATGTGTTTGAGGCGTTGACGGACGAAAGGCGTTGAGGTGGACGACCAGGCCTGGCAGGCGGAGCAGTTCGAACGACACCGCGCCCGGCTCCGCGCGGTCGCCTACCGCATGCTCGGCTCGGTGTCGGAGGCCGACGACGCCGTGCAAGAGGCATGGCTCCGGCTGAGCCGGGCGAACGACCGCGACATCGACAACATCGGCGGTTGGCTCACGACCGTGGTCGGCCGCGTGTGCATAGACATGCTGAGGGCGCGACAGGCACGCCGCGAGGACTACGTCGGCACGTGGCTGCCCGAGCCGATCGTCAGCGTCGACGCGGAGGACAACCCGGAACAGCAGTCCTTGCTCGCCGATTCGGTGGGCCTGGCCTTGCTCGTGGTCCTGGAAACCTTGACGCCCGCCGAACGGCTCGCGTTCGTCCTGCATGACATGTTCGCCGTGCCGTTCGAGGAGATCGCTCCCATGGTGGGACGTACGCCGGCCGCCACCAGACAGCTGGCCAGCCGGGCCCGGCGTCGGGTCCAGGGCTCGGCGTCGAGGCCCGACGCGGACCTGGTCCGGCAGCGTGAGGTGGTCGCCGCGTTTCTGGCCGCGGCGCGGGAGGGCGATTTCGACGCGCTGGTCGGGGTGCTGGACCCGGACGTGGTGTTCCGCGTGGACAGCGGCCGACGCGTGGTCGACACGCCAGCGCTGCTGACCGGCGCGGTCGCGGTGGCTCGGCAAGCCGCCGACCAGGGCCCCCGGTTCGCGAAACTGTGCCACCCTGCGTTGGTCAACGGTGCGGCCGGCATCGTCGTCCAGGGCGCTCAGGGGCGAATCGGCGTGGTGGGCGTGACCGTCATGGGCGGCCGCATCACCGAGATCGACCTCGTCCTCGACCCGCAGAAGGTCCGCGGGGTTCAGCTCGCCGACTGAGGTCGGCCTGTCAGGCGGGCTCTGTACCCGGCCCAGGAAGATCGAGATACTCGACGGGACGGGCGGTCGTGGATGGTCGGCCGATGCGAACCGTCCAGCCCGCGTCCGCGGTTGAGCCGGTCTGTCCCGCGGGCAGGCCGAGGGCCGAGGAGGGCACGTGTACGAGAAGGATGGCGAGAAGTACTTCGTCGTCGACAGCCATCAGCACTACTGGGACGCGAGCCCGGCCAACTGGGTTCCCGGGCAGGAGAAGTACGCCAAGGGATGGATTGAGTGCTTCACGCCTATCAGAGCCTGGGACCGCCGGCGACGCACTGGACCCTCGAGCACTTCTACAAGTGCACCGAGGAAGAGCACATGAAGGATGTCTTCGAGGACGGGTACGTCGACGTGGCTGTCTTCCAGCCGACCTACCTCAAGTCCTGGTACACCAACGGCTTCAACACCACCGAGCGCAATGGTGAGCTCGCCGAGAAGTATCCGGGCAAGTTCATCGTCAACAGCCGCTTCGACCCGCGCGACGGCGACGCCGGCCTGGACGAACTGGAAGCCAAGGTCGAGCGCTGGCACCCGAAGGGGGTCAAGCTCTACACCGCAGAATGGAAGGGCGACTCACGCGGCTGGACGCTGAAGGACCCGGAGGCGTACCGCTATCTGGAGCGGGCCCAGCAGCTGGGCATCAAGAACATGCACCTGCACAAGGGCCCGACCATCTGGCCGTTGGACAAGGACGCCTTCGACGTCGCCGATGTGGACCACGCGGCCACGGATTTCCCCGAGCTGAACTTCATCGTTGAGCACGTCGGGCTGCCGCGCATCGAGGACTTCTGCTTCATGGCGACCCAGGAGCCCAACGTCTACGCGGGACTGTCCGTCGTCATCGGCGCACTGATGCACGCCCGGCCGAAGTTCTTCGCCAAGGTGATGGGCGAGCTGCTGTTCTGGGTCGGCGAGGACAAGATGACCTTCGGCAGCGACTACAGCATCTGGGAGCCGAAGTGGCAGGTCGAGGGCTTCGTCGACTGGGACTACCCGAGTGACGAATACTCCGACTACCCGCGCCTCGGCGTTGAGGGCAAGAAGAAAATCCTCGGCCTGAACGCGGCCAAGCTCTACGACATCGACGTGCCCGCCGAGTTCCAGATCACCCAACCGGAGGAGGCCGCCGAACGCGACGACGCCCAGCTCGTCGACGACGCGTCATGACCGTGTGCCCCGCGCCACTCCGCCCATACGCCACTAGGTGGCGTCTGAATGCTGGAACGGAGGCGCGCTCGTGACCGCAATGGCAATGCCGGTGGTCGACGTGCTGTCGGCGCTGGAAACCGTGCGCGACCCCGAGCTGGACGAGCCGGTCACCACGCTCGGGTTTGTCGCGTCGTGCCAGGGGTCGGTGGACGGTGTGGCCGAGGTGCACCTGCGGCTCCCGACATACTTCTGCGCGCCGAACTTCGCCTTCCTGATGGTCGCCGACGCCCATGACGCGGTCAGCGCCGTACCGGGGGTCAATCGCGCCGTGATCGTGCTCGACGATCACTTCGCTTCGGACGCGATCAATGCCGGCGTCGCGGCGCGGGCCGGGTTCGTCGACACGTTCGGCGCACAGGCTGCCGGGGAGCTGGACACCTTGCGCGCCGACTTCGTGCGCAAGGCGGTGCTCGCCGGCACGGATCGCGTGTGCCGACCGCTCCTGCGCGACGGCGTGGAGCTGGCCAGGCTCACCCTCGGTGGCCTTCCGCAGTCGCCAGAACTGGACCGGCTGCGCGAACGCCGTCGGGAGGTCGGCCTTCCCGCCGGTGACGACGCGGCGCTGCTTGTCGACGTTGTCACCGGCGCGCCGGTTGCTGAAGGTGACGTGCCCCTGCACCTGGGCAAGGCGCGGCTCAGCCGCGTCAACATCGAGGCCAACACCAGCATCTGCCGGGGCATGCTGGCGGCCCGCTACGGAACCGAGGAGAGCGAATGAGAGCGGTTCGGCTGCACAGTTACCACCAGGATCCCGTCGTCGAGGAAGTGCCGGAGCCCACCGTCGAGGGTCCGTTGGACGTCGTGGTGAAGATCGGCGGCGCGGGCGTCTGCCGCACCGACCTGCACATCATGGAAGGCCAGTGGGACGCGGCTATGGACCCGGGCCTGCCGTACACGATCGGGCACGAGAACGCCGGCTGGGTGCACGAGATCGGCTCCGGCGTCACCAACGTGGCCGTTGGGGACACGGTGATCCTGCACCCGAAGGTGACGTGCGGGTTGTGTACCGCCTGCCGGGAGGGGCAGGACATGCACTGCACGACCAGTCTGTTCCCCGGCCTCGACAGCGACGGCGGAATGGCCGAGTACCTGCTCACGTCCGCGCGCGCCTGCGTGAAGCTGGCGTCGTCGACCAAGCCGGAGGACGTGGCCGCGCTCGCCGACGCCGGCATCACCGCATACCACGCCGTCCGCAAGGCCGTCCCGCTCCTCTACCCGGGCACGACCTGCGTGGTTGTAGGCGCCGGCGGGCTGGGCCACATCGGCATCCAGTGCCTGCGCGCGCTGACCGCCGCCAACGTCATCGTCGTCGACCGGAACCCGGACGCGCTGAAGCTCGCGGGTGAGCTCGGCGCCGATGACACCGTGGTCGCCGACGGCAACCATGTCGAGGCGGTGAAGGACCTAACCAACGGCGAGGGTGGGGACGTCGTGCTCGACTTCGTCGCCGAGCAGGGTGCGGAGAACGAGGGTTTCGCGATGACCCGGCCGACTGGCTCCTACTACGTCATCGGGTACGGCGGCACACTCGACATTCCCACGCTGGACGTCATCTCCACCGAACGGAACATCATCGGCAACATCGTCGGCACCTACAACGAGCTGGCCGAGCTGATGGTCCTGGCGCAGAGCGGGAAGGTCACACTGCACACCAAGACGTACCCATTGGACGCCGCCGTCGACGCGTTGCACGATCTCGACGCCGGACAGGTCCGGGGCCGCGCCATCTTGGTGCCGTAACGAGAGATCCGTCAGCGCGCGTAATGCAACGCCACCACGCCGTTGCCGAATCGCTGCGTGTCGACCAGGTGCAGGTCGGTGGTCTGTCCTGACTCGGGGAACAGCGGCCGGCCGGCGCCGAGGATCACCGGGTGCACGAAGAGGCGGTACTCGTCGATCAGGTCGAGTCGGCGGAAGGCGGCCGCGAGGTCAGCTCCGCCCAGGGCGAGGTCCCCGCCCGGCCCGTCCTTCAGCCGACGGACGTCCTGGGCGACCACCTCGCGGACGATGGTGGTGTTCCAGTCGGCCCGCTCCAAGGTGCGGGAGTAGACCACTTTGGGCATGTCGCACCAGATGCCGGCGAACTCGGCCATCGGAGCGCTGATCGACGGGTCCTGGCCAGCGGTCGGCCAGACGTCGGCCATGAGCTCGTAGGTGACCCGCCCGTGCAGGAACGCGCTCATCGCCGCGAGACGGTCGTTGTGGTGCCGGTGGAGTTCGTCGTCAATGCGGTGCCAGCTCAGGTCGCGGTCCGGCCCTTCGAAGTAACCGTCCACGGAGATCGACATCCACAGCACGATCTTCTTCATCGGAATTCCCTTCGGTCAGCGATCGTGGGCGGCGACGAAGTCGACTACCGCCGCGGTTACCGGTGCGGACGCGAGGAGGGCGGTGCCGTGCGCCGTGCCGGGCACGAGGACGAGCCGTTTCGTCGGCGCCGGTGTCGCGCGGTAGTAGCCCTTGGTCGCCGACGTCGAGCCATATGCGTCGTGCGCGGCGGTCAGGAACAGCGTCGGCACCCGGAGTCTGGCGGCATACGGCGCGACCGCCACACCCTGCAGCGCGGCCTCGGCGGACAGGCTCACCACCGCCTGCACTGGCGGGGCGACCGTGGCCCCCACAATGATCGACGTCTTCGCGCCCTGAGACGCCCCGGCGATCGACACCGCGGTCGCTCCGTGGCTTCGGACGTACGTGATCGCTCGGCCGAGGTCCGCGCGCGGGGAGGTGACGTAGTCGTAAAGCGCCACTTTCAGGCCGCGATCCACCAGCCGTTGCGCCAGCGGCAGCCACGAGCACAAGTCCTCGTCACTCTGGTTGGACAGGATGAGGACTCGGGTGCCCGTGCCGACGAACGCAAGCGTGAGTTCGGGCGTCCCGGGTACGACCGCCGCGGTCGCCTGGACGTTCGCTAGGCACGGCCACGGGGCGAGCGGCCCGGCCGCGTGAGTGCTGCTGGACTCGGCCGACGCCGACGACGGGCTGGCCGCCGATGGGGCCGAGCCGGACCCGCAGGCCACCGCCAGGAGCACGACCGGGCCGAGGGCCAATAACGCACCTGCGGTCACCCGCCGAACCTACCCAGCGGCAGGGCGGGCGTGGCGGTTGCCACCGGCCGCGGCCCGGCGTTTGACTGCTCGTATGGCGCGGGCTCGCTCTACCGGGGACCGGCTCCGTCGGTACCAGGCGAAGCGGGACTTCGCGCGCACGCCGGAGCCGGCCGGCAACGCCGCCGCGACCGGACGCCGGCCGGGCCCGCTGCGATTCGTAGTACAGCGGCACCGCGCACGTGCTCTGCACTACGACTTCCGGCTGGAGATGGATGGCGTGTTGGCGAGTTGGGCTGTGCCGAAGGGCCCGACGCTCGATCCGAAGGTGCGCCGCGCCGCCTTCCACGTCGAGGACCATCCGATCGAGTACATCGATTTCGAGGGCATCATCCCGGCGCGCCAGTACGGCGGCGGGGACGTCATCGTCTGGGACACGGGCACCTGGGAGCCCGTTCGCGAGTCTGACGCCGCCGACCCGGTGCGCGCCGTCGCCGACGGCGAGGTGCACATGGCGCTGGACGGCGAGAAGCTGCACGGCCGATTCGTCCTGGTCCGCACCCGCAGGGACTCGTCCGGCAAAGAAGAGTGGCTAATGCTGCACAAGAACGACGAGTTCGCGGTCGCCGGATGGAATGCCGAGGACTGGCCACGATCGGTGCTCAGTGGTCGCACGAACGACGAGGTCAAGGCGGACCCCGACCGGCTCTGGCGCTCTGACCTGCCCGCGGCCCGGGCCGCGGTCCTGCTCAAGCCGGTCGCCGTCACCGCTGCGGAACTGGCGCAGCTGGACGCGCTCGGCGAGTCCGGGGTGTGGTCGGTCCATGGACGCGACATACCCGTCACTCACCTCGACGCGGTGATGTTCGCCAAGCGAGGGCGGCAGCGGCCGGTCACCAAGCGCGAACTGCTCCGGTACGCCGCCCAGATCGGCCCGACGGCGCTGCCTTACCTGACCGACCGCGCCCTGGCCGTGCACCGCTACCCGAACGGTGTTCGATCGAAGGGCTCCTGGCAACGGGCCGTCCCGAAGAGTGCCCCCGAGTGGCTGCCCCGATGGACCAACCCCGCTTCCGGTCGGGCCGAGCTCGTTGCCGGCGAGCCGGCCGCGCTGGTGTGGGTGTCGGAGCACGGCGGCATCGAGTGGCAGGTGTCGGTGGCCCGCACCGATGCCTGGGACCAACCCACGCACGTGGTCATCGACCTGTCGGGTGGGCGCTGGCCTGAAGTGCTGGTCGCCGCTCGCCTCTACCGCACCGCTATTGACCATCTGCGTCTCACCGCCCGGGCCAAGCTGTCCGGAGCGGGTGGCCTCGAGATCTGGATACCTGCGTCCGGCGCGGGGTTCGCAGACACCCGAGCCTGGGCCGAAGACCTGTCCGAGAGCGTGGCGGCGGTGCTGCCCGAAATGGCGAAGGGCGCGGCGACCGTGCGGATCGACCACGCGCAGAACGCCGAGGGCGGCGCGGTCATCGCGCCATATAGTCCGCGCGCGACGCCGGGCGCTCCTGTTTCGGCTCCTGTCGAGTGGGACGCACTCGACGACCGCGGGTTGAAGCCGGACGTGCTGACCGTGCGCTCCGTGCCCGAGCGTGCCGATGCGGATGGTGATCCGTTCCGGGCCATTGTCGATCGCCGCCAGGCACTGCCCGCGCTGCGATGACCGACGCTCTGTGGGTCTGTCCGGCGTGTGGACGGTCGTTCGCCAACCGCCAGCAGGTCCACACGTGCGCACCGCTCGGTGACGTGGACACCCACTTCGAGGGCACCGACCCGCGGGTGCGGCAGATCTTCGACCACATTCTTGAGGTCGTCAGAGAATCCGGACCGGTCCTCGTTCTCGCCGAGAAGTCTCGGATCGCGTTTCAGGTCAGGATGAGCTTCGCGGCGGTCGTGCCCCGCAAGAAATGGCTGAACGGTCACCTCGTCCTCGCTCGCCGTGTCGACAGCCCGCGCTTCTACAAGGTCGAGGTGTATTCGCCGCGCAACGTCCTGCACGCGTTCCGGCTGCACGCGCCGGACGAGATCGATGCCGAGTTCCGCGGGTGGCTCTCCGAGGCCTATCGAGTCGGCGACCAACAGCACCTGGCCGGCTGAGCGGGTCAGTCTGAACGTAGCTCGCGGGGCTCGGCGATGACGTCGACGAGCGCTCCGTTACGCCACACGGTGATCGGCAGTGGACGACCGATGGCGTCAGCCACCATCTGACGCTGCAAGGTGGTGACCGTGGGCCGACGCTCCGCCCCGATGCTGACGACCAGATCGCCCGTGTGTAGCCCGGCTCGGTCCGCGGGACTGTTCGGGACGACCTGCGCAATGCGCAACCCGACGCGGGCGCCGACCATCTCGGCCACCCGCGGCGGCAGTTCCTGGGACACGCCGGCCACGCCGAGCCAGGCGCGGCGCACCCGACCGTCCCGCATGAGCGTGGCGATGATGTCGCGCGTGGTGGCGTTGATGGGCACGGCCAGGCCCACTCCGATGCCGGCCACCGCGGTGTTGACGCCAACGACGGCACCCGTCCCGTCGGCCAGCGCGCCGCCGCTGTTGCCCGGGTTCAGCGCGGCGTCGGTCTGGATGACCTCGTCGACGACCCGACCAGCGCGGGTCGGCAGCGACCGTCCCAAGGCCGAGACGATGCCGGCCGTGACGCTGCCGGCGAGGCCGAGCGGGGTGCCCACGGCGACGACGACCTGGCCGACCCGAAGCCGGGTCGCGTCGCCGAGCCGGACGGCGGGCGGGACCGGACCGCGGGCGCGCAGGACGGCCAGATCGGAGAGCGGATCCTGCCCGATGACATCCAGCGGGCTCGACGTCCCGTCAGCGAAGTCCGCATGTGCCGACCGGGCGCGCTCCACTACGTGGGCGCTGGTGAGCAGGAAGCCGTCGTCGGTGATGACGCTGGCACTGCCGCTTCCGCTGCCGCGAGCGGTGCTGGTCCGGATGCTGGCCACACTGGCCGACACGCTCGCCGCCACGGCCGCGACAACGCGGGAGTAGGCGTCGAGTAGGCCTTCGTCCGCGTCGGCCGGCCGCTCGGGATCGGCGCCGCCCGTTCCGTGTATCGCGTCCATGCCTCAGCAAACGCCCGCGCGCCTGGCGCGCGCCGCTACGTTCGCTGAACGCGTATCAGCGGACGACGGCGTCGGCTCCTGTTTAAATGACCCCGAGCCAGGAGCCCGCCATGGATCTGTTCGACGAGAGCCACGCCCACACAGCCCGATGCTGGTGGGACTGCGACGAGGCGCGCTGGGTGTGCGCGTCCGTCGACCCGGTTGAGTCTGCCGATGATCACGGCACCGGAGACCGATACGTTCGGTGACCATATCGCCGACGTCGGAGGTTGGGTGGCATGACAGCCCAAATGGGCCTGCGGCCGCCCCTGGTTCGAGGACGCGCCTTCTCCCTGGAGCGCCTCATGATGCCGCCGGGCACGACGTCGCACGTCAACGTCGTGGCGCATATGGACGGCCCGTCGACCACGCCCGCGCTCGGTCAGGGTGGCTGGACCGACCTACCCGGCCCGCCGTACGAGTTCGAGGTCGAGCTGGACCAGGGTGCGGTCGACGCGCTCGATCCCGCGGCGACCGTCACCCTGACCGCCGAGCTAAGGGACGCTGACGGCGAGCCCTGGTTCCGCTCGTCCGAGCCGGCGCCGGTCGAGATCGAGGGTGAACCCGTCGAGTTCCGGCTGGTGCGGGTTCCGTCCGCAGGTTGACCGTCCCTGCCTGTTACTTGCTCGGCTCAGGCACCTTGCACTTCACCTTGGGGTTGGCCCCGAGGTAATTTAGTGGGCCGGCGATAACCGTGATCACGGTTGTGCTGACGTGGGCACAGGTGGGCTTCTTCGAACCAGTGAAGTAGTGCCGTTGCGCGGCCGCGATCAGACCGATGACCAGCCACACCACGACGATGACTGCGATCAATCGCCCAACAGCCGAACGCCTACCGACTACAGCCATGGGACGTCTCCTCCTAGGGAACGCCGCCTTGCGTCGACTTGCCGAGACTGTTCTCGACGCGACAAGGCCAACCCTAGCCATCAATCGTGCAATTGAAGGTCACGGACGGTCGATTACCGGTCGGTTGAGCGCCGCGTGTCTACCTGTGTTTTTCGGTCCGTCACCCTACGGTCGGCTCGTTCAGCGAGCGGGGATGCCCCCGGTGACAACAGGAGCGCGCATGGCGATAGTGGTGAAATCCGATCCGTCCAAGTCACGGGTGACCGTGCGGTTTGTCCTAGATGACCGCGTGCACGACGGGCCGGTTTCGGCCGTCGGCACCTTCAACGACTGGGCGCCGGGCGCGCACCGTCTAGTACGGCGCAGCAACGGAACCCGCAGCGTTTCGGTGACGGTCCCGACCGGCCAAGAGCTTCGGTTCCGCTACCTCGGCTCCGGGGGACGCTGGTTCGACGACCCGCAGGCCGTGTCCGTTCCTGAGGGTGGCGCGCTGTACGTCTGACCTGGTTCTTCTTGGGTCAACTCCGTCGGTTCTGTCCACAGCCTTGTTCGATTTCTCGTGCTCTGTCCACAGATTTCGTGGGGTCGCTCCGCGGTGTCGCGCGTTTCCCTAGATTCAGACGTATGAGCGGGCAGCTGGTCGGTAAGCAGGTCGAGGAGGCCGTGGTGGCGCTGGATGCTGCGCTGGACCGGCTGGCCGGGCTGGTGCTGTACCCGTTGTCGCAGGAGGAGCTTCTCACCCTGCTTCGACGATTCGAGACTGCCCGGCGCCGCATGCCCACCATCGATCACGCCCTGGTTGGGGAGTTAGAGACCCGGTCGGTGGCCGTGGCGGTGGGTGCCCGCCATACGCAGGCGG
>DATAEG010000034.1:0-16197 GCA_036258135.1 Jatrophihabitantaceae bacterium | reverse complement strand
GTCAGCTCGTAGACCCAGGACCCGGCCGGCGGCGCCAACCGGTGCCGGGTGATGACCGCCGCCGCGGTCAGTTCCTCCAGTCGCTCGGTGAGCACGCGGGTACTGATCTCCGGCAGGCCCGCGCGCAGATCGGTGAACCGCTTCGGGCCGAGCAGCAGCTCACGCACGACGTGCAGCGCCCACCGTTCGCCAACCACGTCTAAGGCGCGGGCCATGCCACACGCGTCGTGGTAGCTGCGCTTCGTCACCATGCCCACATCGTACACCACGAACTTTGAAAATGGGTATTGACAGACGCTTATAAAAACTAGATAGTTTTAGTTAGACACCAACGAGAAGAGAGGCACTCGCGATGACCATCACCGCAGACACCGCGGCCGTTCCTGACGCACCCGAGCGCGCTGGACGCCGCGCCTGGCTGGGGCTTGCGGTCCTCGCCCTGCCCACCCTGCTCATCTCCATCGACGTGAGCGTGCTCTTCCTGGCGCTGCCCTCGATCGCCGTCGACCTCAGGCCGAGCAGCACCCAGACTCTCTGGATCATGGACATCTACGGCTTCATGGTGGCCGGCTTCCTGATCACCATGGGCGCCATCGGCGACCGCATCGGCCGGCGCCGGCTCCTGTTGATCGGCGCCGCCACGTTCGGCTTCATGTCCGTCGTCGCGGCCTACGCGGTCAACGCCGAGATGCTGATCGCCGCGCGCGCCCTGCTCGGTGTAGCCGGCGCGACGCTGATGCCGTCGACACTGTCGTTGATCAGCACCATGTTCCGCGACCCGCAGCAACGTGGCACTGCGATCGCGGTCTGGATCTCCTGCTTCATGTGCGGCACCATCGTCGGCCCGCTGGTCGGCGGCGTGCTGCTCGAGCACTTCTGGTGGGGCGCGGCCTTCCTGCTCGGCGTGCCGGTAATGGTCGTCCTCGTCATCGCCGGTCCGGCCCTGCTGCCCGAGCAGCGCAACGCCGAAGGCGGACTGCCGGACCTGCTCAGCGTGGCGCTGAGCCTCGGCACGATCCTGCCCGTCGTCTACGGCATCAAGACGATCGCCAACGACGGCGTCGGCTCCGGTCCGGTCACCGCCATCGCCGCCGGTCTGGTGGTCGGAGTGGCGTTCTTGCGCCGGCAGGCCACCGCGACCCGGCCGCTGCTGGACCTGAAGCTCTTCCGCAACCAGACGTTCGCGTCCGCCATGACGGTCTCCGTTCTCGGCGCCGTGACCATGGGCGGTCTGTTCTACGTGCTGAGTCAGTACGTGCAGCTGGTGCTGGGCCTGTCGACGTTGCGCGCCGGGCTGTGGCTGGTGCCGGGCTCGGTGGCGATGCTGGCCGGCAGCATGTTCGCGCCGAAGCTGGCCGCGACGCACGGACCGGCCAAGGTCTCCGCGGTCGGCCTGGCGATCAGCGCGGTCGGGTTCCTGATGCTCACCCAGATCGGCACGAGCAGTTCGCCGTTCCTGCTGCTCACGATCTTGGTCATCTTCGGTGGCATGGGCCCGATGCCGGCGCTGTTCACCGACCTGATCGTCGGCTCGGTCACGCCGGAGGAAGCCGGTTCCGCGTCCGCCGTCTCCGAGACCGGCAACGAGATGGGCATCGCGGTGGGCATCGCCGTCATCGGCAGCGTCGCGACCGCCGTCTTCCGCGGCCACTTGGATCTGCCCGCGGGTGTGCCGAGCAGCGCAAAAGAGAACCTGGCGAGCGCGCTGGCCACCGCCGGTCACGTTCCCGGCTCCGCTCTGGCCGACGCCGCGCGCGCCGCATTCACCGACGGCCTGCACGTGGCGGCTGTGATCGCGGCCGTGGTCTTCGTCGGCCTGGCCGTCCTGACCGCGAAGGTGTTCGGCGGCCGCCCGGAGACGGCACCAGGCGCCGTCGACGAGGACGTCCCGGACGAGCCCGAACTTGTCGCTGCCTAGCCTGCTGCGCCCGACGGCGCCGACCCGCACCCGGTGGGTCGGCGCCGTCGTTCGTCCGGCGTAGCCGTCGGTCCACCCTCTAGGCTCCCGATATGGCCGACGCGATGCTGGGTGTCCCGAGTCTGACGTTCGTCGAGAACTACGTCGAAGAGGACGAAGTCCTGACCAGCGCCCGGGCCCGCGGATATGAGCTCGGCTGCGTCCCGATCGGCGTCGCGGGCGGGGCCACGCTGCGCTTCCTAGCCGCCGCCGTGGGCGCTCGCCAGGTCGCCGAGGTCGGCACCGGCGCCGGGACCTCGGGCGTCTGGCTGCTGCGCGGCATGCGCCCGGACGGCGTGCTCACCACGATCGACATCGAGCCCGAGCACCAGAAGGCGGCCCGGGAGGCCTATGCCGAGGCCGGCTTCGGGCCTAGCCGCTTCCGCACGATCAACGGTCCGGCCGGCGAGGTCCTGCCTCGCCTCACTGACGCGGCCTACGACCTGGTGTTCATCGACGCCGACAAGACCGCGTACGGCACGTATTACGAACAGGCCGTCCGGCTGCTGCGTGCCGGCGGCGTGGTCGCGTTCGATAACGCGCTACGCCGCGACAAGGTGGCCGACCCAGCCGCGCGCGACGAGGCCACCGTCACCACTCGTGAGCTGGTCCGCGCGATCCGCGACAACGACGCCTTGGTGCCGGCGCTGCTGCCCGTCGGCGACGGCCTGCTCGTGGCCGTCAAGCGCTAGCCTCGGCCAGCGCCGCGCGCATCGCCCGCACCACGGGCCGGTCGGACCAGCCGGTCCGGACCAACGTCCGCAGGGTCCGCCGGATGCGCGGCTCGGCCAGCCCGCGCACGTCCACCTGCGCCGCACCGGCCACGGCCAATCGAGGCAGCACCGCCACGCCATGCCCAGCGGCCACGGCACGTTCCAGCAGCAGCATGTCGTCGGTCTCCCAGCGCAGCCGAGGCTCGAACCCCGCGCGCCGGCACGCAGAGCGGACCGCGGCTCCGCAGGCCGCCGCCTCTGGCGGCATCACCCAGTCCAGCTCGGCCAGGTCGGCCAGCCGCACCGGCCCGTCGGGCAGCACGCCCTGCGGTGCGATGGCTACCAGGTCTTCCGAGCACAGATCCTCGGCCTGGAACTGGTCGGGCACCGCGAACGGCGCGGCGTCGTACTCGTCGACCACCGCGATGTCGACGTCGCCGGCATGCAGCAACGCCAGGCTCGGCGTCGGCTCTGCGACCACCACCGATACCGCGATCCCGGGCTGCGTGGCACGCAGCGCGAGCACCGCATCGGAGACGATCGTCGCCGCGGCGCTGGACACCGTGGCCAGCCGCAGCGGTCCGTGCACGGCGCCGTGGAGCCGGTCCAGGTCGGCGCGGGCCAGAGCCAGGACGTCGAGGATGGCGTCCGCGCGCTCGCACAGCAGCAGGCCCGCTCCGGTCAGCTCCACACCCCGGGACGTCCGGTCGAGCAGCCGGGTGCCCGCCTCGCGCTCCAGCACGGTCAGCTGCTGGGAGACCGCCGACGGGGTCAGCCCGAGGGTGCGTGCGGCCGCGGCGATGGAGCCGCGCAGCGACACCTCGCGCAGGGTGCGCAGTCGGCCGACGTCGAGATTCGGCTCACCATCAGTTCTGCTTAACATCATTGGACCTGTAGCATAAGCTTAGATTGGTATTCAGAGCTAATTCGGAGCGAGGGAGGCGTGGCGTGGCCCGACGGATCAGGACGGCTAAGGTAATCGGCCTTGGCAAGGTTGGCGAGTTGGTCGCCACCCTGCTCGGCGACGCCGGGTTCACGGTGAGCGCCTACGACGCCCGGCCCCGCGCCGATCTCCCGTTCAGCACCGAGGCGTTGGACGTGCGCGACCTCGAGGCGCTGCGGGCGGCACTCAAGGACACCGACGCAGTGGTGTCGTGCCTGCCCTTCCACCTCAACCTGCCGGTGGCCGAGGTGGCCAGCGAGGTCGGCGTGCACTATTTCGACCTCACCGAGGACGTACCCACCACGCAACGGGTGATGCAGCTGGCTGCCGAGGACCCGCAGTTCGTGCTGGCCCCGCAATGCGGACTGGCGCCCGGGCTCATCGGGATCGTTGGCGCGTCGCTGGCGCAGAAGTTCAACTCGCTGCGCAGCATTGAGCTCAAGGTGGGTGCATTGCCCCGCCATCCGGCTGGTCTGCTCGGCTATGCCTTCAACTGGTCGGCCGAGGGCGTCGTCAACGAGTACCTGAACGACTGCGAGGTGCTCCGCGGCGGGGTGCGGCAGATGGTGCCGGCCATGACCGAACAGGAACGTGTCGTTATCGGCGGCGTCGAACTCGAGGCGGCGCTCACCTCCGGCGGCCTCGGAACGATGTGCACCACCTACGAGGGCCAGGTCGCGAGGCTGGACTACAAGACCATGCGCTACCCGGGCCACTTCCAGCTGATGCGGTTCTTCTTCGACGAGCTCGGCCTGCGCGACCGGCGCGAGCTGGCTGGCGAGATTCTGGTCAACGCGAAGCCGCCCGTCGACGACGATGTCGTCTATCTGCACGCCGCTGTCGAGGGCATCGCCACTGGGGTCGGGGACACCGCGCCCGGACAGTTGGCCCGTAAGCAGTACGTCCGCGCCTACCAGCCGTTGCGGATCAACGGCCGGCTCTGGCGCGCCATCTCCTGGACCACCGCCGCGGCCGCCACTTCCGTCGTCGAGCTCGTCGCCGACGGTGTACTGCCCGGCGCCGGGTTCATCCCCCAGGAGTCCATCCGCCTGGAGGACCTCCTGGCCACCACCAACGGGGCCCGCTTCGCCGAGCTCGGCGCCGTCTGAAAGGACCTGAACCAACATGGGCATCCCAGCGCACGAAGATCTCACCCGGCAGACGTCGGAGATCCTTGACCGCCTCGGCGTCACCCTGACCGACGGCGATTTGCCCGCTCGCACGCCGATCACCGGCGGCGAGCTGGCCCGGGTGCACGAGCACACCCGGGACGAGGTCGGCGCCATCGTCGATGCGGCGCACGAGGCGTTCCTCCAGTGGCGCACCACGCCCGCCCCGGTCCGCGGACAGCTGGTACGCAAGCTCGGCGAGTTGCTCCGCGAGCACAAGCAGGACCTCGGCGCGCTGGTCTCGATCGAGGCGGGCAAGATCCGCAGCGAAGGCCTGGGCGAGGTCC
Source organism: Jatrophihabitantaceae bacterium (assembly GCA_036258135.1). GTDB lineage: Bacteria > Actinomycetota > Actinomycetes > Mycobacteriales > Jatrophihabitantaceae > DATAEG01. The sequence continues at coordinate 11,128 of DATAEG010000034.1, read as the reverse complement.
AGGAGATGATCGACATCTGCGACCTCGCGGTGGGCCTTTCCCGGCAGCTCTTCGGCCTCACCATCGCATCCGAGCGGCCCGGCCACCGAATGATGGAGCAGTGGCACCCGCTCGGTGTCGTCGGAGTGATCAGTGCGTTCAACTTCCCGGTTGCGGTCTGGTCCTGGAACGCGGCTTTGGCGCTGGTCTGCGGCGACGCGGTGGTCTGGAAGCCGTCGGAGAAGACGCTGCTGACCGCGCTGGCCTGCCAGGCGCTGGTGACCGAGGCGGCCCGGCGGGTCGGCGCGCCGGTGGCCGTGTCGTCCGTCGTCCTGGGTGGGCCGGAGGTCGGCGAGGCGCTGACCGACGACTCCCGCGTGGCGCTGATCAGCGCCACCGGCTCCACCCGGATGGGACGCGCGGTGGCTCCGCGGGTGGCCGGGCGGTTCGGCCGCCTGCTCCTCGAGCTGGGTGGCAACAACGCTGCCATCGTGGCGCCCAGCGCCGACTTGGACCTGACCGTGCGTGGCATCGTGTTCAGCGCTGCCGGCACCGCAGGCCAGCGCTGCACGTCCCTGCGCCGGGTCATCGCACACGACGACATCGCCGACGACCTGGTCGCCCGTATCGCGGCCGCCTACCAGAGCCTGCCCATCGGCTCCCCGCTGGACGACGGCACGCTGGTCGGCCCGCTCATCGACAAGGCCGCCTACGACGGCTACGTGGCCGCGCTGGAGAAGGCGGTGGCGGACGGCGGCGAGGTCATCGTCGGTGGTGAGCGGGTGCTCGCCGACGAGGCGCCCGACGCCTACTACGTGCAGCCCGCAGTGGTCCGGATGCCGGGCCAGAGCGCGGTCATGCAAACCGAGACGTTCGCCCCGATCCTCTACGTCGTCGACTACACCGACTTCGACGACGCTCTCGCCCTGCACAACCAAGTGCCGCAGGGCCTCTCGTCCTCGATCTTCACTTTGGACGGACGCGAGGCCGAGCGCTTCATGGCCGCGGACGGGTCCGACTGCGGCATCGCCAACGTGAACATCGGCCCGTCGGGGGCCGAGATTGGCGGCGCGTTCGGCGGCGAGAAGGAGACCGGTGGCGGCCGGGAGTCCGGCTCGGACGCGTGGAAGGCCTACATGCGGCGCACCACGAACACGGTGAACTACTCCACCGAGCTGCCGCTGGCGCAGGGCGTCGAGTTCGTCTGACCGTCCCGCCAACGGATACGTGACGATGTCGCTCGGCCCCGGCCGAGCGGCGTTCACCGGCGCGCCCACGCCGTTGACGACGTGCTCGATCCCGCCTCAGGCGTTCGGGTCACACGCGGGAGGCCACCAGAGCGATCCGGTCATCCGGCGCGACCGCGGCCAGCCGGATGTGGGCGGCCGCGGCCGGGCCGTAGAACTCGCCGGGCGAGACGACGATGCCGACGCGTCGGGCCAGGTCGCGGGCCGCCTCCCAGGCGTCGCCGCCAGGGCAGGGCAGCCACAGATAGAACGCGCCGTCCGGCAACTCGGCCGGGTAGCCGCAGGCGGCCAGGACAGCGCGGAGGGTGCGCATCCGGGCCAGGTAACGCTGGCGCTGCACCTCGACGTGAGCGTCGTCGTCCAGCGCCACGACGGCTGCGGCCTGCACCGGTCCCGACGGCATCAGGCCCGCGTGCTTGCGTACCTCGCGCAGGTAGCCGACCAACTCGGCATCGCCGGCATAGAACCCGATCCGGGCCCCGGCGAAGTTGTCCCGCTTCGACAGCGAGTGGACGGCGATGACCCCGCTGGTGCCCTCCCGCAGGATGGTCGTGGGGGCCGCCGCGTAGGTGAACTCGGCGTAACACTCGTCGGAGAGGACCGGCACGCCGCGCGCGCGTCCCCAACGGGCGGCCGCGGCCAGGTCGAGCAGTTCGCCGGTGGGGTTGCCGGGCGAGTTCACCCAGACGCAGAGCGCGCGTTCGGCGTCGGCGTCGGCGACGTCCTCGAAGTCCGCGTAGGGGACCGCGCGGCAGCCGGCCAGGATCGCGCCCATCTCGTACGTCGGGTAGCTGACCTGCGGGTAGAGGACGGTGTCCCGGCTCGGATCACGTAGCCGCAGGTACTGCGGCACGGACGCGACGAACTCCTTGCTGCCGACACAGGCGGCCAGCTGGTCGGCCGGGTCGACCTCGGCGCCCAGTCGCCGCGAGATCCAGCGCGCCGCGGCCGCCCGCAGTGCAGGCGTGCCCACCGACGACGGGTAACCCCGCGACGTCTCACCCCGGGAGAGCTCGGCCACGACCTCGGGTGGGGGCGGGTCGCACGGCGTGCCGATCGAGAGGTCCACGGCGCCGCCGTCGTGCTTGTCGGCGATGGCGGCGATCTCGTCCAGCCGCTCGTAGGGGTAAGGCGGCGGCACGAAACCTCTTGTCGGGCCGATCATGACTGGTCCTTCCGGTGTGCGTCCAGGAGCTGGGCGAGATGGATGCCGTCCCGGCCGGCTAGTTCGGCCAGCTGGGTGCGGCAGGAGAAGCCGTCGGCAAGCACCACGGCATCGGGCGCGGCGCGGACCGCGGGAAGCAGGGCGGTCTCGGCCACCGCGACGGAGACGTCGTAGTGACCGCGTTCCGCGCCGAAGTTGCCGGCCAGGCCGCAGCAACCGCCGACCGCGGTCACCTGGGCACCGGCCCGGCGCAACAGCTCGGCGTCGGTGGACCAGCCCAGCACCGCGTGATGGTGACAATGCGGCTGAGCCACCGCCCGGACGTTGCTGAGGTCGGGCGCGGACCAATCACCGTCGCCCTGAAGTAGCTCGGCGAGCGTGCGTACCGAGGTCGACGCTTGGACGGCGCGCGGGTCTTCCGGAAGCAGCTCGGCGGCGTCAGAGCGAAAGACGGCGGTGCAGGACGGCTCCAGTCCGACGATCGCCGTCGCGTCGGCGAGCGCGCCCTCCAAGGCGGCCAGGCTGCGGCGCAGTTGCCGGCGGGCCCCGTCCAGCTGTCCAGTGGAGATCCAGGTCAGGCCGCAGCAGACGTGGCCGCGCGGAATCTGCACGGCGTATCCGGCGTCCTCGAGCACCCGAACCGCGGCCTGCCCGACCTGCGGGGCGAAGTGGTCGGTGAACGTGTCCACCCATAGCAGCACCGGCTTCCCGCTGGCCACGGGACGGTCGGCGAACCACTGCCGGAAGGTCTGGCGGGCGAATCTAGGCAACCCTCGGCGGCGGTCGACGCCCGCCACCGCCCGCCCCCCGGGGGCCCGCAGCGCCAGGTTGGCCAGCCGCGGCGACAGCCGGGCCCAGCGCGGCAACCAGCCCAGGCTGTAGTGGCTGCGCGGCCGCGGCCGGCGCCGGTACCGCTGGTACAACGCCTCCGCCTTGTAGGTGGCCATGTCCACGCCCGCCGGGCAGTCGAAGCTGCACCCCTTGCACGACAGGCACAGGTCGAGGGCGTCGCGGACCGCATCCGAACGCCAGCCGTCGACTACCGACCCGTTGACCATCTCCTGTAGCACGCGCGCCCGGCCCCGGGTGGAGTCCTTCTCGTCGCGGGTGGCCAGGTAGGACGGGCACATGACCCCGCCGGTGGCGGTGGTGTCGGCCCGGCACTTGCCGACGCCTACGCAGCGGTGTACCGCGGCGCTGAAATCGCCGTCGTCATGCGGGTAGGCCAGGGCAAGGCCGCGGCGCCGCGGCGGCGCGACCGGCAGCCGCAGGTCGGCGTCGAGCGGCCTCGGGTCGACGATCACGCCGGGGTTAAGCAGGTTGTTCGGGTCGAAGACGTCCTTCACCGCGGCCATCGCCGCCAACGCCCGCGTGGAGTACATCCGGCGCAGCAGCTCGCCCCGGGCACGTCCGTCGCCGTGCTCGCCCGATATCGAGCCGCCATGTTCGGCCACCAGGTCGGCGGCCGCCTCGGTGAAGGCGCGCAGCCGCGCGGGCTCCGTCCCCAGCGGGAAGTCGATGCGCGCGTGCACGCAGCCATCGCCGAAGTGGCCGTAGGCCAACGTGTCGAGACGGTGCTCGGCCAGCAGCGCGAAGAACTCGCGGAGATACGTGCCCAACCGCTCGGGCGGCACCGCCGCGTCCTCCCAGCCCGGCCAGCAGGGCGTCCCGTCTGGAAGCCGGCCAGCCAGACCGGCGCCGTCCTCCCGGATGCGCCAGACGGTGGCCGCCGCCGCACCGGTGACGATGGCGGTCGCCGAGGTTGCACCGTCGGCCGCCAGCCGCTTCCCTGCCGCGACGGCCTCGGCCGACGTCTCCCCCGCCACCTCGACGAGCAGCCAGCCGGCCCCCGCCGGCAAGTCTGGGACGCGGCCGGCGCGGCGGCGCACGACGTCGACCAGCCGGGCGTCCAGGCCCTCGACGGCCACCGGACGGTGCGGCAGCAGGGCCGGGGCGGCGTCCGCCGCCGTCGCCATGTCCGGGTAACCGAGCACCACCAACGCGGTGACCGCCGGTGTCCGGACCAGCCGCACCGTGGCCTCGGTAACGACGCCGAGCGTTCCTTCGGTCCCGACGAGCATCTTGGTGACGTCGGCGCCGCGTTCGGGCAGCAGGTGCTCGAGCGCGTAGCCGGAGACCTGGCGGCCGAAGCGGCCGAACTCGGTGCGCAGGACCTCGAGATTTGCCCGGACCACGGGTTCCAGCTCCGCCGCGACGGCGGACGCGATGCGTCCCGTCCCGGCAAGCGCCGTAAGGGCCAGGACGTTGTCGGAGGTCCTGCCGTAGGCAAGAGCGCGGGAGCCGCACGCGTTGTTGCCGATCATCCCGCCGAGGGTGGCCCGTGAGTGCGAGGACGGGTCCGGCCCGAACCGCAGCCCGTACGGCGCCGCCGCCGCCTGCAGTCGGTCCAGCACCACACCGGGCTCGACCACGGCGGTCGCCGCCTCCGGGTCCAGCTCGCGGATCTCGGTGAGGTGCACCGACGTGTCGAGCACCAGGCCGGTGCCGACGGCGTTCCCCACGATCGACGTCCCCGCGCCGCGCATCGTGAGCGGCATGCCCAAGCTGCGGCACACGTCCAGTGCAGCGGCCACCTCATCGGCGTCCCGCGGGAAGGCGACGGCAACGGGGACCACCCGGTAGTTCGACGCGTCGCTGGAGTACTCGGCGCGCCGTCGTGCGGAGTCGTCGACTTCGGCGACACCGGCGCGGCGTAACGCGGCGACGAGCTCGGTCACCGCCACATTCTCGCCGGTGTCAGCGCGGCACGTAGTCGCGCGGGTGGGTGGCGCGCATGGTCGTCGAGACATTGTGCTGGTTGAAGCCCTTGAAGCCTCCGCGGCGGGACAGGTTCTCCAGGTGCGAACCGGCGGCGCCGTCGCGGCCGATCTCGGCCGCACGCTCCGGCGTCAGGTGCCCGGCTTCAACGAGCGCTTCGAGCCGCTCCTGGGGCACCTTCCACACCTCGGCTTCGGTGAACGCCTGGCGCAGGTGGGCGGAGTCGGAGAACGGGACCATACTCGTCACCCCGCGGCCGGCCAGCTCGGCGCGCAGCCCGTCGAACTCGAACTGCCCCTCGAGGTGGTGCATGCCCGCCTCGAGGACGGACTCGCCGTGCAGCGCACACCACATGCCCACCGTGCCGTACTCCCGAGGCTCGGCCAGCGGCATGCGCGCGAAGTCGATTTCGACCTCGGACGGCGTCAGGTCCACGTCGGCGAAGATCACGCCGCCGCAACCCGGATGCTCGAGCACCTGCGCGCCCCAGCCGGCCTCGGCGCCGGCGTAGAAGCGCTCGCGCAAGCCGAATCCTAGGGTGGTCAGGAACTGCACCAGGGGACGGAACGCGGTCCGCGACGATCGGAACGTGTGGTGGTCGTTGTTGCCCCAGCCCAGGCCCAGCCGGTCCTGGCGGGCGTGCTGCAACATCCCAGCGGTGTTGGAGCGCTGCCAGAACTCCCGCTCCAGCTGCAGAAAGTACGAGGCCGCGAGGTCGGCGCCGACCATCTCGACGGCGCGCTCGGCGAACGGCAGCTGCGCGTCGACGCCGTCCGCTCCAAGCCGGGTGCGCGGCCGCTCGGCCAGTATCTGCCATGCCTCGCTGGCCGCCGCGCGCTCAGCGTCGGTGAACATGACGGGCATGACGCCCGCGGCCCAGGACCGGCGCTCCACGGCCATGACGGCGACCTCACGCTCGTCGTGCAGCTCTACCTCGCGGTATCCGCTAAGCGGCGAGCCTGCGACGGAGTGGTCCGAGCCATTGGCCTGCGCCGCGGCGGCCGCGTCATCGACCCGCAGCGCGACCCGGTAGGCCGGCGCCATGACGATCGCAGGCAGCTCCGCACCCGGGTGGCGCCAGACACCCGGCGCACTCTGCCATCCCTCGATGTACCCGACGGCGGCCAGTTCGGCGGCCGCGACCGGGGCGGCGAGGTGATCCAGCCAGTCCTGAATGCGGGTCGAAGTGCGCGCGTCCAGCGTGGTGCGGAAGTCGGCGAGCCACCGGCTGCGGTCCGTCGCCTGGTCGAGCAGGCGGTCCACGAGAGCTTCAGCGTCAGGGTGCAGTTGCCAGTCGAAGTCGGTCACCTCTCAATTCTCGGCGAAACGAGGCTCCTGGCCAAGATGAGCAGCGCTTAACTTCATTACGTTGAGCGTAAGGTCTGCTTGTGCTCGATCCTACCCAGCTGACGACCCTGCGGGCAGTAGTAGATGCCGGGTCCTTCGCGGCGGCGGCCACCCAGCTCCAGTACACGCCCTCGGCCGTCTCGCAACAAATGGCGGCGTTGGAACGGGCCTGCGGGGTGCCGCTGTTCGAACGCCTGCCGCACCAGGTTCGGCCGACGGCGGCGGCGCAACGCCTGGCCGAGCTCGCCGGCGGCCCGCTCGCCGATCTGGCCGCCGCGGAGCGCGAGATCGCCGGGATGGCCCGCGGCGAGGAGGGCCGGCTGCGGGTAGGCGCGTTCCCGACCGCGGGTGCGACGATCCTGCCACGGGCCCTGGCCGCGCTGCGACGACTGACGCCGGGCGCTGAGGTCGAGCTCGTCGAGGGGGAGCCAGAGCTGCTCGTTCCTCAGGTGCAGGATGGCCGGCTCGATCTCGCCCTGGTGTACGAGTACGACCTTGTGTCCGCCGACTTCGGGACGCTGGTCCGGGTGGCGCTGCGTCACGAGCCGTTGCGCGTCCTGCTGCCCGCCTCGCGCCGCGACGTCAGCGTGTCGGTCCGGCTGGCCGACCTGCGGGACGAGACGTTCGTGGCTCCTCTGGAGGGCTCGGCGGGCGCGGCCAACCTCGACCGGATGTGTGCCGCCGCCCGGTTTCGGCCGCGCGTGAGCTTCCGCAGCAACGATTACGCGGTGATGCGAGGACTGGTGGGCGCCGCGTTGGGCGTGGCGGTCGTGCCGGAGCTCGGGGTGGCGCCGGACCGTGCCGTCCGGGCGGTGCCGCTGGCCGGACGTCCGCTGCGGCGCCGCGTGGACGTCGTGCATCGGCCGACGGCGGCCAATCCCCTTTTGGCGCCTATGCTGGCGGCGTTACGTGGGGTCTGAGCGGAAGTAGGCCGGCGGCCCAGTTCCGTCGAGAAGCCAGGCCACCGCGACTCGCGCCGCCACCGGCCCGACCAGATTGCCGGTCCCGCTGTAGCCGCCGCAGGCGATCACGCCGTCGTCCACGGGCAGGCACAGGGCGCGGCCGTCCTCAGTGAACCCGACCGAGGCCGCCCAGCGGGCCGCGACGTCGACCGGCTGCCCGGCCATCCGAGCCGCCACCTCCTCGGCGTAACGCTGGACCGCCTCGGTGGGCTCGGTGTCCGGCGTCCACTCGGCGTCGACGAAGCGGTCCCGTCCCGCCCCGACGTACACGCGGCCGGCGGCGTCCTGCTGGGCGTAGTCATAGCCCCACCGGGCATAGACTGGGCAGGGCAGCCGCCCGGTCGGCACCGGTGCCGTCGACAGCATCTGGAGCCGCGCCGTGCGGACGAGATCTGCCAGTTGCGGCAGCAGCAACTCGAGCCGGCCGTCGACCGCGACAACGACGAGACCGGCCGACACCTCGCCCGCGTCCGTGACCACCGACCCGGCCCGGACAGCGCGGACCGTCGTCCTCTCGTGCAGCCGGGCTCGCCCGGCCAGCCGCTCCGCGGTGCGCACGATGCGCCGCGCCGGGTTCACCTGGGCGTCGGCGGGGAAGAAGAGGCCCTCGCCCAACGGTCCCGCGTACCGCTCCACGGCCAGGCCGGCGGCCCGCATGGCCTGCTCTTGACGGGCGCAGTCGGCCGACTCGGCCGATCGGTCCTCGTCCCCACCGGGCAGCCCGGCCAGCCGGATCGACCCGGCCCGGCGCACGTCCGGGCCGAGGTCGTCGGCCAGCCGGTCCAGCTCGGCCAGAGTGGCCCGATACAACACAATCGCGAGGTCCTCGCCCCAGCGGCGGACCGCCTCGTGGAACGCCGGCGCGCCGCCGCCGAGCAGGAACCCGCCATTGCGGCCAGCCGCGCCCGCTCCCACACGCCCGGCGTCTACGCCGATCACCGACAAATCCGCGTCAGCGAACGCCTCCACCGCGGCCAGCCCCGATCCCCCGAGGCCCACCACGCAGGCGTCGGCGGTGGCGTCGCCAGCCAGCGGCGGCAACCCGGGCCAGGCCGCGACCGCCGGGTCGGAATCCCAGCCGACCAGACTTCTCATCCGGGGCCCCCGCGAAGACGCGGAGCGTGGTCTGCGGAGCGTCTTCGTGGGGTCTTCACAACACCTTGGACAGGAAGGTCTTCGTCCGTTCGTGCTGCGGGTTGACGAGCACGTCACGCGGCTTGCCCGCCTCGACGACCACGCCCTCGTCCATGAAGACGAGCTGGTCGCCGACCTCCCGGGCGAAGCCCATCTCGTGGGTGACGACCACCATGGTCATGCCCTCGCGGGCGAGTTGCTTCATCACGTCGAGCACCTCGCCGACTAGCTCCGGGTCGAGCGCGGAAGTGGGCTCGTCGAAGAGCATGAGCTTCGGCTTCATGGCCAGCGCGCGAGCGATGGCCACCCGCTGCTTCTGCCCACCGGAGAGCTGGGCCGGGTACACCTCGGCCTTGTCGGACAGCCCGACCTTGTCGAGCAGCGCCCTGGCCTCCCCGACAACCTCTTTCTTCTTGCGTCCCTGCACGCGGTTCGGCGCCTCGATGCAGTTCTCCAGCGCAGTCATATGCGGGAAGAGGTTGAAGTGCTGGAAGACCATGCCGATCTCACGCCGCTGCTTGGCGATATCGCGCGGGTGCAGTTCGTGCAGCTTGCCGTGGCGCTCCACGAACCCGACAAGCACGCCGTCGACGTACAGCCGCCCACCGCTGATCGTCTCCAAGTGGTTGATGCAGCGCAGGAACGTGGTCTTGCCCGAGCCGGACGGGCCGATCATGCACATCACGTCTCCCTTGCCGACGGTCAGGGAGACCCCCTTCAGCACCTCCAGCGGACCGAACCGCTTGTGCACCTTCTCGGCGCGTACCAAGGGCTCGGTCATCTTGCCGGCACCTGCGCGTTCTGGCTCTTCTGCATCATCGCCCGGCGCTGCCGACCGGTGAGTTGACGGGAGTAGCCCCGGCTGTAGTGCCGCTCCAAGAAGTACTGGCCCACCATCAGCACGCTGGTGATGGCCAGGTACCACGTAGACGCGACCAGCAGTAGCGGGACGGGCCGGTACAGCACGCCCGCAATCTGCCGCTGGGACTCATAAAGGTCGAGGGTGTACGGCACCGCGGTGACCAGTGACGTGGTCTTGAGCATGCTGATCAGCTCGTTGCCGGTGGGCGGGATGATCACGCGCATGGCCTGCGGCAACACGATGCGCCGCATCTCCAGCGTCCAGGTCATGCCCAGTGCCGACGCCGCCTCGCTCTGGCCCGGATCAACCGACGTGATGCCGGCCCGAACGATCTCGGCCATATACGCCGCCTCGTTCAGGCTCAGCCCGATGATGGCGAAGTAGAACGCCGCGTTGACCTGCTGGATGTTCAGATGCGTGAATTGGTGGATGAACGGCACTCCAGGGGCCAGCTGCGGGTACAGCGAGCTGAACAGGCCCCAGAAGACCAGCTGCACATATACCGGTGTGCCCCGGAAGATCCACAGGTAGACCCAGGCGAACGACTTGAGCACCGGGTTCGGCGAGAGCCGCATCACGGCCAGCACCACGCCGAGCGCCACGCCGATGAGCATCGCCCAGAACGTCAGCTGCAGTGTGTTCCAGGCCGCACGCGTGATGCGCTGGTCGAAAAGGTACTGACGGTAGGTGTCCCAGTGGAACCTCGGGTTGGTGGCCGCGCCGTAGATGAACAGGCCGACTAATCCGAGGAGGACGACCGCCGCCACCCAGCGCCAGGGATGGCGGAGGGGGACGGCGTCGATCGTCGAGTCGTCGGCAACGGTGGCCGTTTCCGTTGTGACGGTCATCGGAACGTCAGTTGATCGCGCCGTTGACGCTGGCGGTCTTGATGGCGCCGTCCTCGAGACCCCACTTCTGGCAGATCTGCGTGTAGACCCCGCTGTCCATAAGCGACTGCAGCGCCTTTTGCATCGCCTGCACCAGCTGCGAGCCCTTGGCGATCGGCCAGCCGTACGGCGCGGCCTCCATGACGACGCCCGCCTTCACCAACTTGCCGCCGCTCTGTTTGATCGCGTAGAGCGTCACCGGCGAGTCGGCGCTCATCGCGGTGACCCTGCCCAAGGCGACGGCGTTGGTGGCGTCGTCCTGGTTCTCGAACTTGACGATCGTGATCGCCTTCTTGCCCGCCGAGGTGCAGGCCTTGCTCTTCGCCGGCAACTCGTCGTCGGCCTCAGTGGTGCCGGACTGGACGGACACCTTCAGGCCGCACGCGTTCGTCGGGTCGACCGTCTTGCCGGCCGGCGCCGCCCACTGGATGCCGGCGGAGAAGTAGTCCACGAAATCGACAGTCTTCTCACGTAGCTTGTTGTCGGTGAACGACGACATGCCGATGTCGTAGGTCCCGGCCTCGACGGCCGGAACGATCTTGGGGAAGTCCGCCTCGCGGTACTCGGTGGTCAGGCCAAGCACCTTGGCGGTGGCGTCCAAAAGGTCCACGTCGAAACCGACGATCTTCCCACCTTGCTTGTACTCGTTCGGCGTGTACGGCACGTTCACGCCGACCACGAGCTTGCCCGCGGACTTGATCTTGGCGGGCAGCAATGCGGACAGGTCTTCCTTCTTCGACACGGTCGCGGTGACGGATCCGCTCGGG
>DATAEG010000033.1:0-2202 GCA_036258135.1 Jatrophihabitantaceae bacterium | reverse complement strand
CGGTCCCGCTGGTGGCTGAGCTCATGTCGGCGGCCGTTGCGGCCGGATGTCCGCCGGTCGTTGCCGCCGAGGCGGTTGCAGACGCCCTCGGCGGCCCGGTTGGGGCCGTGTTGCGATCGACCGTGGCTGCCGTTCGTCTGGGCTCCGATCCGGGTACGGCGTGGTTGGGGCTGGGCGCCACGGAACCCGCCTTTCGCCCATTAGCGCGTGCGCTCGCGAGCTCAGCGACCTGGGGCACGTCTCCGAACGAGATGCTCGACCGCGCTGCCCACGACGCTCGAGACACTGCCCGGTGGGCCGCCGAGGCACGCGCACGATCGCTCGGTGCCCGAGCCGCGGCTCCGCTCGGGCTGTGCTTCCTGCCGGCATTCGTCCTGGTCGGCATAGTCCCGCTGGTCGTTACCGCCGCCGCGCCACTGCTGCCCTGACAGCGCGGGCCGCTGTCAACGTCGTCCACAGTGGGCCTGCGGGGCCGTCGCTGTCCCCAACCTCGATCTGCGACCTGCAGCCGGCCGGCCGAACCGAACAGCCTGGTTTGCAGCCTCACCGTCGTGAGGCCCGCACCGGCCGGCTGCCGGTTCCGGGAGGTCCCATGTCCATGATCGTCAAGGTGCTGCGCCGGAGCGAGCAGGGAATGACGACGGCCGAGTACGCGGTGGGAACCGTTGCTGCCTGTGGGTTTGGCGGGGTCCTGTACAAGTTGCTGACGAGTGAAACCGTGGTCGAACTGCTGACCAGCGTCGTACGCCACGCCTTCGACATCCTGGGATGACGACGATTTCGCGCCGGTGGGGTTCGCCCCGCCGGCGCCGCTCGCATGATGACCCCGCCAGCGGTGCGGTCACTGCGGAGATCGCAGCCGCGTTGCCCGCGCTGGTGGTGATCGTGGTCGGGGCGGTATGGCTGGTGGCGATAGCTCTGGCACAGATCCGATGCGCCGACGCTGCCCGCGAGGCCGCCCGCGCGGCTGCCCGGGGGGAGCAGCCGGCGGTCGTTTCCGATCTGGCCGAGACGGTTGCGCCGGACCGGGCGTCGGTTCAGGTCCATATCGGCGAGGACGCCGTCACAGTCGATGTTTCGGCGCGGGTCCCCGTGCCGCTGCCGTTCGGTGCCGATCTCCCGGCTCCGACCGTGCACGCCAGGGCCGCCGCCGTGTTGGAGAGACCATGAGCCGCCGGCTCGCCAACGGCGAGCGAGGCGCCGGTTCGATCCTGGTACTCGGCGCCGTCGCCGTGGCGCTGACGGCCCTGCTCGTGGTACTCACGCTCGCGGCCGGATACGACGCTCGGCACCGGGCAGCCGCGGCCGCCGACCTGGCCGCACTCGCTGGTGCCGGCCAGGTCGGCTTCGGTGCGGAGCCGGCCTGCGCACTCGCCCGGACGGTGGCGGCGGCCAACGGCGGAGTCCTCCGGTCCTGCACGGTGGAGGGTGAGCAGGTGGTCGTGAGCGTGGCCGCAACGATCGTCGGCCCCACGTCGTGGCTGCCCGATCCGGTCCGCCGGGCCCGGGCCGGGCCGACGACCGTCGGGCTGGTGATTGGCGGCCAGGCTGCGGCGGATCGCCTGGCCCTGCCGATCGCAGACTCGTATCGCATCACCGCGCGCTTCGGCGACTCCGGTCCGCACTGGGTGTCGGGCCGGCACAGCGGCCTCGACTTCGCGACGGAGCCGGGCGTGCCGGTCTTCGCCGCGGCGCGCGGCCAGGTGACCGCAGCCGGGCCCGCCGGTCGATACGGCAACCTGGTCGCCATCGACCACGGTGGCGTGGTCACGTATTACGCCCACCTGTCCGCCGTCACCGTGACGGTCGGCGACACCGTCGAGACTGGCAGGCAGGTGGGCTCCGTCGGCTCTAGCGGCAACGCCACCGGACCGCACCTGCACTTCGAGGTGAGGGTCGGCGGCGTTGCCCGTGATCCGGCCGCGTTCCTTGCGGTGAGCCCGGCCCAGTGATGACGCTCTTACTGGCCTACGCCTCCGGTGCCTCGCGCGGGGTCTCCTGCGAGCGGGTGGCTCCGAGGCACGCCACGACAACACAGCCGATCGCCGTCCACTCGCGGAGGTCGAGCATCTCGCCGAGGATGACCAGCCCCACCAGCGCGGCAACCGCCGGCTCGAGACTCATCAGGATCCCGAACACCCTCGCCGGCATCCGCCGCAGCGCTTCGAGCTCGAAGGTGTAAGGAATGACCGATGACAGCAG
>DATAEG010000032.1:0-13491 GCA_036258135.1 Jatrophihabitantaceae bacterium | reverse complement strand
ACCTCGAGGTCAGCGTTGCGGGTGATCCGGAACAGGTGATGCTCGACGATCGTCATGCCCGGGAACAGCATCTCCAGGTGGGCGGCGATGAGGTCCTCGAGCGGGAGGAACTCGGCCTCGACCGCGCTCTGGGAAACCACCACGAAACGGGGGATGTTGTTCGGCACCTTGATCCGGGCGAACCGTTCGGCCTCCGAATCCGGCTCACGTACCAGCACGCCGAGATTGAGCGACAGGCCAGAGATGTAAGGGAACGGGTGCGCCGGATCCACGGCCAGCGGCGTCAGCAGCGGGAAGACCTTGGACTGGAAGTACTCGGCCAGCCGGGCCCGCTCGTCGTCGTCGAGGTGCTCCCAGCGCCGAATGTGGATGCCCTCGGCGTCCAGGGCCGGCGCGATGTCCTCGCCGAAACAGCGTGCCTGCCGGACCGCCAGCTCGCGGCTCTTCTCGGCGATGCGGGCCAGGGTCTCGGTGGGGCTGAGCCCGTCCGGGGACGCGAGCGTCAGGCCCATGTCGTGGCGCCGCTTCAGCCCGGCCACCCGCACCATGTAGAACTCGTCGAGGTTGCTGGCGAAGATCGCGAGGAACTTGGCCCGTTCCAGCAAAGGCTGGCGCCGGTCCTCGGCCTGGGCGAGGACGCGGGAGTTGTAGTTCAGCCAAGAGATCTCGCGATTGCCGTACCGGTCGGTGGGAAGATCCGGCACCGGCACCGTCTCGACCGCGACCAGGTCACCTTCGGGGACAGAGTCGACCGGGTCGATCGGCGGCGCCGCCGGGTCGGCGGCGAGACGGTCGGCGCGAACCTGCGGAGCGGACTGCGTGCCGGTCATGGTGTCATGATGCCGCGATCACGTGACCAGAGGGAACCGCGACCGTCAGCCCAATACGCCGCGGGTGTGCTCTCCGACCTTGACCGTGGCCAGCGCGGCGGCCAGGTCCTCGGGCGTGTCGACGTCCCAGCGCAGCCCCGCATCGGCCTCGAGGGGCGCGGCTCCCGACTCGCGATGCCGCCGCGCCGAGTCGACGCCGAACCGGGGCTCCAGCGGCACGCAGGCGCCGGCGGCCAGCAGCGTCGTCCCAACCCGGTTGTGGTCGGCGACGAAGCCGCGCTGCGCGGGGCCGACTCGGGCCAGCACGTCGTCGAGCGCCGGGCCGTTGGCGGCGGGCAGATCGCCGACGACCGCGACCAGGCCGTCGCCGGGCCAGCGGCGGGTGGCGTCGGCCGCCGCGAGCTCGAGCGCGGCGTTCAGCCCAGACTCGACTTCGGCCAAGGCGACGAAACCGTGCCTGGCCGCCCAGTCGAGGCAGTCCGGGTCCGGGCTGACCGCCACCACGTGAGCCACCGCGCGGCTGGTCCGCAGGGCCGCGGCGGTGTCGTCCCGGATCGCGGTGACCAGGCGCCGGTGCGCAGCCTCATCCGGCGAGGCGGCGCGGAGCCGGCTCTTAGCCGAGGCCAGGGCGGCCAGCGGCAGCAGGGCCGTCCAGAGCACCGCCCGATGCTGCCATAGCGTCGCGGGTGGGTTTCCGCTGTGCCGTCCCGTTCCGCCGTGCCGTCCCGTTCCACTGTGCCGTCCCGTTCCACGTAGGTGTGGTCTGGCCTCTAAGGTGAACGGGCAGCGCGGCCACCTTCCTCGACCATCCGCCGCGACCAGTCGGGAGCGTGATGCAGCGACGACCGAAGCCCCGAGTCGGGGTGTTCCTGCGCTCACTCTCCATCCTCGTCGTGGGCTTCAACAACGCGTTCTTCAAACGACGGTGGCACAACATCGACGCCATCCCCGCCGAGGGGCCGACCATTGTGGCTGCGAACCATGTGTCGTACGTCGACCCGGTGATCATGACGCAATTCATCTGGGACAGCGCCCGCGTCCCGCGCTACCTGGCCAAGGCGTCACTGTTCAAGATCCCCGTGGTCGGATGGGTCATCGGGAAGGCCGGGCAGATCCCGGTCGAGCGGGGCAGCCGGGATGCCGCCACCTCCTTGGACGCCGCCGCCGCCGCGCTGCAGGCAGGTGAGCTCGTGGTGGTCTATCCGGAGGGCACCGTCACGCGGGACCCCGACTTCTGGCCCATGTCCGCCAAGACAGGCGTGGCGCGGCTGGCTCTGCTGGTCCCGGAGGCGAAGGTGATCCCGGTGGGGCAGTGGGGCGCTCAGAACGCCGTCGACGTCTACCACAAGCGGTACCGGCCGTTCCCGCGCAAGACGGTGACGATCTCGGCCGGCCCGCCGGTGGACCTCAGCAAGTACGCCGGAGCGCCGCCGACCACGCAGGCGCTTCGCGAGATCACGAACGCGGTGATGGTGGCGGTGCGCGACCAGGTGGCGCAGATTCGCGGCGAGGCCGCGCCCGCGGAGTTTGCCCGGCGTCCAGCGAGCGCCGGATGACGCGGGCCGCCGTCTTCGGCGCGGGCCTGTGGGGTACCACGTTCGCGAAGGTGCTCGCGGACGCGGGCGGCGAGGTGACCCTGTGGGCGCGTCGGGAGGAGCAGGCTGACGCGATCAGCCAGACGCACCGCAACGAGGCCTACCTGCCCGAGATCGACCTGCCTGCCACGTTGCAGGCGACCCACGACCCGACCGAGGCGCTGGCGGACGCGGACATCGTCGCCTTCGCCATGCCGTCGCAGACGTTCCGCGCGAACCTGGCTGACTGGGTGGCCAAGCTGCCGCCGTCGGCCACGCTCGTCAGCCTGATGAAGGGCATCGAGCTAGGCAGCGTGAAGCGGATGAGCGAGGTGATGAGCGAGGTCACCGGCTTCCCGGACGAGCAGATTGCCGTCGTCTCGGGACCGAACCTGGCCCGCGAGATCGCCCTGGAACAGCCCACCGCCACGGTGGTGGCCTGCACCGACGGCGCCCGTGCCGAGGCCGTCCAACACGCCTGCAAGACGGCGTACTTCCGGCCCTACACCAACGACGACGTCATCGGCTGTGAGCTGGGCGGCGCGGTGAAGAACATCATCGCGTTGGCCTGCGGCGCCTGTCAGGGCATGGGGATGGGCGACAACACCATCGCGACGATCATCACCAGGGGGCTGGCCGAGACGGCCCGATTGGGTGCCGCGCTCGGCGCCAACCCCATGACCTTCGCGGGCCTGGCTGGTCTGGGCGATCTCGTGGCCACCTGCGCGTCGCCGCTGTCGCGCAACCGCACGTTCGGCGAGCGGCTGGGCCGTGGCGACTCCGTCGACCAGGCTCAGGCCGCGACGCACGGCCAGGTCGCCGAGGGTGCCACCTCGTGTCGGTCGGTGCTCGACCTGGCCCGGCGGCACGACGTGGAGGTGCCGATCACCGAGGCAGTGGAGGCGGTGTGCTACCGCGGCGGCTCGCCCCAGGAGATGGTGCGCATGCTGATGAGCCGATCGATGAAGAGCGAGTGACCGTGCCCGAGCGGATCCGCATCGCGGTCGTCTTCGGCGGACGCAGCAGTGAACACGGCGTCTCGGCGGTGTCGGCCGGGAGTGTGCTCGCGGCGCTGGACCCCGAACGGTACGACGTCATCCCTGTCGGCATCACCCGCAGCGGGCAGTGGGTCCTCGCCGACGGCCCGATGGACGCCTTGCGCATCACCGGCCGGTCCCTGCCGGAGGTCGAGTCCGGCCGCGAGGTGTCGTTGCGCGGCGACGCCGCGAAGGCCGAGGTGGTGGTCGTCGATCCGGGCCAGGCCGTGGAGCGGCTCGGCTCTGTCGACGTGGTGTTCCCCGTTCTGCACGGCCGGTTCGGCGAGGACGGCACCATCCAGGGCCTGCTGGAGATGGCCGGCATCCCGTACGTCGGGCCGGGTGTGCTCGCCAGCGCGGCCGCGATGGACAAGGAGTTCACCAAGAAGCTGCTGCGCGCCGAGGGGATCCCGGTCGGGGCGTTCAGGGTGTTCCGGCGCAGCGCTGGGCCGGTCTTGGAATCCGATGTGGCCGAGCTGGGCCTGCCGCTGTTCGTGAAACCGGCGCGCTCCGGATCGAGCGTCGGGATCAGCAAAGTGCGCTCGTGGGCCGACCTGGCCGAGGCGGTCGCATTGGCATTCGGACACGACGACAAGATCCTCGTCGAGTCGGCAGTCCCCGGCCGGGAGATCGAATGCGGTGTGCTGGAGGACGACGCCGGCCATCCCGACGCCAGCGTGCCCGCCGAGATCCGGCTCGTCTCCGGCCACGACTGGTACGACTTCGAGGCCAAGTACCTGGACGACGCCTGCGAGTTCGACCTGCCGCCCGATCTGCCGTCCCCGATCATCGAGGAGATCCAGGACCTGGCCTGCCGGACGTTCGCGGCGCTGGACTGCGCGGGTCTCGCCCGGGTGGACTTCTTCGTCACGCCGGCTCATGCGGTCATCGTCAACGAGGTGAACACGATGCCCGGCTTCACGCCGATCTCGATGTTCCCCAGAATGTGGCAGGCCAGCGGGGTCGACTACCCGCAGCTCATCGACCGTCTCGTCGCCGCCGCCCTTCGCCGCGCGGAGTCCTAGCGCCGTCCCGCCCGTGCCGAAGGGGAGGGTTATGGCCGGCGGAACCGTCCAGAGGCTCCCCTCGGCCGGCATAACTTCCCCCTCGCCGTTGAACAGCGGCGCTCCGGCTACGGGCGATGGGTGCAGAGCTGCGCGTCCGGGACGGGCGGTCCGGTGTTGGCCTGGGCGTCGCAGACGGACGGCAAGGCCTGAGCGACGAGGCCGGCGAGAACGCTGACTGGGTCGCGGTTGAGGCTCTTGGGGACCTCGATGGAGACGTATACCGGCCGGTCGACCACGGTGAAGACGTTCGTGGTCTTGGTGTGCGTGGCCAGCACGAGCGAGTTGTGATCGTCCTGACCGACGCCGAACAGCTCGATGTCGCTGCCCGGCTTTAGCGCGGCGGGCCTGCCGACCCCGCAGCTCAAGATCACCGGCGGGTTGCCCCACGCGACGACGTAGCGGGTGTCAACGCCCGCAGAGGAGCCGTGCACGACCCGCGGCGTCATGCGGTCCAGCTTCACCGGGAGCTTCTCGATCACCCTCTCGCACGACTCGACGGCGGCGGCGGAGGCGGCTGACGACGGTGTGGAGACCACCACCGGGCCCAGCGGACGGCGCGTGGTCTTGTGCGACCGGCCGGCGCCGAAGGCGATGGCCAGCACGACGACCAGCGGCAACGTGATCGCGGTCGCGATCAGGGCGGCCCGGCGAGACTCCGCAGATAGCGCCAAGTGGTTCTCAGAGGTTGACTACGGGGCAGGTCAGCGTCCGGGTGATGCCGTCGACGGCCTGGATGCGGGCGACCACGAGCTTTCCTAGCTCGTCGACGGTGCTGGCCTCGGCGCGCACGATCACGTCGTAGGGACCGGTGACGTCCTCGGCGGTGGTGACGCCGTCCAGGCCCGCGATCTCGCGCGCCACGCTGGCCGCCTTGCCAACCTCGGTCTGGATCAGGATGTAGGCGTGCACCGTGTCTGGCATGACCGAGTCCTCCCGGGTCCGCTGTTTCGTGCGTCGTGGCTGCGATCGCGTGGCGGGTAGAACTTAGCGCAGCCCGCCGCCGGGCCCGGCGCCGTCCGGGAGCTGACCGCCTACGATGCCTGGGTTGCCCGCGGACGAGGAGCTGATCATCGATACTGCACGCACCGTGGCTGACGTGGGCGAGTTCGCGCTGATCGAGCGGGTGATCGCCGGTCTGGCGCCCAACGGCCAGACCGAGCTCGGTCCGGGCGACGACGCCGCAGTAGTGCGCACGCTGGACGGCCGCACGGTAGCGACGACGGACATGCTGGTCGAGGGAGTGCATTTCCGGCGCGACTGGTCGGCCGCCGAGGACGTCGGCCACAAGGCGGCCGCCAAGAACCTGGCCGACGTAACCGCCATGGGCGCCCGACCGATTGCGCTGCTCGTGGCACTGGGCGTGCCGGGCGAGCTGGACGTGGACTGGACCGACGGCCTGCTCATCGGGTTGCGCCAGGAGTGCGCCGGCCTGGACGTGGCCATCGTGGGCGGCGACGTCGTGCGCAGCGACAAGATCGTGCTCGGGGTCACCGCGCTCGGCGATCTGGACGGGCGCGCCCCGGTGCTGCTCTCCGGCGCCCGGCCCGGCGACCGCGTGGCCGTCGCCGGCCGGCTGGGTTGGGCGAACGCGGGTCACGCGGTGTTGGCCCGCGGTTTCCGTTCCCCCGTTCAGGTGGTGGCCGCCCATCGTCGTCCCGAGCCGCCCTACACAGCCGGCCTCGAGGCGGCCCAGGCCGGCGCCACCGCGATGACCGACATCAGCGACGGACTGGTCGTGGACGCCGGGCGGATCGCCGCGGCCAGCGACGTCCGTATCGACATGAGCGCCGCGGCCCTCCCGCCGGCGCCGAAGCTCGTCGAAGTCGGTGCGGCGCTGAACGTCGATCCCATGGTCTGGGTCCTCACCGGCGGTGACGACTACGGCCTGGTCGCCACGTTCCCGCCCGAGGTTCGCCCCGGCCCGGAATGGCAGGTCGCCGGCGTCGTCCGCGAGGGCGAGGGCGTGCGGGTCGACGGGCGCCGCTGGACACAGGGAGGGCATGAGCATTTCCGCTGAACCCGCCGCGCTCGCCGGCCTCGACATCCGCCCGGTCGACATCGAGGATCCCGCCGCCGCCCGACTCATGCGGGAGCTGCAGAACTACTACCGGGACATCTACGGCGGTGAGGACGCCACGCCCTACGAGACCGACGAGTTCCGGCCCCCGCGCGGACAGTTCCTAGTCGCCTTTCTCGACGGTGCGGCGGTGGCGTGCGGCGGCTGGCGATGGCATGAGCGACCTGATGTAGTCGAGATCAAGCGGATGTACGTCGTTCCCGAGATGCGCCGCCGCGGGCTGGCCCGCCGCATGCTCACGGAGCTGGAGCGTGACGCGGCCGCGGCGGGGGCGTCACGCGTGGTGTTGATGACCGGTACCGCCCAGCCGGAAGCTCTGGCCATATACGGGGCCGCCGGCTACCGGGCCGTCGAGCCGTTCGGTCTGTACGCCGGCTATCCCGATGCCCGCCACCTCGGGCGGTCGCTCCCGCGGCACGGTCGGTAAGCGGAGTCCTGGCCGAGCTCGTCTGGGAGTGGACGGCGACGCCGTCGGCCGACGACCACACGCAGCGCGCCATGCCGAACAGGAATCCGGTGAGCACGGGCTCGGCCGGACAGGCCGTCGCGCCGGTAGTGGAGTAGCCAGCCGAGCACCGGGACATAGCGCGTCACGGGGACGGTCAAGTCGACCCCTTCGGGCTCGCGTCACTCCCCCCGGGGTGAGCGCCCTCAGCGCGTGTACACGGCGACAAACAAGGGGCGGCCGGTGACCGGGTTGTGGCCCGGCGCATAGGAGAGCTCCCGCAGGCCGGCGGTGGCGAAGTCGGCCAGGTCGGTGCGGCTGACCGCCCAGGGTCGGCTCACGGCGGGCGCCCCGCCTGGACGCAGGGCAGCCAGCACGAAGAGTAAGCCGTTCGGGCCCACCGTCGAGGCAATGGCGTCGATCACCTGATGGCGTCGGTCGAGCCCGATCGACTGGATGGTCGCGCACTCGACAACGACGTCGAACGCCCGCCGCCACTCGGCGGGCACGTCCAGGAGGTCGGCCACCTGATAGTCGACACTGCTCTCCGGGAACCGGGTCCGGCACCACCGTATGGCGGTCGGCGAGATGTCGAACGCGGTGACGCGGTAACCGCGGCGCGACAGCTCTTCGGCGTCATCACCCACACCGCAGCCGATGACAAGCGCCGGGCGCTCCTCGGCGGCGCCAAGCGTGTCCAGCCAGGCGACCATCTGCGGGCGCGGGGCCAGGGTGGCCCAGGGAAGCTTGCCGAGGTCAGCGCCGACCGAGCGGTACAACTCCTCGAAATCGGCGAGTTCGCCGTCGGCGGCGCTCAGCGGGGAGGCCCGTCAGCCGCGGGTGACCTTGCCGGCCTTCAGGCACGAGGTGCACACCGTGATCCGCCGTCGCGTGCCCGGCGCGACAAGCGCGCGCACGGTCTGCACGTTCGGGTTCCACCGGCGAGGGGTACGCCGGTGTGAGTGGGACACGTTGTTGCCGAAGCCTGGCGACTTGCCGCAGATGTCGCAGACGCTGGCCACGGTGAGCTCCTCGGGTCTGTTCGGGTCGTACCGCAGACGCGCCGCGGTGAACGCCTGGCGCGGCGCCGACCGTGCAGTCTAGCCGGTGGCCGCGATTCCGGCCAAAGCGCGCCCGCGCTCCGGCGGATGGTCCGCGCCGACAAGTAGGGTGCCCGTATCGGTGCGGTGAGGAGGTGACGGTGCTCACCGAGCTGGATGCGTCGGCGGTACGTCGCTGGTGCAGCGCCCTCGCCGCCGCGTTGGCCGCGCACCAGACCGAGATCGACGAGCTGAACGTCTACCCGGTGCCGGACGGCGACACCGGCACGAACATGGCCCTCACCGCCAAGGCCGCCGCCGAGACGCTCACCGGCGCCGAGGCCGCGGGTGCGTCCGAGGTGCTCCAGGCGATGGCCCGCGGCGCGGTACTCGGCGCGCGCGGGAATTCCGGCGTGATCCTGTCGCAGATCCTGCGCGGGATGGCTGAGGCCAACACCGCCGTGGCCCAGCTTTCCGCCGACGACCTGGGCCGGGCGCTCCAGGCCGCGGCGGCGCGCGCCTACGAGTGCGTCGGCGAGCCCGTGGAGGGCACCATCCTCTCGGTGGCCAAGGCGGTCGCCGACGCGGCTCCTGCGGCAGCGACCTCCGGACTGGCCGGAGTGGCCCGGACGGCGGTGTCCGCGGCTCGGGACGCCCTGGACCGCACCCCGTCCCAGCTGACCGAGCTGGCCCGGGCAGGCGTGGTCGACGCCGGCGGGCGCGGGCTGGTGGTCGTCCTGGAGGCTCTCTGCGAGGTCGTTACCGGCGAGGTGGCCGAGCTCGACAGGCCCCACGCCCACCGCCGGACGGCCCGCCTGCGTCCGCCGCGAGAAGCGGGGAGCGGGGAGTTCGAGTACGAGGTCCAGTACCTGCTCGACGCGCCGCCCGCCGCCGTGGCCGGCCTACGCGAGGCGCTGCTGGGGCTCGGCGACAGCGTGGCCATCGTGGGCAGCGGGGAGGACGTCTGGAACGTGCACGCCCACGTCAACGACGTCGGCGCGGCCATCGAGGCAGGCTTGCGCCTGGGCCGGGCGCACCGCCTGTCTGTCTCCCGGTTCGCCGACCAGGCCGTGGGGCCGGAGCCGGGGCGGGCCCGGACCGGAGTGGCGGTAGTGGCCGTCGCCCCGGGCGACGGGCTCTCTCATCTGTTCGCCGGGGAGGGCGTGCACGTGGTCGAAGGCGGCCCAGCGGCGAATCCGTCCGCCGCCGAGGTCCTGGCCGTGGTGCGCGAGTGCGGTGCCGCCTCCGTCGTGTTGCTCCCGAACGCCACGCAGGTGACCGCCGTTGCCGAGATCGTCGCCGACGAGGCTCGCGCCGAGGGCATCGAGGTGGCCGTCGTCCCTACGCGTTCGCCGGTGCAGGGCTTGGCCGCCGTCGCGGTGTACGACCCGGCCCGCCGCTTCGGCGACCTCGTCGTCGCCATGGCCGAGACAGCCGCCGCCACCGAGTGGGCCGAGGTGACGGTGGCGGTCCGCGACGCCTTCACTGCGGCCGGACCCTGCCGAGCCGGTGACGTCCTCGGCCTCATCGGCGGTGACGTCGTGGAGATCGGCGACGCGGTCCCGGCGGTGGCCGAACGGGTGCTGGACCGCCTCCTTGGTGTGGGTGGTGAACTGGTCACTCTGCTGCTGGGCGCCGACGCCGACGAGAGCCTGGGCACGCACCTGGCGCGATACGTCGCCCAGCGGGCCCCACTCGTCGAGGCCACCGTGTTCCGCGGCGGCCAGCCGTCCTACCCGCTGCTCATCGGCGTGGAGTGACGGTGGTCTCGCTGCGAACGCCGCTGCGCGAGGTGCTCGGCGGGCGCACCGCGAACAGCCTTGAGAGCAATCTCGAGCTCAAGACGGTCGGCGATCTGCTGCACCGCTACCCGCGGCGGTACGCCGAGCGCGGCAAGCTCACCGACCTGGCGGCGCTCCGCACCGGGGACGAGGTCACCGTGATGGCCACCGTGGCGACCGTCTCCGCCCGCCGGATGCGGCAACGCCGCGGCGTGCTCGTCGAGGCCATCGTCACCGACGGCCACGCCAAGATGTCGATCGTCTTCTTCAACCAGCCCTGGCGGGAACGGCAGCTCCAGCCCGGTGTGAGCGGCCTGTTCGCCGGCAAGGTGGTCGACGGCCGCGGTCGGCGGAGCCTGCAGAATCCCGACTTCGTGACCTTCGGCGGGGACGCTGCCGACGCCGATGTGATCGAGGAGTTCGCTGGCAGCCTGATCCCGATCTACCCGGCCACTTCCAAAGTGCCGACTTGGACGGTCAGCCGTTGCGTCAAGCTGGTGCTCTCGCAGCTCGACCCGGTTCCCGAGTCGCTTGGACCGGAGCTACTGGCGCGGCACGGGCTCATGGGCGTCGACGAGGCGCTGCGGGCCGTGCACCGGCCTGAGGACCGCGACCAGCTCGCGGCCGCGCGGCGCCGGCTGAAATGGGATGAGGCGCTGGCCGTGCAGCTGACCCTGGCCCAGCGCCGGCACGCCGCCGCGGTCAACCCGGCGACGCCTCGACCGCCGCGGGCCGACGGGATCGCGGCCGAATTCGACGCCCGCTTGCCGTTCATGCTCACCGCCGGGCAGCGGGCGGTGGGCGAGGTGATCGCCGGCGAGCTGGCTTCGGCCCATCCGATGCACCGACTGCTCCAGGGCGAGGTGGGCTCGGGCAAGACGGTCGTGGCGCTAAGGGCCATGCTCCAGGTGGTCGACACGGGCGGGCAGGCGGCCTTGCTCGCGCCGACGGAGGTGTTGGCCAGCCAACACATCCGCACCATCGACGCCATGCTCGGTGACCTGGCTCATGAGGGACAGATCGGCGCCGCCGAGCACGCCACACGGGTCACGCTTCTCACCGCCTCGCTGAGCGCGTCGGCCCGCCGTGCGGCCCTGCTCGACGCCGCCAGCGGCGTGGCCGGGATCGTCGTCGGGACGCACGCGCTCATCCAAGAGTCGGTGCAGCTGGCCGACCTCGGCCTGGCGGTGATCGACGAGCAGCACCGGTTCGGCGTCGAGCAGCGGGACGCGTTGCGCTACAAGAGCGCTGCGCCACCGCACGTCCTGGTGATGACGGCAACCCCGATTCCGCGGACAGTGGCGATGACCGTCTTCGGCGATCTCGAACTGTCCACCTTGCGCGAGCTGCCCGCGGGCCGAGCGCCCATCGCGACGACCGTCGTGCCCGGCGATAAGCCAGGCTGGACGGAGCGCATGTGGCGGCGCATCGCCGAGGAGGTGGCCGCCGGGCGGCAGGCCTACGTCGTGTGCCCGGCGATAGGCGGCGAGGCCGGCGCCTCTGGCGACGGCGACGAGATCGAGCTGTGGGAGGCCGACGAGGCGCCGGCGACCCGGCACCGGGTGGTGGAGACCGCACAGATGCTCGACGACGGTCCGTTGCGCGGCCTGCGCATCGGCGTCTTGCACGGCCGGCTGCCCGGCGACGGCAAGGACCGCATGATGCAGGACTTCGCCGAGGGACGCCTGGACGTCCTGGTGGCCACGACCGTGGTCGAGGTCGGCGTTGACGTGCCCAACGCCACGGTCATGGCCGTCCTGGACGCGGACCGGTTCGGCGTCTCCCAGCTGCACCAGCTCCGCGGTCGGGTGGGCCGTGGCGGCCATCCCGGGCTGTGCCTGCTTGCCACCGACGCCCCGATCGGCACGCCGGCTCGTGAGCGGGTCGAGGCTGTAGCGGCCACGCTCGACGGCTTCGAGTTGGCCCGCGTAGACCTCGAACAGCGCCGCGAGGGCGACGTCCTCGGTGTGGCGCAGGCGGGCCGGCGCTCCCACCTGAAGCTGCTTTCGCTGCTCCGCGACGAGGACGTGATCGCCGACGCGCGCAAGGAGGCCGCGGACATCGTCGAGGCCGACCCGGACCTGGCCCGGCACCTCGAGCTCGCCGCCCAGGTGGCCGAGCTGTTGGACGAGGACCGGGCCGAGTACCTGCAGAAGCCCTGACGTGGCTCGCATCGTCGGTGGCGTGGCCGGGGGACGCCGGCTGCGGGTGCCGAGGACCGGCACCCGACCGACGTCCGACCGCGCCCGCGAGGCGCTTTTCAACACGCTCGCCGGGCTCGTCGAGCTCGACGGCGCCCGGGTGCTGGACCTCTTCGCGGGTTCGGGGGCCGTCGGACTGGAGGCCCTCTCCCGGGGTGCCAAGGTGGCCGTTCTCGTCGAATCCGACGTCGAGGCGGCCCGGACCATCACCGCCAACGTGACCAGTCTTGGCTTGACCGGCGCCGAGGTAATGCGGACCGCGGTCGAGCGCCACCTGGCCCTCCCGCCCCCGGCGGAACCGTTCGACGTGGTGTTCGCCGACCCGCCCTACGCGCTCCCTGAGGCGGGCCTGGCGGAGGTTCTGGAGAGGCTGGCCGGACCCTACTGGGTGCGCGGCGGCGGCGTGGTGGTCGTGGAGCGATCCGTTCAATCGCCGGAGCCGCTGTGGCCGAAGGCACTTCTAGCGGTCAAGCACAAGCGCTACGGCGACACCGCGCTTTGGTACCGTCGCAACATATGAGCGCCGACGCCGCCGGGCCGCGACGGGCGATGTGCCCGGGCTCGTTCGACCCGGTCACGAACGGCCATCTGGACATCATCGGGCGCAGTGCCCGCCTCTACGACGAGCTCATTGTCGCGGTGTTCGTCAACCGCTCCAAGGCCGGCTTGTTCAGCGTTGATGAGCGCATGGACATGCTCCGGGAGGCCACCAGCGCCTGGCCGAATGTGACCATCGACTCGTTCCACGGTCTAACCGTCGACTACTGCCGGTCCCACGGCATTCCGGTGATCGTGAAAGGGCTGCGGGCGGTCAGCGACTTCGACTACGAGTTGCAGATGGCGCAGATGAACCGCGGCCTGGCCGGCATCGACACGCTGTTCATGCCTACCAATCCCGAGTACAGCTTCTTGGCGTCCAGCCTCGTCAAGGACATCGCCGGGTGGGGCGGCGACGTCAGCCGCCTCGTGCCCGACACGGTGCGCAAGCGCCTGGAGGCGCTGCACCGGGAGCAGCCGACCGACTGAGGCACCGCGGCCGTCCGGCTGAGCGGATGCTCGCTCGCCGCGCCAGCGTCGGTTATCCTTCTTCGTGCCTCACTCTCAGCCACGGTCACGGCATCGGTTGCGCGAGCGCAGCCCGGCGTCGGTACCGCTCGACCCGAAGGCGCCCTACGTCCTGGATACCAGGCCACTGGGTCGTCACCCGGGCGCTCGGGTGGACCTCCGCCGGACCGTTCCCGCGCCAACCGGTCTGGACCTGGACGTCGTGGGTGTTCCGCCGGGAGCGCTCATCGCAATGGACCTGCGGTTGGAGTCGGTGACCGAAGGCGTGCTCGTCACGGGCACCGTCACCGCTCCCGTCGCCGGTGAGTGCGCACGATGTCTGGATCCGGTGTCCGACACCGTGGCGGTCGAGTTGTGTGAGCTGTACGCCTATC
>DATAEG010000031.1:0-3561 GCA_036258135.1 Jatrophihabitantaceae bacterium | reverse complement strand
GCTTTGCCGACCTCGGTCTGGATGAGGATGTAGGCCTGCACCACCACGCGCGTCCTCCAAGCTCCTGGGCGAAGATGTCCGAACGTCGCGGGCAAACCTACCGCGTGAGCAGATCATCGAGGGGGTTTGATGTCGGAGAAGCTGGCCGACCTCGGTGAGTTCGGCCTGATCGCCGCCATTACGGCCCGGCTGCCGCAAGGAAGCGGGGTGATCGTCGGCCCGGGTGACGACGCCGCGGTGCTGGCAACCGCGGACGGCCGCGTCGTCGTGACCACCGACCTCCTGGTGGAGAACCGCCACTTCCGGCGCGCGTGGTCCTCAGCCGACGACATCGGCCACAAGGCGGCGGCGCAGAATCTCGCCGATGTCGCCGCGATGGGGGCCGTTCCAACCGGCCTGGTCGTGGGCCTGGGGGCGCCGGCGGATTTGCCCGTAGCGTGGGCGCTGGGCTTCGCCGACGGCCTGCGGGAGGAGTGCGAGCCCCTGGGCGTGTCCGTGGTCGGCGGTGACGTCGTCCGATCCGATGTCGTCGTGGTTGCGATGACTGCGTTGGGAGACCTCCGGGGCCGGGCTCCGGTGACGCGTGCCGGTGCCCGGCCGGACGACGTCGTCGCCGTCTGTGGCCGGCTGGGTTGGGCAGAAGCCGGTTTCCGGGTGCTCAGCCGAGGGTTCAGGTCACCGCGAGTGCTGGTGGAGGCACACCGGCGGCCGGCCGTCCCCTATCGCGCAGGTCCACAAGCGGCCGAACTGGGCGCGACCGCGATGTGCGACGTGAGCGACGGGCTGCTCGCGGACCTCGGCCATGTCGCGCAGGCGAGCGGAGTGGCCGTGGACATCGACAGCGGTGCCTTCGACGTGCCCGCACCGATCCGGGATGCCGCAGCCGCCATCGGTGCCAAGCCGCTGGACTGGATTCTTACCGGCGGCGACGACAACGCGCTCGCGGCGACGTTTCCGGCCGGGGTACCTCTGCCGGAACCGTGGCGGGTTGTCGGCCGGGTATCAACAGGCGAAGGCGTGACCGTCGACGGAGAGCCTTACGAAGGTGATCCGGGCCACGCGCATTTTCGCGATTGACCGTCGTTTCAGACGATCAGCGGCTGACCTTGCCAGCCTTGATGCACGAGGTGCAGACCTTGATCCGCTTCGGCGTGCCGTTGACGACCGTGCGCACCGACTGGATGTTGGGATACCAGCGGCGGGGCGTCCGGCGGTGCGAGTGGGAGATCGAGTTGCCGAAGCCCGGGCGCTTGCCGCAGATGTCACAGGTGGCAGCCACGGGGAAACTCCTTCAAAAACCGGAATGCGGAGGGCAACCGGAACAGGCTACCCGGGGCGGAACGTAAGCCCCAAATCCATGATCGATTGTTTACACGTTATGTGACGCTCCGGCCGGTCGGCGGCGCGAGCTAACCTCCACGCCAGGTGGTGAGCACGAGGAGGCCCGGCCATGGTTGGCCAACCGGTCCTGGACGCGAAGGTCGTCCTGCGCTGGTGCCGGGCTGCGCTCGCCGGGTTGGCCGAGGCACGTGAGGAGATCGACGCACTCAACGTCTTTCCGGTCC
Organism: Jatrophihabitantaceae bacterium; assembly: GCA_036258135.1. Classification (GTDB taxonomy): domain Bacteria; phylum Actinomycetota; class Actinomycetes; order Mycobacteriales; family Jatrophihabitantaceae; genus DATAEG01. The sequence goes on along the minus strand of DATAEG010000031.1, from coordinate 1,996 downwards.
CCGACGGTGACACCGGAACAAACTTGTACCTGACCCTGGAGTCCGCGACCGAGGCGGCCGAACGAGCGCATCGCGAGAATGCCGCATTGGGTCCGGCTCTGGCTGCCATTGCGCGTGGCGCGCTGTTAGGTGCGCGGGGGAACTCCGGTGTGATCCTCGCGCAGATGTTCCGTGCCGTGGCCGACGCACTCGGCACCGCGGGTGACACCGCGACCCAGCCGGCCGTGTTCGCCGCGGCCCTGACCAAGGCGGCCGACGCCGGCTACGCCGCGGTGGCACACCCGGTCGAAGGCACGATGCTCTCAGTAGCCCGAGCCGCGGCGCAGGCCGCCACGGAGCGCGCCGAAACCGGGGCCTCTTCTCCCGACGTCGCGCTCGCCGCGGCCGACGCCGCTCATGCAGCCCTGAACCGCACGCCGGACCAACTGGAGATCCTGCGCCGGGCGGGCGTGGTCGATGCTGGTGGACGCGGTCTGACCGTCGTGCTCGATGCCCTGGACATGATCCTGACCGGCCGCCGGCCGCTGGACCATCCGCGGACGGTCACCGAGCACGCGGTGCCGTCCGTCACTGCGGACACCACCGTCACTGTGGACACGACCACACAGGCGTCGCCCGCGTACGAGGTGATGTACCTGCTGGACGCGCCGCAGAGCGCCATTCCGGCGTTGCGGACAATGCTCGAACCCCTCGGTGATTCGCTGATCGTCGTCGGTGGTGAGCCGCTGTGGAACGTCCACGTCCACGTCGATGACGCCGGTGCCGCCATCGAGGCCGGAATTGCGGCCGGCCGCCCACACCGCATCCGAGTCACCTACCTGGCCGAGCCGCTCGGCCGCCCTGAGCCGAATGGCGGAGCCCGAGCGGTCGTTGCCTTCGCCGCGGGGGATGGTTTGGCCACGCTGTTCGAGTCGGCCGGTGTCACCGTGGTGCAAACCTCCGTCGGCCGACCGTCGACTGCGGAGATGCTGGCCGCCATCGAACGCAGCGGAGCGGGGGAGGTCGTCGTGTTGCCCAACGCGCGCGACGGCATCGCCGCGGCCGAAGCCGCCGCGGCCGAAGCGAGGTCTGCCGGCGTGCGGGTCGCGGTCATCCCGACCAGGGCCCAGGTACAGGGAATCGCCGCCGCTGCGGTGCACGAACCCGCGCGGACATTCGACGCCGACGTGGTGGCGATGACGACGGCAGCCGGGCACACCAGGCACGGCGCGGTGACCGTCGCGGTGCGCGAGGCTGTCACGTCGGCGGGGGTGTGCCAGGCGGGCGACGTGTTGGGAGTTGTGGAAGGCGACTTCGTCGTGATCGGTGACGACGTTCGCGCGGTTGCCGTCGGGGTGGTCGAGCGCATGCTCGCGGCCGGGGGAGAGCTGGTCACCGTCGTCGCTGGCTCTGAATCCGATCGCGCGCTGGCCGACACGGTGACCGACGCGGTTCGACGAAGCCACCCCGGGGTCGACACGGTGGTCTACGTCGGCGGCCAGCCCAGGTACCCGCTGCTGATTGGGGTGGAGTGATGCCGGCCGGATGGAACGAGCCGCTGACCAAGACCTTGGGTCGGCAGACTGCCAACGCGCTCGCCACCGGGCTCGACGTTCACACCGTCGCCGACCTGTTGCGCCACTATCCACGGCGGTACGCCGAACGGGGCGAGCTGACCGATCTCGACTCCCTGCAGCTCGACGAGCAGGTCACCGTGCTGGCCAGGGTGGAGTCGGTGACCACAAGGCGGATGAAGACCCGTCGCGGTGGGATCACCGAGGCCGTCGTGACTGACGGCAGGGGACGGTTGGTGTTGACCTTCTTCAACCAGCCTTGGCGCGAGCGTGACCTGCAGCCAGGCCGGATCGGGCTGTTCGCCGGCACGGTGGGGGTCTACCGCCGGCACCGCCAACTCGCCCATCCCGACTACGTTCTTCTCCCCGAAGGTTCTGACGTCACGGCGGTGGCAGAGGAGTTCGCCGACGAGCTCATTCCCGTCTATGCCGCCACCGCCAAC
>DATAEG010000030.1:0-19537 GCA_036258135.1 Jatrophihabitantaceae bacterium | reverse complement strand
ACCTTGGCTCCCCTCGAACGTCTCCTCAACCGCACCACCGACACATGGCGTCCTTCGGACGCGAGCCGTGGTGCGGGCGGCAATCAGTCCCGCCCACACACCCGTCGACCCGGCGATGCCGGCGCCATGCTCCGCTCGCTACACGTGCGCAACTATCGGTGGTTCGCCGGCGGGCAGCTTGTCTCGCTAACCGGCACCTGGATGCAGCGGGTGGCCCAGGACTGGCTGGTCCTCGAGCTGACCAACTCCGGCCTGGCGCTCGGCATCGTGACCGCGATCCAGTTCCTACCGCCGGTGCTGTTCGGCATGTGGGGCGGCATGCTCGCCGACCGCGGCGACAAGCGGCGGTTGCTGCTCATCACCCAGACCGGGCTGGCGCTGGCGGCGCTGTTCCTGGGCCTGCTCGACGTCAGCGGCGTCGTGCAGTTGTGGCAGGTGTACCTGCTCGCCGGGGTGGTCGGCGTGATTACGTCTCTGGACACTCCGATCCGCCAGTCCTTCGTGGTGGAGATGGTCGGCCAGGAGGATCTGCCCAACGCGGTCGGAATCAACTCGACGATCTTCAATTTCGGACGCATCGTGGGCCCGGCGGTCGCCGGAGTGATGATCGCGGCGGTGGGCACAGGGTGGGCGTTCATCGCCAACGCGCTGTCTAGCGTCGCCGTCATCACGGCATTGGCGCTGATGCGAACTTCGGAGCTGCATCCGTCTCCGCGGGCGCGGCGCGGCCCGGGCGCGTTGCGGGCCACGTTCGGGTACGTGCGACGCCGCGGCGACCTGATGGTGGCCATGGTGCTGGTGTTCATCGTGGGGACGTTCGGGGCCAACTTCCAGTTGACCACCGCCCTGTTGGCCAAGCAGGTCTTCCATCGCAGCGCCGCCGGTTACGGTCTCCTGTCCACCTCCCTGGCCCTCGGCGCGTTCGGCGGGGCCGTCCTGGCCACCCGGCGGCGCACCCGTCCGGGGGCCCGGGAGCTGATCGTGGCGGCGGTCGTCTTCGGCCTCGTCGAAATGGCCGCCGGGCTGATGCCGACCTATCTGCTCACCGCGATCGCTCTGGTCCCAGCGGGACTGATGTTGCTGACGTTCACCACGGCGGCGAACAGCTCGGTGCAATTGGGCGTCGACCCGACCATGCGTGGTCGGGTGATGGCGCTGTATTTGATGTGCTTCATGGGCGGGACGCCGGTGGGCGCACCCGTCATCGGCTGGGTGTCTAACCACTTCGGACCCCGGTGGGGCATGGTGGGCGGCGGCCTGCTCTGCGTCGTGGCCGCGGTGGGCGTGGCCGCGGTCCTGCTGCGTCGGCGGGAGGTCGACCTGGCGGATGCCGTTCGAATGATGGAATTTCGATCACATCGTTCGCGCGCGGCCTGAACCAGGGCTTACCTTGTAGGGGTGGGTGCGCACAAGACGCCCGCGACGGGCCCGTTTGCAGCCCTTCGACAGCGGCTGTCTGGCCACCGTGCCCAGGAACCGGCCCACCCGCCCATCGAAGAGGTGGCGGCTTCGTTGCGCCGGCTGCGGAACATGCTGAACTCCCTGCCCAAGGGCACGTCCTGGGTGCGCTCGGTCGGCGTGGCCAACGCCTACGACCAGATGCTTGCCGTGGCGTGTGAGCAGCTCGAGGTGGAGAACCGGCTGCTGTCGATGACCCACGGACGGCTTCGCGACCTGGAGCGGCTGCGGGTCGAGTACGAGCTGGGCGAGTGCGGGCTGTTCCTCTGAAGCCTGACCAGCGCTGCTCCCGCAGCGGCTGGCGGCTGCGCAGCAGAGTAGGCCCATGCCGAATGGCTTGATCACGGTCACCGATCCGGCCGATCCGCGCCTGGACGACTTTCGCGATCTTCAGGATGCGGACGTAAGACCCGATCGTCGCGGCATCGTCATCGCCGAGGGCGTGACTGTGCTGCCGCGGCTGCTGGGCTCGCCGTACCGGACGCGCGCCGTGGTGGGTGTTCCGGCGCGGATGGCGGACGTGGCGCCGCTGCTAGCCGGGGCCAGCTACCCGGTCTACGTCGTCGACAAATGGCTGCTTTCCGACGTGGTCGGTTTCCGGGTGACCCGCGGCGTGCTGGCCTCGGCGGACCGTCGTCCGGAACCCTCCGTGACACACCTGCTGGCCTCGGCCCGGCGGATCGCGGTGCTCGAAGGCCTGAACGACTTCGAGAACCTCGGAGCGCTCTTCCGCAACGCCGCCGCGTTCGGCCTGGAAGGCGTGCTGCTCGACGAGCGCTGCGCCGATCCGCTTTACCGGCGCAGCGTGCGGGTGTCCATGGGGCACGTGCTGCGGGTCCCGTTTGCGGTGCTTCCCGACCCGTGGCCGGACACCCTGGCCGCCGTGCGAGGCGCGGGATTCCAGCTGCTCGCGCTCACGCCGGCGGCCGACGCGGTCCCGCTGCCGCAGGTCGCCCCCGCCGAGCGGGCCGCAGTCATGCTAGGTGCGGAGGGGCCCGGCCTCACGCCGGGAGCGTTGGCCGCGGCCGACCTGCGAGTGCGCATCCCGATGGCGCCGGGTGTGGACTCGCTGAACGTGGCCACGGCGGCAGCGGTGGCGTTCGCGCAGCTATTCGGTCGGCCGGCTACTCCGCCCGATCGACGCGGTGCGTTTGCACCGGATGACTCTGCTCGCGCACGAACTTCCGCCGGAACCGGCGGCTGACCCGGGCCCGGCTGGCGTCCTCGGCCGCCGCGGCGAAATCCGCCGACGCCTCAAGGACGCGTAACGACCGGCGCCGGCGAGCCTCGGCCAGGTCGCTCTGCTCGCCGAAGATGCGTTGCTGCTCGGTGTGGATCAGCTCGCAGACGTCGACGTCGGGCGGCACTTCGTAGTTGGTGACCAGCCGAGTCACCTCGGCGTCGACATACTCCGCGCCGCGCTCGCGGGCCAGCGCCACTCGGTGCTGGCCGTCTACGACGAAATTCGCACGACCGAGTTCGTGCACCTCGATGGGCGGGAACGGCGCCCCGCCCTCCGGAAACGCCGCCCGCAGGCTGGCCAGCCGCTCTTGCGACCCACGCAGCCTGGGCCGGAAGTCGCGGTCGAAGTCCGTGTTGCGGTCCAGCGATGATGCGCTCGACCGGGACCGGGTGGACGCCGCCGTAGCTCTGATCGACGACCCGCAGTCGGCTGCTTACGGTGTCCAGATCCAGCAGACCCATGCCACCAGCATCCTCAGCGTTCGGCGCCGAGGCGACGTCTTTCCTAGACGAGCGAGTCGCGCCAGGACTCGTGCAGCGCCGCGAACCGGCCGCCGGACGCATCCACCAGATCCTGCGGTGACCCGTCCTCGACAACCCGGCCGGCGTCGAGCACCAGGACCCGGTCGGCGATCTCCACGGTCGAGAGGCGATGGGCGATGATCAACGCGGTCCGGTCACGCAGGACGGTGCGCAAGGCGTGCTGCACGCTGCGCTCGGTCGGTACGTCCAGGGACGAGGTGGCCTCGTCCAGGATGAGCACGCTGGGGTCGGCTAGGAACGCCCTCGCGAACGCCACCAACTGCCGCTGGCCGGCCGAGAGCCGTCCGCCGCGCTTGCGCACGTCGGTGTCGTAGCCGTCCGGCAGGGTCGCGATGAACTCGTGCGCGCCCACCGCCCGAGCCGCATCCTCCACCTCGTCCCGGGTCGCGGCGGGACGGCCGAAGGCGATGTTGTCCGCCACCGAGCCTGAGAAGAGGAAGCCTTCCTGCGTGACCATGACGACGGCTTGGCGCAGGTCAGCGTCGGAGATGTCGCGCAGGTCGAGGCCGTCGATGCGCACCGCCCCGGACGTGGGGTCGTAGAAGCGGGCGATGAGCTTGGCGATGGTGGTCTTGCCTGCTCCGGTGACACCCACGAGCGCCACCGTTTGTCCCGCGGGAATGTCCAGATCGAGCTCCTGCAGGACAGGACGACCGCCCTCTTCGGCGGGCACGTAACCGAACTCGACGCGGTCAAGGACGACCTCGCCGCGCGCCGGCTGCGGCAGCGGCTGGGGCGAGACGGACTCCGGCACCGACGGCGTTCGCGCCATGACTCCCGCGATCTTCTCCAGCGCCGCCGTGGCCGACTGAAGCGAGTTGAAAAAGATCGCGACGTCCTGCATGGGGCCGTAGAACTGGTACAGGTACAGCAGGAACGCGGTGAGGACGCCGAGGTCCAGCCCGCCGTTGGCCACCCGGATGCCGCCGACCACTAGGACGCCGACGGTGGCCACATTGCCGATCAGCGTGACGCCGGGGATGAAGACGGCATGCAGCTTGAACGCGACGGCGTTGGCCTGCCGGTAGTCCTCGTTGAGCTGGTTGAAGATCTGCTGGTTGCGTCGTTCGCGACGGAACACCTGGACGGCTCGAATGCCGTTCATCGTTTCGACGAACTGGACGATGAGCGTGGCGATCGTCTCGCGGGTGCGGCGGAAGACCTTGGCCGAGCGTGCGGCGAACCAGCTGGCCAGGAACCACAGCGGGACAAACGAAGCCAGGGCGATCGCGGCCAGCGGCAGGTCGAGCAGCAGCAGGATCACCGAGATCGTCATGATGTTCAAGACCGCGGTGACGAGACCGTCCATCGCCGAGGAGAGCAGCTCGTTGAGCGTGTCGATGTCGGAGGTCAGCCGGGAGATCACCCGTCCTGACGTGAACTTCTCGTGGAAGGACAGCGACAGCGCCTGGACGTGGTCGAACAGCTGCCGACGCAGGTCGAACAGCACCTGCTGCCCGACCCGCCCGGCGCGCATCAGGAACTGCCAGTTCAGGAGGCCGGTGCCGAGCGAGATGACGGCCAGGGCGGCGCCGATCAGCCCGATCGTCCGGTAGTTGCCGTCGATGGCGTCGGGCATGCCCTTGTCGATGGCCAGGCCGACCAGGAACGGGCCGGCCATCGTGGTCAGGTTCTGGCCGAGGACGATGGCGACGATCAGCCAGAGCTGCGCCTTGTGCGGCCGGAGCAGATGCCCGAGCAGCGCCCGGCCGTCCTTGCGCAGACGTGGGATGGCTGCGTCGGGCGACTTGTCCTCGGCCGCCCTCGCCTCGGCCAGCCTGCCGCGCCACTCCTCCTCCAGCACCTCGTTCTGCTGGGCGATCTGCTCTTCGGTACTCACGACAGGGCCTCGAGTTCGGACTCCTGCGCGAGCAGGTTGTAGTACGCCGGCGACCGCGCGATGAGCTCGGAGTGTGTGCCGACGTCGACGATGCGGCCGTCGGCGAGCAGTGCGACGCGGTCGGCGAGCAGCACTGTTGACGGCCGGTGCGCGACGATCAGCGCGGTGGTGCCGGTCAGCACCCGGCGCAACGCGTCCTCAACCATCTTCTCGGTCTGGACGTCGAGCGCGGACAACGGGTCGTCCAGCACCAGCACGCGAGGACGGCCGAGCACGGCGCGCGCCAGCGCCAGTCGCTGCCGCTGCCCGCCGGACAGCGACATGCCCTGCTCACCGATGCGGGTGTCCAGCCCGTGCGGCAGGTCGAAGACGAAGCCGGCCTGCGCGACCTCGATGGCCTCGAGCACGTCGGCCTCGTCGGTGTTCTCCCGGCCGAGGGTCAGGTTCTCCCGTACGGAGGCCGAGAACAGCGTGGCGTCCTCGAAGGCCATTGCCACCTGGGTGCGCAGGTCGGACAGCCGCAGGTCGCGCACGTCGACCCCGTCGATGGTCACCCGGCCGCTAGTGGTGTCGTAGAGCCGCGAGACGAGCGCGGTCAGCGTCGTCTTGCCGGCGCCGGTGGCCGCGACCAGCGCCATCGTCTCGCCAGGCCGGATGTCGAGGTTGACGTCGGTGAGGATCGGAGTGTCGGAGCCGGGGTAGGCGAAGCCCACGTGCTCGAAGCGGAGTTCGCTGAACGGCACATCTGGCAGATCCACTGGGTCGGCCGGATCGACGATGTCGGGCTCGAGGTCCATCACCTCGAAGATGCGGTGCGCCGCGCTTCCGGCTTCCTGGGTGACCGCGATCAGCCAGCCGAGGGCGATCAGCGGCCACAGTAGGCGCAGGAACAGCGTCACGAACGCGACGAAGGCACCGACGGAAAGCCCGCCGTGCGCCACCGCGACCACTCCGCCCACAGTGACGACGGCGAGTACGAACTGCGGGTAGGCGTCGAGGGTGGTGAAGAACGCGGCCAGAGTTCGGACCTTGGCCATCTCCGCAGTGCGCAAGGTGCCGGCGCCCGTGGTGAACGTCTGGAGCATCTGCGGACGCCGGCCGTAGGCCTTGATCACGCGGATGCCCAGCGCCGACTCCTCCACCGTGGTGGCCAGATCACCGTTCAGGTCCTGGGCCCGGCGTGCCTCCCGGCTGTAGCGGGCCTCGTAGTACCGCGTCGTCACGACCACGGGAGCCAGCAGCAGAACCACGATCAGCCCCAATTGGAGCTGGAGGTGGATCAACAGCGCGGTGACGACCAGCACCGTCGCGCTGTTGGCCAGCAGGAAGACGAATGCGAAACCGATGAACCGCCGCAGCGTCGACAGGTCGGTGGTCATGCGGGACAGGAGCTGGCCGCTGGACCACCGGTCGTGGAACGAGACCGGCAGGCTCTGCATGTGCGCATAGAGGTCGCGGCGTAGGTCGGTCTCGATGGCCAGAGACGCGACGGCCATGGCCCAGCGGCGTAGGAAGAACAGCGCCGCCTCGGCCACGCCGAGCACCAAGGCCACCGCGGCCAGCCCCCACAGCCCGGATGTGTCGTGGTGGCTGATCGGACCGTTGACGACGGCCATGATCACCAGCGGCACCAACGTCTGCGCCAGCATGGCCCCGAGCGCAGTGAGGATCATGAACCACATCGCCCCGCGGTACGGGCGTACCCAGGGACGCAGCCGCAGCAGCGGAGCCATCCCCGGCGCCTCGTCGGCACGCTCGATGGCGTCGTGGGCGCGCGGCGGATCGGCGGTGGTGGTCACGGTTGGTTCTCTGCCTTGGGGTCAAGTTGGGGTAACGGCGCGGCGCAGGCGGTCACGGAGGTTCTGGAGCGGGGGTACGGGCCGGCCGGCGGAGCTTCCTCCGTCGGCGCAGTCACATGTAGCCAGCGTAGTCGGCAGAACCAGTGCCGCCGAACGGTTTTCGTCACAGCATGCGGGTTGAACCGCGCTTGAGGTCAAGCGTGCGTCGGGTGTGGTGAGTACGGTCGCGCACGGATCGTCAGCCGGGAGGACGGAACGTGGAAAAGACCAGGTTGGAGGCGTTCAGCGACGGTGTCCTCGCCGTGGCCATCACGCTGCTCGTCCTCGATCTGCATGTGGACGCCTCCAAGGAGGAAGGCCTGGGCGAGCAGTTGCGGCACGAGTGGCCGTCGTTCGCTGCCTACGTTCTGAGCTTCTTCATCATCGGTGTCATCTGGGTCAACCACCACGCGCTGTTCGCGCTCGCCGCCCGGATCGACCGGCCGCTGCTGTTCTACAACCTGCTCCTGTTGATGTGGGTGTCGACGATCCCGTTCACGACTTCGACCCTGGCCAGCTTCCTGCGCGCGGGCGGCAGTGACAGCCGGTGGGCGGTGGTGCTCTACGGCATCTCGATGGAAGGGATGGCGATCAGCTTCACGCTCATCCTGGCCTACCTGCTGCGGCACCAGATGGTGATACGCCCGGTGTCCGAGGCTGAGGCCCGGGCCGCGGTGCGCCGCTTCGGGCTGGGCACGGTGCTCTACCCGATCGCCCCGCTGGTCGGGCTGGTCTGGCCGATCGTGATGCTGGTGCTGTACGCCGGGTTGGTGACCTACTACATCGTCGAGCAGACACCCATCCTGCCCAGCGAGCCTCAGGAGGCCTAGCCCTAGTCGCTCTTGCGGCGTACCCCGAGAAGGATGTCGTCCCACGACGGGATCTTGGTCTGCTCCCGGGCGGCCTTGCTCCGGCCGCTGCCGCGCCGCACCGGGGCCGGCGGCTCGGGCTTCACCGCGCTCACCGGCTCCTCGGTGCTGTCGAACGGGATGACGTCGTCCTCGTCGGGGTTGACGTCCCCGAAAATCGGCAACGGGTCGGCCAATCGCAGAGCCGGAACCTCGGGGCGGCGGGGTTCGTCGTTCTCCGCCTCGGGCGAGTAGAACTCGTCCTCGGCCTCCTGGTCGTACACCTCGTTGCCCGGCACGATGCGGGGCAGCCGCCCAGTATCGACCTCGGCGTCGACGTCGGAGGAGACGTCCGGGACGGCTTGCACAACAGGGCGCAGCGGACGATCGGAGAGCAGGTCGGCGGCGGCCTCGTCGGCCGGCAGCAGTGTGCGCGTGCCGAGCGAGAACGCCCACCGCGCCCGTCGTTCGATGCCCTCGCTGGACCAGGTCGCGATGACGACCCACGTGCCGTCGTGGCGGCGGAACGAATCCCAGCGCACCGCGTTCAGGTCGATGCCGTGGAACGAGAACCGGCGGTCGACGGTTTCCCCGAACGGCACGAGGACCCCGTCGCCCTCGCGGCGGGCCCGCGACCGGCGCGCCTCGTCGGCCACCCGGGCCCGTTCGGACACGACGGCGTCAGCGAAGCGCATAATGCGCGAGAGGCTCGCGCCAGTTTCGGCGGCGAGTTCCTCGGGATCCTCGCCGCCGCGGACCCGGACCTGGATCTCGCGGGGGGACAGCACCACAGCTTCCGTCCGGTCCGGTTCGGGCTGAGACGGGACGGCTCCGGGCGAGGCCGGAGGAGGAGGGGCCACGGCCGTGCGCAGGGCGTCGTCGACCCGCAGTTCGAACTGCTCCCCCCCGGCCTCCTCAGCCAGGATCACGGTCGCGCCGTCGTCACCCGCGGAGTGGTAACGAAGCGACCGCATGTCGTGACTCTAGAGCAAACCCGCCCAAATTCCGGGCCCGACGCGCGGCCGGAAACCGGCTAACCGAGGCTGCGCACGACAAATTCGAGGCAGTGCGTCAACGCCTCCACATCGGCCGGATCGACAGCCGGATACATCCCGATTCTGAGCTGATTGCGGTTCAGTCCGCGGTAGGGCTCGGTGTCAACGATGCCGTTCTCACGCAGCACCGCGGCGACGCGTGCCGCGTCCACTTCCGGCACGAAGTCGATGGTCCCGACCACCGGGCTGCGCAGCGTCGCGTCGGCGACGAACGGTGCACTGTAGGCCTCCCGCTCGGCCCACCGGTAGAGCCGTCCGGCGGAGAGCTCGCTGCGCCGGGCGGCCCAGTCGAGGCCGCCCTTGCCCAGCAACCACTCGATCTGGTGGGCGAGCAACCAGAGGCTGGCGATGGCCGGGGTGTTGTACGTCTGGTCCTTGCGGCTGTTCTCGAGCGCGATGGTGAGGTCCAGGGACGGCGGGATCCAGCGCCCGGACGCGGCGATCTCGGCCATCCGTTCGATTGCCTTCGGCGACAGGATCGCTGTCCACAGGCCGGCATCGGCGGCGAAGACCTTCTGCGGCGCGAAGTAGTAGGCGTCCACACCGGAGAGGTCGACGATCACCGCCCCCGCCGCGGAGGTGGCGTCCACGATGGTTAACGCGTCGGCGGCGCCCGGCACCGGGCCGACGGGCAGGATTACGCCGGTGGACGTCTCGTTTTGCGGCCAGGCATAGCTGTCCACACCCTCCACCGCGACGGGCAGCACACCCGAGCCAGGCTCGGCCCGGCGCACGTGCGGCTTGGCCAGGAACGGGGCGGACGCGGTGACCGCGGCGAACTTGGCCGAGAACTCCCCGCACACGACGTGCTGGCTGCGCTCCCGGACCAGGTTGAGCGCGGCGATGTCCCAGAACATCGTGGCGCCCCCGTTGCCGACGACCACCTCGTAGCCGTCCGGCAGCGCGAACAGCTCGGTCAGACCGCGCCGGACCCGCGCCACCAGATCCTTCACCGGCGCCTGGCGGTGGCTGGTGCCCATCGGCGCTTCAGCGGCCAGAGCTTTGACCACCTCGTCGGGGATCTTCGACGGGCCAGAGCCGAACCGGCCGTCCTTTGGGCAGATCGCCTTCGGGATCCGGATGGACGCTGTCAACCCGCGATTGGTAGTGGGCTGGGCGGTGCGCACCACGCGATTGTGTCAGTGCCTGAAGGCTCAGCTGGCGATCTGGTCCCAGCCTTCGACGTCGGACGGCTTGCGCGGGGCCGGTCCGACGTAGCGGGCCGAGGGTCGCACCAGCCGTCCGGTCTGCTTCTGTTCCATGATGTGCGCCGACCAACCGCCGGTCCGGGCGCAGGTGAACATGGCCGGCATCATGTGCGGCGGCACCTCGGCAAAGTCGAGGATCACCGCCGCCCAGAACTCAACGTTGGTCTCGATGGGCCGGTCCGGACGACGCTCGCGCAGCTCGTCCAGTGCCGCTTGCTCCAGCGCCAGTGCTGCCTCGTAGCGTGGGGCACCGAGCTCCTCGCAGGTCCGGCGCAACACCCCGGCCCGCGGATCCTCGGCGCGGTATACCCGGTGCCCGAAGCCCATCAGCCGCTCGTGCCTGTCGAGGATCCCGGAGACGATCTTGCGCGCGTCGCCGGTCTTCTCGACGTCCGCGACCATCGGCAGGACCCGCGCCGGCGCGCCGCCATGGAGCGGGCCGCTCATCGCGCCCACGGCGCCGGAGATCGCGGCGGCCACGTCCGCGCCGGTGGACGCGATGACCCGCGCCGTGAAAGTCGACGCGTTCATGCCGTGCTCGGCGGCCGAGACGAAGTAGGCGTCCACCGCCTGCACGTGCTTGGGGTCGGGCTCGCCGCGCCAGCGGGTCATGAAGCGCTCGATGATCGTCTTGCACTGGTCGATGCGGGACTGGGGTACCGCGGGCAGGCCGATCCCACGCGCGGACTGCGCGACGTAGCTAAGCGCCATAACCGACGCGCGGGCCAACTGTTCGCGGGCCTCGTCGTTGCTGATGTCGAGCACCGGGCGGTAGCCCCAGATCGGGGAGAGCATGGCCAGCGCCGCCTGGACGTCGACACGGACGTCGCCGGTGTGCACCGGGATGGGGAAGGGCTCCGCGGGCGGCAGCCCGGAGCCGAACTTGCCGTCCACTAGCAACGCCCAGACGTTGCCGAACGTGACGGTGCCGACCAGGTCCTCGATGTCGACGCCGCGGTAGCGCAGGGCCCCGCCGTCCTTGTCTGGCTCCGCGATCTCCGTCTCGAAGGCGATGACGCCTTCCAATCCCGGACTGAAGTCAGACATTTCACCGTCTCCGTTCCCTGTCGGGCAATGCACACCCGTCGCACCGGTGCCCATGCCGCACTCGCTGCCGTCATTGTCACCCCTGCGCTGCTTCCCCAGGGCGGCGGGGCGTGCGGCCAGTCGGCGATGGTTGGATCAATCTCGTGGCTGACGCGTCTGGAGACCTCTCCGACCGGCGCCGCAGCTACGACCGGGGCCGTCTCGACGAGGCCGACGTGGCCGATGGCTGGCTGCCGCTCTTCCGCGCGTGGTACGCCGACGCCGAACGCGAACGCGGTGTCATCGAGGCCAACGCCATGCAGGTGGCCACCGTCGACGCCGCGGGTCATCCGTCCGTGCGGACGGTGCTGGCCAAGCAGGTCGACGAGGACGGGCTCGTCTTCTACACGAACTACGACTCGGCGAAGGCCCATGATCTTGCGGTGGCGCCGACGGCAGCGCTGGTGTTCGCCTGGGTCCCGCTGGAGCGGCAGGTGCGAATCAGCGGCCCCGTCGAGCGCGTCGACCCAGAGACGTCCGCCGCCTACTTCGCCACCCGGCCGCGTGGCGCGCAGATCGCCGCATGGGCCTCGCACCAGTCGGAGGAACTGCGCGATCGCGCGGAGTTGGTGGCGGCGGTGGCCGCAGTCGAGCGCAAGTTCAAGGGACGGAACGTGCCGCTGCCGCCCGACTGGGGCGGGTACCGCGTCATCCCGGACGTGGTCGAGTTCTGGGCCGGTCGGCCGGACCGGCTGCACGACCGGCTAGAAGGCCGTCGGGACGGCGCCGGATGGCACTGGCGCCGCCTCGCCCCGTGACCGGGGACGACGCGACGAGCCCACCAACCGGGACGTCTCCCGGGCGATTCCGTGCCTGGGCCCGGCGCCAGGGCGCCGACACCCGGCCCCTTGCCAACCGGCTGTACCGGATCCTGCTGATCGGTCAAGGCACCGCGTTCATCGGGTCGATGCTCACCCAGGTGGCGGTCCCGGTGCAGGTGTACTCCATCTCACGGTCCTCTCTGATGGTGGGTCTGGTCGGCCTGGTCGGGCTGGTACCGCTGGTCGTCTTCGGGCTGTACGGAGGCGCCATCGCGGACGCGATGGACCGCCGCTTGCTGTACCTCGTCAGCTCCCTGATCACATGGGCGGTGACGCTGGCGCTGCTCGCCCAGACGCTCGCTGGCCTGGACAGCATCCCGCTCCTCCTCGCCCTGGTCGCGGTGCAGGCGGGGGCGTTCGCGGTGTCGTCGTCGGCGCGCGGCGCCATCATTCCGCGCATCGTGTCGGCCGATCTCGTTCCCTCGGCTAACACGTTGAGCTTCACGGTCGGGAACTTCGGCCAGGTGATCGGCCCGCTCATCGCCGGCGTCCTCGTCGTGCAGACGCACGGCTTCGCCTACGCGTACGGCATCGACGCGGTCCTGTTCACCGCGGCGCTGTACTCGGCGCTGCGGCTGCCGCCGATCAAGCCCACCGGCGATCTGGCCAAGCCAGGCTTCCGCTCGGTGCTCGACGGGTTGGCCTTCATCGCCACGCGTCCGGTGCTGATCATGTCCTTTGGCGTGGACATCGCCGCCATGGTGTTGGCCATGCCGCGGTCGCTCTTCCCCCAGGTCGCCGACGAGCGGTTCAACGGCTCGGTCGGCCTGCTCTACGCCGCCATCCCAATCGGCTCGTTGCTGGCCGGCCTTTCCGGTGGGTGGATCAGCCGGGTGCGTCGCCAAGGGGTGGCGTTGACCGGAGCGGTCGTCGCGTGGGGTACCGCGGTCGCCGTGTCCGGTCTGGCGCACCGGCTCTGGGTGGCGGTCGTGCTGCTGGCCGTCGCGGGCGCCGCCGATCTGGTCAGCGCGATCTTCCGGCAGACAATCCTTCAGGTCTACGCACCGGACGAGATGCGCGGCAGGATGCAAGGCGTGTTCATCGCAGTCGTCGCCGGGGGACCGAGACTCGGCGATCTGCGCGCCGGCCTCATGGCCTCGTTGACCACTGCGACCATCTCCTGGGTCGGCGGCGGAGTGGCCTGCGTCGTCGTGGTCGTCATCGCCGCTTCGCTGGCTCGACCGTTCTGGCGTTACGACGGCCGTGTCGCGGCCGCCAAAGTGGCGGCTTCGGAGGAGGCACCATGACTGTGTATCCCGCACCCCTCCGCCCATACGCCACTTCGTGGCGTCCAACCGCCTGGTCGGAGGCGCGCTCGTGACAAAGACCGGCATCCAGTACGAGATCGCCTCGGGCGACTACCGAGCCACGATCGTCGAGGTCGGTGCCGGACTGCGCAAGCTGTGGATCGGCGATCGTGCCGTGGGCGGGAACTACCCGGCCGACCAGGTCACACCCAAGTGCGCCGGCAGCTCGCTCGTCCCGTGGCCCAATCGCATCCGGGACGGCAAGTACTCGTTCGCTGGCGTCGACTACGAGCTGCCGCTCACCGAGCCGAAGGCCCACAATGCGATACACGGGCTGGCCCGCTGGACGCGCTGGACGGGTGTCGAGCACGATGCTGACCGCGTGGTGCTCGGTGTCGACATCGTGCCGCAGAGCGGCTGGCCGTTCGAGGTGAGCTGCGAGGTCGAATACCGCCTCGACGCCGGCCGCGGCTTGATCGTCACCGCCACCGCGACCAATCACGGCGACCAGGCCGCGCCGTTCGGCTACGGCGCGCATCCCTACTTCGCGCTCGGGGATACCCCTTTGTCCGACGTGCATCTCCGCATCCCGGCGATGACCTACCTGACCCACGACGATCGGAGCCTGCCCACCGGGCAGCAGCCGGTCGACGGGACGTCTTTCGACCTGCGCGAGCTGACCCCGCTCGGCGACCTGCGCCTCGACGACTGCTACATCGACCTCTTGCCGAGCGGGAGTGTCGGTATCGCCGAGATCCGGGCCGGCGACCACGGCGCTGACCTGTGGTGGGACGACGCCATCAAGGCCCTCCAGGTCTTCACCCTCGACGTCCTCGTCGACGGCCCGGCGGTGGCCGTCGAACCGATGAGCTGTCCGCCGGATGCCTTCAATTCCGGCCTCGACCTCGTCGTGCTCGATACGGGCGCGCGATGGGAGGCGCACTGGGGCATCACCGCCGTGGGCTGACCCGCCGTTTCGGTGCTCAGACAGACGCGAGCTGACTGTCACAGCACCGAAACGGATCGCCGACCGTACAAGGAAGGGACGTCAACGCGCTGCGTGGGTGATGTTGATCAGCAGAATCGTCTCGGGCATACGGCGCGGGATCCACACGCCCCCGCTGGCCAGCGCACGCCCGCTGACGAGGGCGCCGCCGGTCGGGCCGTACGGGTCCACCGGCTGGGCCACCGACATGGGACGCGAGTCGATCGGGCCCTCCCAACGGAGGTCGAACTGCGCGGCCGGACGCAGCCCCGGCACCCGCATGGCGACGCCCCGGTTGTGCGCCGATTCGTCCATCTGCACGTGCGCGAGCAAGGCGGCCGTCCCGTCGCCGGCCACAACCCCGTGCATCAGGACCGCGGGGTCGCTCGAGTCGATGCGCACCATCCGGTCGGAGTGCAGCATCGGGCGGAACGTCTTGTAACGCGCAACCCAGTCGGCGAGCGCCTCGAGATCCGCGTCCGAGGCGCGGGTCAGATCCCATTCGATGCCGAAGGCGCCGAACATGGCGGTCGCGGCGCGGAAGTCCAGCGACAGCCGCCGCCCGGTCTGATGGGACACCGGGGCGGAGACGTGCGCGCCGAGATACTCGGGCGCGACGAGCTGTGCGGTCCAATGCTGGATCTGCTGCCGGGACAGCGCGTCGGTCATGTCGGAGGTCCACACCCGCTCGACGTGCTCCAGGACGCCCAGGTCGATCCGACCGCCACCGCCGGCGCACGACTCCCACTCGATGTTCTGGTGGCGAGAACGCAGCTCGTCAAGGAGCGCGTAATAAGCCAGCGTCTGCTCGTGGACGGCGGGCGCGCCCGCGTGCGTCGAGCTCCCCGCGTCCAAGAGGTCGCGGTTGTGGTCCCACTTCACGGCGTCAACCTGGGCCGCCTCGAGGACGGCACTGATGTGTTCCAGGAGATAGCCGAAGACCTTGTTATTGGACAGGTCGAGGACGAGCTGGTCTCGTTGCAGCCGCGGTACCCGGCCGGATGCCGAGAGGATCCAACCCGGGTGCTCGCGGTACAGGTCGGAGTCTGGGTTGACCATCTCCGGCTCGAACCACAGTCCGAATTGCATGCCCAGCGCGTGAACCCGGTCCGCCAGCGGCCGCAGCCCCTCCGGCCACACCGACGTGTCGACCCACCAGTCCCCGAGCCCCGCTGTGTCGGTGCGCCGAGCGTGGAACCAGCCGTCATCCAGGACGAAGCGCTCGACGCCGACGCGGGCAGCCAGCTCGGCCAACTCGGTCAGCCGGGCCGCGTCGTGGTCGAAGTACACGGCCTCCCAGACGTTCAGCGTCACCGGCTGCTCGGCTGGATGCGTGCGGAGCGACCGCTCGTAGGCGTGCAGCGCGGCCGCGGCTCCGTCCAGGCCGTCGGTCGCCGCCACGACGACGAGCCACGGGCTGGCGTAGGAGTCGCCGGTGGCGAGCACGATCTCGCCCGGCAGCAACAGCTCGCCGCCGCCGATGGTCGCGGCGGTCGCTCCGTCGCGTTCCACCCGCAGCACCGAATTGCCGCTCCAGGCCAGGCTGACGCCGATGACGTGGCCGGTGCTGAACGTGAAGCCTGGCGTCCCGGCCAGCACCACGCTCGCGGCGTCATGGCCGGGCTTGCCACGCCGCGACTCCCGCAGCCACAGTCCGTCGGTGAGCGGACGCCGCTGCGGAGTCCGCTCCCGCTCGTGCCGCCCGCTGAAGTCGAGCAGCTCGGTGTCGGCGTCGGGGAGCGGGAAGGTGACCTCGAGGCCGTCGACGACGTAGCGGCTGTCACCGACGTTGAGGAGGACGTGACGAGCGCGCAGCGCACCGCCGGGCAGCGCCTCGATCTCGGTACGCAGCCGCAAGCCGGCGTTCGAATCCTCGGCATCGATGCACAGGAACGTAGGTTCGGATTCGATGCTCGTGGTGCGGAAGGCTGTGGACCAGTCGCGTCCAGTCCGCAGCCCATCCGAGTCGGCGACGATCCGGTGCCCGCGCAGGCCGGGGCGGGTGAAGCGGTTGGTCGAGTGCTCGATCAGCAGTGCCGTCCTGGCCGGCAGGCCCTCGCCGGCCTCCGCGGCGGTCCCAAGCCAACGCACGAGCGGCAGGCCGTCGGCCGTCGGCGTCAGCGTCAGGCAGGTACTGGATGCGTCGGCGGGCTCGGCCGGGAAGCGCAGATTCTCCGGTTCCGGGCTCGGATCGTTGGTCACGATTGAGATGCTAAGGACCGCGGCGGCGGGTATCCCGAGGGACCACAGACCGGTGCACGAGACTTGGCCGCATGAAGCTCACCAAGTTCGCCCATTCCTGCGTGCGGCTGGACGACGGCGACCGTGCCCTGGTTATCGATCCGGGGATCTTCGCTGACACCGAGACGGCGCTACGCGGCGCGACCGCCGTGCTCATCACCCACGAGCACCCCGACCACGTCGACGAGGCGGCGATCCGAACCGCGGCGGTCACGGATTCCGGGCTGACCTTCTGGGCGCCGGCCTCGGTGGCCGCGAAGTTCGACGACCTGGCAGATCGGTTCAACGTCGTCGAGCCTCAGCAAGATCTCCGGGTCGCCGGTTTCGACGTGCGGACGTTCGGCGGCCAGCACGCGGTGATCCATCCGCTCGTCCCGGTTGTCCCTAACATCGCCTATCTCGTCAACGGCTCGCTCCTGCACCCGGGCGACTCGTTCACGGTGCCGCCCGCGCCGGTCGAGACCCTCCTGCTCCCATTGCACGCGCCGTGGTCGAAGATCAGCGAGGTCATCGATTTCGCGGTTGCGGTCCGGGCGCCGCGCATACACCAGATCCACGACGCGCTGCTCAACGACACCGGGCGTTCGTTCGTCGAGGCGAACGTGAGTCGGTTGACCGCCCTCTACGGCTGCACGTACGAATATCTGTCCACAGGACAGGCGCGCGAATTGTAGAGACGAGAGGAAGAAATATCTGGCCCGGTCTTCGCGTCAATACCGCGGTAGTGAAGGATCTGCTGGGAAAGTGAACGGCAATGTTGCCGAGGTCGAGTTCGGCGGAGTAGGACGGATCTCGGAAGCGTTAACGGCAAGTCGGAGGGGCGTATGCAACCCGGATTGGTGAGCACCACCGAGACGTCGCCGGGGGTGCTGGCCGACGGCGGCACGGCGGTGGTGCGACTCTTCGTGTTCACCAGGCCCGTTCCGCAGCAGGCCCCGCCGCAGCTGGCGTCGCTGCTCGAGCCCGAACGCCGCCATGACGGGACTGTGGTGGACTGGCACTTCAGTGCCGACGCGACCCCGGCCGATCGCGAGCGGCTGCGCGCGTGGCGGAGCAGCTACGTTGCCGAGCGGCTGATCGGCGACGTAGCCACCGTCCGGGCGTTCATCGACTGGGCCGACCGGCACTGCGACGTCTCCGCGCTGCATGGTCTGCGGCTGGCCGAGGCGCATTTCTCGCCGCACTCGGTCATGCGGGTCGCCCGACAGGCCAGCGAGGCCGCGGACCTCTGCCGTCGGCTGGGCGAGAACGGCCTGGGGCTGCTCGGCGGCGAGCGGCTCGGTCTGATCCGCGGCTTCGTCACCTCGCTCGGCCCGGTCAACGTGCTTACCGACCGGCACGCCAGCGTGACCGCCAGCACCGCCGGCCTGACCGTCTACGACAGCATCGCCGGCAAGTCCAACGTCACCGGTTGGCGCGAGGACGAGCGCGGCGTCGTCGCCACCACGCCTGACGGCGAGGTCGCGTTCGACAACGGCCACGCCGCTCGCCTGTTGCAGAAGATGGCGCCGGGCTACGAGTCGGTGACAGTTCACCCGGTCCCGCTGACGCGCATCTTCGCTGAGTTGATCGGCTTTCTCCCGGAGATGGCGCGAGAGGCGGCCAACAGCCACACCGAGCTGCTCGCCCACACCAGCTTCAAACCTTGGCGCTGAGCGCAAGCCCTGGCGCTGAGCGTCAGGCCAGGTCCTGCTGCTCGTCGCGTTTCATCTCCGCTTCGTAGACGTGCGGCACGAGGCCGGCGAACCGATTCCGCGCCTCCTGTTCGACGGCCCGAAACACCGTCCAGTACTGCGCGTCGTACGCCTCGACCAGCTCGAACGTCCAGTGGCCCGGTACGACGTCGCGTCCGACCAAGACGAGTTCGACCTCGTCGGCGAGGTCCGCGTGCCCGGCGGCGCGTAGGTCTTTGGTCGCCTCCTGGAGAGTGAGGTCGGCCATGCCGGACATCCGGTGGAACTCGTACAGGTGACCACGGGCGTTCTCCACGACCTCCAACGCCTCAGAGAGCTTGCCCAGCGCCGCCACGGTGGCGTCGTCCAAACCCGCCGTGCGCGGCCGTGCCGACGGCCGTTCGGGGTGCTTCGCGCTGCCGAACCGGGCTTCGAGGCTGGTCATCCGCTCGACACTAGCCGGACGACGAACGGCCCAGCACGTTCTCCA
This sequence comes from Jatrophihabitantaceae bacterium, assembly GCA_036258135.1. GTDB lineage: Bacteria > Actinomycetota > Actinomycetes > Mycobacteriales > Jatrophihabitantaceae > DATAEG01. Next base: position 962 of record DATAEG010000030.1, on the reverse strand, counting down.
GCGCGGTGAGGCTGGCACTCATCCAACTCAGGTACGACTGTCCACGGGGCAGCGTCTCGGTCATGCCGACGACGGGGATGCCGGCCATTTTGGCGGCGCGGGACACCCGGACGGTGGCCACGTCCACGGTCTGTTCGTTGTAGACGAGCGCCTGGACCTGGTGCGTGGAGAAGAGCGCCAGCGTCTGTTGCAGGACGCGCGGCGCGACGTCCGCCCCCTCCTCGACCGCCTCGCTGAACTGCGCTGGAGTGCGATTTACCAGCCCGCAGGCGCGCAGGAGATACAGGGGCACCGGCTCGGTGATGGCGACTCCGAGGCCTGCGTGGCTCTTGGCCAGCCGAGCTTCCCGTTTCTCCAAGCCGGCCAGTGGGTCGAGAAACGACTTCAGATTGCGCTGGTAGATGGCGGCTTGGGCCGGGTCTTTGGTCTTGAGAGCGTCGGCGATCCTGCCGGCGACGGCAGCCACCGTCGGGAAGTCGTACCAGACGTGCTCGTTCGGCTGCCCGTCGACCTTGGCACGGCTGCCGGCCACGGTCACCGCATCGATCGTGGTGCGCGTCGCGGAGTCGCCGAGCAGCTTGCCCACGAAGTCGTCATAGCCGCCGCCGTTCTCGATCACGACGTCGGCCCTGTCCAGGGCGATCCGGTCCCGGGCGTTGGCTTCGTAGGAGTGCGGATCTTGGACCGGATCGTTGATGATCGACGTAATCTTCACGGCGTGGCCGACCTGGTCGCCCGCGACCTGCGCCGCCACGTCAGCCCAGACGTCGGTCGAGGCGACGACCGACACCGCGTCCTTGGCACCGGTGCCCGCCGAGCTTTGGCAGGCCGTCACGGTCGGCACGACGAGAACCGACGCCACTGCCAGCCAGGCCAGGCCGCGCGCGCCCACCGGTCGCCTCCCATCGATCCGAAACCGTAATGAAAACGGTTTTCATTTCGACTGATGCTAGCAGGCGAAG
>DATAEG010000029.1:0-1851 GCA_036258135.1 Jatrophihabitantaceae bacterium | reverse complement strand
ATCCGGCGCATCCTGCAGGGACGAGAGCTGACCGGTGAGCAGGAGCTCATCGAGTGCGGGCAGTACGGCGTACAGCAACGAAACAGCGACCCGCACATCGGCGGGGTCGTGAACAGCGCCGCCCGGCTCAAGGCCGATCTTAAACCCCTTTCGGTAATAGGGTGAGTCGCTCCACTGATTCCGGGTGTCCGGGTGCGACGATGGTGACGTGCCAGCGGCTTCCCGGTCCGAGACCAGTAGGAAGCGGACCGGTGGCGCCAGCGGTATTCGCGCCCGCCGTGACTTCGAGGCGCTGAAGGCACGTCGGATGCAGGCGGCGGACATGTTCCGCCGGGGCAAGCGTCAGGTCGACGTCGTGACCAAGCTGGGGGTCTCGGCGCAGACGGCGTCGCGGTGGTACCGGGCGTGGCAGCAGGGCGGCCGGGCCGCGTTGGTCGGGGCCGGCCGGGCCGGGCGGGCGCGCCGGCTGACCGACGCGCAGTTGGCCGAGGTGGAGGCCACGCTGGCGAAGGGCCCGCGGGCGAACGGCTTCCCGACCGAGATGTGGACGCTGGCCCGGGTCGCCGACGTGATCGAGGCGGTGACCGGGATCCGGCACTCGCAGACCCAGACCTGGACCATCCTGCGGGAGCGGCTGGGGTGGAGCCGGCAGCGCCCGGCCCGACGGGCCGTCGAGCGTGACGACGAGGCGATCGCCACCTGGGTCAAGGAGGACTGGCCACGGATAAAAAAAGCGCGCGGCGGCGGGCGGCCTGGATCGTCTTCCAGGACGAGAGCGGATTCTCCCTCCTCCCCCCGGTGAGGGGCACCTGGGCGCCGAAGGGCCAGACCCCGGTGCTGCGGCACCGGTTCAGCTGGACCCGGCTGTCGATGTCCGGTGCGCTGGCCTACCGGCCGGACGGCAGCGGGGCCGCGCTGCTGTTCCAGGTCAAGGAGGGCGCCTACAACACCGAGTCGCTCGTCGAGTTCCTCACCGACCTGCACGCCCACTTTGGCGGCGAGAAGGTCACGCTCATCTGGGACGGCCTGCCCTCCCACAAGTCCCGGCAGATGAAGGCCTGGATCGCCACCCAGCGGCACCGGCTGGTCGTCGAGCAGCTGCCCGGCTACGCCCACGACCTCAACCCCATCGAGATGGTCTGGGGCAACGTCAAGACGGTCGAGCTCGCCAACCTGTGCCCGGACACCATCGACGAGGCACACGTCGCCGCACGGGCCGGCCTCGAGCGCGTCGGTAGCAGCTACGACCTGTGCTTCGCCTTCCTCGCTCACTGCGGTCTTTCTCTATGATCCTGGTTCACCCTATTACCGATACGTCTTTAATGGGTTGGGAAAACCTCACCCATGGTGGGAGCCTGTGCCGCACCCAGCGAACAACCGCGGGCGGTCGCCCTCGCCGGCGGGTCGGCGGGTCCGTTGCCGAGCGGGGCCGCAGCGCAGCGCGGGACGGATCTCGCGGCGCGACCAACTGCCGCAGCTCCTGGGAAAGTCGCAGACGACGTCCTCACCGGCAATTGACCAGACCAACGATCGGTCCGCCGGACTCTTTCGGGTTGGCGTCGTCACCACTATCGCCTGGAGTTGACGGACACGCCTGGACTTTCTGGCACCGTCCGCACGATCGGCGCACAGGGGTGCCGGGATCCGGCGTCGCCGGCAGGATCGGCCCGTGCCCAGCGACCCGATGTACGAGCGGTTCGCCGCGGAGTACGCCGACCATGCCGCCGCTGCCCCCTACAACGCGCTCTACGACCGGCCCGCGGTGTTGGCGCTCGCGGGGGACGTCTCGGGGCGGACCGTCCTCGACGCGGCGTGCGGTCCCGGGCTGTACGCGCGCGAGCTGCTGCAACG
>DATAEG010000028.1:0-2332 GCA_036258135.1 Jatrophihabitantaceae bacterium | reverse complement strand
CATCGACAACGCGGAGGGCAGCCGCGACGTGGCGGCCGCGGTTTTCGACCGCTCGGCACGGGCCGCGGTGACCCTGGCCCGGGAACACCTCGCCGTCGGTGACCGGGTCGCGCTGGCCATCTCGTCCCCCGATCTGTTCTGCCAGCGGCTGGGCTCCGGGCGACGGCACCTGATCCGGGTGGTCGACACGATCATGGACGCCCGGCGGCTGCCGGGATTCGTCAAGCCGCGCCTCGACCTGCTGCCACGCTCGGTCCTGACGCCCGGTGCGCTGGTGATCGTCCTCTCGCCGCTCCTGGGGGAGGACTCGATCGCCTTGATCGGCAGCCTGCGCCGTCGCGGACACCCGACCGTCGTGATAGATCCGCTCGATCGCGGCCCCGACGTTCGGGGATCGGCGCTGCACCGCCGCGCCGTCCGGCTGTGGGAGCTGGAACGCGAAGCCACCCGCCATGAGCTCGGCCAGCGCGGGATCGTCGTCCTGCGGTGGCCGCCTGGCATCGCGCTGGCCGGCTTGCTCAAGACGATGGCGCCGCGACCCATTGCGCCCGCCACTCCGCAAGCGGCGCGAGCACGGCGATGAGCGCCGCCGCCGCAGTCTGGCACTGGATCCGCGACCGGCTCTTCCCGGCACCGCCGAAGTGGCCGGCCGCGGTGGCCGCCGCCGTGTTGGGCAGTGCCGCGGCCGTCGTCGGTGCGCTGTCGGCGACGCCCTGGCTACGGCTCAATCTCGCCCTGGCCGGCATCGGCCTGGCCGTTCTGGCCGCCGCCACCCGCTGGGTCTGGGTGAGCGGCCTCGTGGTCGTGTGCGTCGTGATCGGACCAGCGAGCGTGACGACTGAGCCGTCGTCCGGCCTGGTGGCCGGGCTCGCTGCGCTAACCACCGCGTTCGTGCTCGCCGCGCACTGGCCGGGTTCGGCGACGCTGCGGGGTTGGGCGCTGCCCGCCGCCGCCGTGGCGCTCCCAGCCGGCGGCCTCCTGGCCGCGGCTGCCGACTTCGCCAACCGCGGCACCTGGTTGTTCGTCGGCGGCCTCGTTCTGGTCGCGGTGGCGTCGGGCGTCGCGCTCGCGCCGGTCATCGGCCCCGCGGACGACACGCCGCGCCGCATGCCCTGATCCGCACGGTGCGCTGGATACCGTGAGTCACTCCATGTGACGTATGGGACGGGAGGGGCGATGACGTCGCCGGTCTTCACGGTTGCCGTGCTCGCGGTCCTCTGGCTCATCGTCGTCGTCCCTATGGTCATGCGCCGCAAAGAACAGCGTGCCGGGGAGCGTTCGGTGCGCAGCTTCCGCTCGGCCATGCGCGCGCTGGCTTCCCGGCGCAGCGGCTTGCCTGACCCGGACGACGCGCCGAAGGTCCTCGCCCGGGCCAGCGCACCCGCGGCCAGCGTGTCGGTGCCCACCCGGACGCCGTCGGTCACCACCCGCCGTCCTGTCCCCGTTGCGAGGGAGTCGCTGAGGTACGCGTCGGACCGCCAAATGTCCGAAGCTCGGCGTCGGATGCTGGTCCGCCGCCGCCGCGCCCTCGTCGTACTCATGCTCGGCACGGTGGCGTTCTCGGGCCTGGCCGTCATTCGCGGCGGCATGCTTTGGTGGTCCGTGGCGGGCTTGTTAGCGCTCGCGCTGTGCGCCTACGTGTATTTGCTGCGTGCTCTGGCGATCCGGGACCAGGAGCGGCGCGAGACCGTTCGCACGCGCGCTGCGGTGCGTCCGTCCCGCAGCTATGACGCGACCGCCGACCCCGTGCGCCCGCTGCGGCCCGAGACCGTGGTACACATCGACGACGAGGACGTGGAGCTCATGCAGCTCGACACCGTCGACCTGACCGGCCTCTACAACGAGGCCGATGAGGACGTCCCGGTCCGTCGCGCCGGCTGACTTCGAGCCCGGCTCGAGCCCCTCTGATTTGCTAGCCTTGGTGGTCGATCGTCGCGGCCGCCGCGGCGGTATCTGGGGCTGTGGCGCAGCTGGTAGCGCACGTCGTTCGCAACGACGGGGTCAGGGGTTCGAGTCCCCTCAGCTCCACCCTGTCGTGAGTCGCGTCATGTGTCTCGGATGAGTCGCGACATGTGTCTCGTTCAGGGGGTCTCGGGCCATCGGCCTGGGGCTCTTTGCGTGTTGCGCCAGTAGGTCTTGTTCGGGTCGATGGTGTTGGTGGACAGGATTTCGCCAGTGTTGAGTTCGATGACGGTGACGGTGGTGTCGTCGGCGATGGCGAGGACGCGTTTGCTGGCGTGGGCGGCGCCGATGCCGAGGTGGTGCATGCGGCCGGCGCGGCGAAAGCTCATCTTGCCGAGGTGTCGAGGGTGTCGTAGCGCAGCCGGTAGTG
>DATAEG010000027.1:0-19484 GCA_036258135.1 Jatrophihabitantaceae bacterium | reverse complement strand
CGATGGCACCGGCGCCGCGACCACCGCCAAGCGGCCGAACAGCTTTCTGTACCGCTATGTACCCGCGACGCCGGGCGATCTGCACCACGGCAAGCTGCAGGCTCTGCAGGTGCTCAACACCGCAGGCGACCCGATCACCTTCGATAGCCAAGCCGCGCTGAACAATGCCGACCAAGTTCTACTGCATTCCTACGCCGCGACCTTGCACACCAAGTGGATCACCATCCACAACACGGCCACCGACGGCACCAGCCCGTTCAACGCCAACCTGCTGGCCAAGGCCGCGGGCGCCACCGCGCTCAAACGTCCGGAGAACGGTCAGTTCCGGCCAGGGAGTGGCTTCACCGAGTTCTACTTCGACGAGACCGGCGACACCAACGCCACCAGCCCGGAGAACGACACCGCCGGCGGCTGGGGCGACATCCTGAAACTCACGCAGCACTCGCCGAGCGCCAACAACGGGACGCTGAACGTGTTCTACAAGGGCAATACCGCCCACACCGGCCTGGACAACGTCGCGTTCCTGTCCGCCGACACCGTGTCGTTCGTAGAGGACGCAGGGGACACCCTGCACGGACAACGCAACGCACTGGACTCGGCGTTCGCGTGGAATGTCAACGTCGACTACGCCAACCCGGCGAACCAGCCGGTGCGCTGGCTCGCCGAAGGCCGCGACGCGTCGGCGACCCTGGACGCCGCAAACGCCGGCTTCGGCAAGAACGACGGCGACAACGAGATCACCGGCCTGCATGTGTCAGACGGAGACCCCAGCACCTCGGGAATCCTCGGGGCGAAGGCCCCGCGGCTATTCATCAACGACCGGTGGCGGTGGTTCTACACCCAGCAGCACGGCGACAACCCCACCTACGAGGTCATCCACAACGACGTGAACTGACTGGGAGCCGACCGTGTGATCATGTCGGCTGTGATTCGTGTGGCGCGTGTGGTGGGCAAGCTCGAGCCGGGCGGTGCGCAACTGGCGCTGCTGCGCTTGTCTCGCGAACTGCAGCGGCGGCACGGGGTGCACACCAAGTTGCTTGCGGGTGACGCAACGCCCGCCGGCATGGATCTGGCGCGTCGCTACGGCCTCGACGCTGGCGTGTTTCGGGTGAGCTCCACCCTTCACCCGACCGACAATCTGCAATGGCAGCGCTCGCGCCGGTTTGCGCACTGGCTCACCGACAAGCTCGCAGAGGCACACCTCGTCCACGCACATATGGTCGGCGCCTGGTGGGCGGTCGGACAGGTGATCGATCCGGGCACGCCCTTCGTCGCGACCGAGCACAACGAGGTGAACTGGGCACGGCGCAAGGTCAGCTCGCTTCGGCCGGTGGCCACGCGGATTGATCGGTTTTACGCCATGGGTCCCGCGGCCAGCCGCTTTGCTCGTGCCGCCGGAGTGCGACCAGATGTCCTCAAGCAGGGACGCTCACCGATCGAGGGGCTCAGATCCAGGCCGCGGCTCGGGCTCGGGAGTCCACGGCTCACATTCGCGGGCCGCCTCTCCTGGGACAAAGGCCCGGACGTCCTCGTTGAGGCGATATCACTGCTGAATCGCGGCGACCTCTTCGCCTATCTCCTCGGTGATGGTCCCCTGCGACCGCTCCTCACCGCACGCATCAAGGAACGGTCACTATCCGACCGGGTGCTCCTTACCGGGTGGGTAGGCAATCCTGGGACCTATATCGCCGGCAGTTCCGTGCACGTCGTCCCCTCGCGCGAAGAGGCCTGGTCGCAGAGCGCCGTCCTCGCCCTCGGTCTCGGCGTGCCGGTCGTCGGCACTCGCGTTGACGGGCTGGTGACCACGCTGGCGCACGGCCGCGGGATCACCGTCTCTCCGGACAACCCGGCTGCCTTGTGCGCAGCCATCGACGATGCCCTAGCCGGCAGGTCGCCCGTGGACACGAGGGCAGCCATCGGGTACGCCCGCCAGTTCAGCGCCGCACGGGTCAGTGACTTCTACGCGGCGGAATACGGTGAGCTGCTCGCCGTCGAGGCCAGCCGGCAAGCGTCAGTCGGTGTCGGTGCGGAACCGATACCTTCAGTCAGATATCGCCGTTGACGGCGTCCCCGACCAGCGGGGACTGGGTGTCCGTTACAGTCCCAGAGTTCCAGGCGGCGGAATCAGGACGCGATCGGCCATGCCCCCAGTGCCGTGGCCCCGGCGTGACCCATCGGCACATGGCAGTTGAAGAGACGCTGCTGCCGCTCGGCCTCGCTCTCCGGACGGGTGACCAGTGACACCAGCCGTGGTCCGTCAAGGCGAGCGGGGGACAGGACGATCTGCTCGTGCGGGCAGGAGCAGATCGAGTCCTCGTCGGCATAGACCAGGCACGACGCCAGCTGGGCGATGAGAACGTCGCCGGGCCCTGGACGGAACCCGGCCAGCGGGCGGACGTGCACAATCGAGGGCGCTGCCGCCGCTCCGGTCATCACCAAGGCCTGCGGACCGTCCCGCCTGACCATGCACCGCAGCAAGTCCCCGGCGTAGTCGCTGATGCGGATGTTCGGATACGGCGCAGTCATGGTGATACACCTCCGATACCACCGTGTCATCGAAGAAGGTCCCTCGATACCGACCTACGGCCCGAGCCGACCGGGACCTTCGACCCACCGGCCCTCAGACAGCGCTGTGCTTCGATGGCCGGTGTGAGGACGCCGGAAGAAGCGCTTGAGACGGCATCGCTGACCGACGCCGAACTGGCCGAGGTCGACCGGTACTGGCGGGCGGCGAACTACCTGTCTGTGGGCCAGATCTATCTCATGGACAACCCGCTGCTGCGTCAGCCGTTACGTGGTGAGCATGTCAAGCCGCGTGTGCTGGGGCACTGGGGGACGACGCCGGGCCTCAACATGGTCTACGCCCATATGGCCCGGGTGATCAAGGCACGTGACCAGTCGGCGCTGTTCATCACCGGCCCCGGGCACGGCGGTCCGGCGCTGGTGGCCAACTCCTATCTGGAGGGTACGTACGGCGAGACGTATTCGACGATCGGGGACGACACCGCTGGGCTGCGGGCGCTGTTCCGGCAGTTCTCCTTTCCCGGTGGCGTCCCCAGCCACGTGGCGCCGGAAACCCCGGGGTCGATCCACGAGGGCGGCGAGCTCGGGTATGCCCTCGTGCATGCCTTCGGCGCAGTCTTTGACAACCCCGACCTGCTGGTTTGCTGCGTGGTCGGTGACGGCGAGGCTGAAACCGGTCCTCTGGCGGCGTCGTGGCAGTCCACCGCATTCCTGGACCCGGTACACGACGGCGCGGTGCTGCCGGTCCTGCACCTGAACGGCTACAAGATCGCGAATCCGACGGTGCTGGCACGCATCCCCGAGGCAGAGCTGGCGCAACTCATGCGCGGGCACGGGTACCGGCCGATCGTCGTCACCGGGGACGATCCGGCGGACGTGCACCGGCAGCTGGCCGCGGCATTGGACGACGCGCTCGACAGCATCAGCGAGATCCAGCGCGCCGCCCGGAACGATGGCCGTACCGGGCGGCCGGTGTGGCCGATGATCGTGCTGCGCACCCCGAAAGGCTGGACCGGGCCGAAGGTCGTCGACGGCCTGCCCGTGGAGGGCACGTTCCGCTCCCATCAGGTGCCGCTGTCCGATCCGCATCACGACCCCGAGCACCTGCGCCTCCTCGAGGAGTGGCTGAGGAGCTACCGGCCTGAGGAGCTCTTCGACGCGTCCGGGCGGCTGGCCCCCGACATCCGCTCGTGGGCACCGACAGGTGAGCTGCGGATGAGCGCCACGCCACACGCCAACGGCGGCGTGCTCCTGCGCGACCTCATGCTGCCCGATATCGCCGATCACGCCGTCCAGGTCGAGGCGCCGGCGCGAGAGACCAGCGAGGCGACCCGCGTGCTCGGCGGCTACCTGCGCGACGTGATCACGGCCAACCCGCGCACCTTCCGGCTGTTCGGGCCGGACGAGACGGCGTCCAACCGGCTGTCCGATGTGTTCGAGGTGACCAACCGAGCGTGGCAGATCCAGACGGTGCCCGGAGACGACCATCTGGCCCCCGACGGTCGGGTCATGGAGGTGCTCTCCGAACACCTGTGCCAAGGCTGGCTGGAGGGCTACCTGCTCACCGGACGGCACGGGCTGTTCAACTGCTACGAGGCGTTCATCCACATCGTCGACGCGATGGTCAACCAACACGCGAAGTGGCTGAAGACGACCCGGGAGATTCCGTGGCGGCGGCCGATCGCGTCGTTGAACTACCTGCTCTCCTCGCATGTCTGGCGGCAGGATCACAACGGCTTCTCGCATCAAGACCCGGGCTTCATCGACCACGTCGTCAACAAGAAGGCGGAGATCGTCCGCGTCTACCTGCCGCCGGACTCGAACACGCTGCTGAGCGTGGCCGAGCACTGCCTGCGCAGCCGGCACTACATCAACGTCGTCGTCGCCGGCAAGCAGCCGGCGCTGACCTACCTCGGCCTCGAGGAGGCCCGCGCGCACTGCACTCGGGGGCTGGGAATCTGGCCGTGGGCCTCGCACGACGGCGACGATCCCGACGTCGTCCTGGCCTGCGCCGGAGACACGCCCACGTTGGAGACCCTGGCCGCGGCGGCGCTGCTGCGCGAGCATCTGCCCGAGTTGCGGGTGCGCGTCGTGAACGTGGTCGACCTGATGCGGCTGGAGCCGGCCTCGGAGCACCCGCACGGCCTGACCGACGCCGACTTCGACGCCATCTTCACCAGCGACCGGCCGGTGATCTTCGCCTACCACGGCTACCCGACGCTGATCCACCGTCTCACCTACCGCCGGGCCAATCACGAGAACATCCACGTCCGCGGCTACAAGGAGGAGGGCACCACGACGACACCGTTCGACATGGTGATGCGCAACGACCTCGATCGGTTTCACCTAGTGATGGACGTCATCGAACGGGTGCCCGAGCTGGGCTCGCACGCGGCCACCCTGCGCCAGCAGATGGCCGACGCCCGGCTGGCCGCCCGCGCTTACACGCGGGCGCACGGGGAGGACGACCCGGCGATCGCCGGCTGGACCTGGCCCGGTTCCGGTTGACCCGCATCCTGGTCGTCAACGCCGGCTCGTCGAGTCTCAAACTGCGGTTGCTCGGGGACGACGACGCGGTGCTGCGCACCGCCGACCTCGGCAGCGACCGGTCCGAGCTGGCTGCCGCCATCGAGGGCTGGCCAGAACCGCGGGCGGTCGGGCACCGGGTCGTGCACGGCGGGGTGCGGTTCACCGGCCCGGCGGTCATCGACGCCGATGTCCGGCGGGAGATCGCCGATCTGGCCGACCTGGCCCCATTACACCAGCCGAAGTCGCTGGCCGCGCTCGACGAGGTCACCGCGGTGTTCCCCGACGTACCGGCGGTGGCCTGCTTCGACACCGCCTTTCACCACACGATCCCGGCGGCGGCCGCAACGTACGCGCTCCCCGTGCAGTGGCGAGAGCGGTGGCCGCTGCAGCGGTACGGCTTCCACGGACTGTCCGTGGCCTACTGCGCGCGTCGCGTCGCCGAGCTCGTCCCAGGTGCGCGGCGGCTGGTGGTCTGCCACCTCGGCGCAGGCGCGTCGGTGACCGCACTGGCCGACGGGCGGAGCGTCGACACGACGATGGGCTTCACCCCGCTGGAGGGCCTGGTGATGGCCACCCGCTCGGGCACCGTCGACCCGGGCCTGGTGCTCTGGCTGGAGGAGCACGCAAAGCTCCGTCCGAATCAGGTCGCGACGGCGCTGGAACAAGAGTCCGGGCTGCTCGGTCTGGCTGGCGATGCCGACATCCGCACGGTTCTCGTCAGGGCGGCGGCCGGCGACGATACGGCCCGTCTGGCCATCGACGTATACGTGCACCGCCTCGCCGCCTCGATCGCGGCGATGGCGACGGCGGCCCGCGGCGTCGACGTGCTCGTGTTCACCGGTGGGGTTGGTGAACGTGCCGACGAGATCCGTGCCGCGGCGGTCGAGGCCCTGGACTTTCTGGGCATCGGGTTGGACGCGGCCGCGAACTCCGCGGCGAGTCCTGACGCCGAGGTCACCGCGCGCGGCAGCCCGGCCCGGGTATTCGTCATCGCGGCACGCGAGGATCTCCAGATCGCGGCCGAGAGCCGCACGGCGTTGTCCGAGGCGTCGACCACCTAGGTGTTGATGTCTCGCCGGTCGAGCACCAGCTCCGCCAGGTAGGTCGCCACGAGCGAGGTGCCGAGGAGCAGTGCGACGTATCCGAGGTTGAGCCGCTTGCCGAGCGGGTTGCCGGCGATGAACCAGTTGTACGGTGACAGCAGCCGGAGCCAGCCGAGCCCGTCGACCAGTGGGAGAAAGCTGGCGGCCAAGTAGGCGACGACCGCGGCTCCCCCCGCGACGGCGGTCGTGGTGGATCGGCGGCCGAAGGCGGCGCTGGCCAGCAGGGCGAGACTGCCCAGGCAGCAGGCGAGCAGCAGCCAGGTGAACGTCGCGGCCAGGACGTCGGCGACGCCGATGGACAGGCCGACCGGGCGCGCGGCGGCGAGGGTGACGATCGTCAGGACCACCGCCACGCCGATCAGCATCGAGACCATGGCCGCCATCCGGCCGAGCACCAGATTGGCCCGGCTCAGCGGGTAGGACAGGATGAGCTCCATCGCGCCGGACTCCTCGTCCGCGGCCAAGGCGCTGGTCGCCATCGTGATGACGAGGACGGTGGTGAGCAGGAGCAGCGGAATGCCGAAGGCGGTCGCGTTCAGGTAGCCCACCGGCGAGGTGAAGTCCTGCAGGTTGAGCGCCTTCTTCAGCGACTCCGGGTAGTCGTTGACGGCGGCGGACTTCGCCTGGGCCACGCTCTTGTAGCTCGAGATGTAGAGCAAGGTCAGCCCGGTGAACCCGGCCAGCCAGCCCACCGCGCCACGGCGGCTCTGGCGCAGCGTCATCCGCGCGACCGCGTTAACCGCGGGCATGGGCGTCCACCCGATAGAGAGCGAGGAACACGTCCTCGAGGTCCGGTTCCTCGACCAGTAGCGTGTGCACGGAGAACCGTGCCGCCGCCTTAACCAGATCGTCGGCATCACCGGTCAGATGCGCCCGCAGCACAGAGTCCGCGACGGTGACGTCGGTGAGATGCGCCACCGAACCGAACTGTGCGGCGGACACCGGCTCGTTGAAGTGGATCTCGACGCGACGGACGGCGCGCGTGCGCAGGGTTTCGACGCCGTCGACGGCGATCAAGCGGCCGGCGCGGATCATGCCGACCCGATCAGCGGTCTCCTGCACCTCGGACAGCACGTGCGAGGAGAGGAACACGGTGCGGCCGCTGGCCCGTACGTCCTGAAGCATCTCGCCGAACTCCCGGCGCAGTAGCGGGTCGAGGCCTTCGGTGGGTTCGTCAAGGATGAGCAGTTCCGGCTCGTGCATGAACGCCTGGACTAGTCCGACCTTCTGGCGGTTCCCCTTCGACAGCTCGCGGACGGTGCGGCGCAGGTTCAGGTCGAGGCGATTGGCCAGATCGATGATGTTGCGACGTGGGACGCCGCCGCGCAGGCTGGCCAGCCCGGTCAGGGCATCGTCCACGCTCTGCCGGTCGTAGATGATGAACTCGCCCGGCATGTAGCCGATCCGGCGGCGCAGCTCCGGCCCGGCCGCGCGCGGGTCCTGGCCCAGGATCCGAACCTCGCCCGAGGTGGGACGCCGCAGGTCCAGCAGCATCCGGATCGTCGTGGACTTGCCGGCCCCGTTAGGGCCGAGAAAGCCGAAGATCTCGCCGGGATTGACCTCGAGGTCGAGGCCGTCCACGGCGCGCAGTTCGCCGAAGCTCTTGCTCAGCCCGCGCAGCCGAATCGGCGGCTCGGCGTCAGGCATATCGACTCACCTCTCCAGTACATACCTTCCGCGGTTGCCAAGTCAGGACCTTCGACCTGGTCATGCTCCTACCAGTTGGTCCAGCATGTGGGTATGCGCGCGTCCGACGTCATGACCCGCTCGGTAGTCACGGTGCGACCCGAAACGACGGTCGCCGAGGCGGCGGCACAGCTGCGCGACCACGGCATCACGTCGATGCCCGTTCTCGACGAGGACGACCGGGTCATCGGCATCGTCAGCGAGGTCGATTTGCTCCGGGACCGGATGCCGCACGATCCGCGCAGCCACCTGCGGCCCGTGCCGCCCGACCGGCGAGACCCGGGCGATTTCGTCGGCGACGTCATGCAGGAACCGGCCATCTGCATGAGCGCGAGTGCCGACGTGGCCGACCTGGCCGCGCTGATGCTCGAGAACAACGTACGGGCCGTGCCCATCACCGACGCCGGCCGCCTGCTCGGCATCGTGAGCCGTCGCGATCTGCTGCGCACGTTGGTGCGCGACGACGCCGATGTGCGCGCGGACGTGGCCCGGCTGATCGAAGAGTTCGCTGGTGAGTCGGACCGGTGGCGTGTGGAGGCGGAGAACGGCGTGGTCACGATCACCGGTGCCTTCGACGACCCCGCACAGCAGAAGACGTTTTCGGTGCTCGCCCGCACGGTGCCCGGCGTGTTGCGGGTGAACACTCTGACGCGCCGCCTGCGATAACCCCTGCGGGTCAGCACGGGTAGATCTCGGCGCGCCGAACTCAGCGGGAAGCCTCGGAGCGGGACGATGTTGCCGCGCGTCCGAGGATCGCCGGAGGGTTCCGATGTCGTGGCTGGCTGGGCTGAGCACGCATGCCTGAGCCGGCCGAGCGTGGACAGCGCTACATCCCGGGACTGGACGGGCTGCGCGCCATCGCCGTGCTCGCGGTCATCGCCTACCACCTGAACCTCTCGTGGGCGCCGGGCGGGCTGCTGGGTGTTGGCGTGTTCTTCACATTGAGCGGTTACCTCATCACCGATCTTCTGCTCACCAGGTACGACACCGTCGGCCGGCTGGACCTGGGGCAGTTCTGGCTGCGTCGCGCCCGCCGGTTGCTGCCTGCGCTGGTCGCGATGCTGATCGTGGTTACGGCGTGGACGACGGTGTGGCACCCGTCCCGGCTGAGCTCGCTGCGCGGTGGGGTCTTTGCCGCGCTCGCCTACGTGAGCAACTGGCAGCTGATCGGGCAGCACATTTCCTACTTCGCTCAGTTCGGCCCGCCGGCACCGCTCGGCCATCTGTGGTCGCTGGCCATCGAAGAGCAGTTCTACCTGATCTGGCCGTGGCTGCTCATGCTCGGACTATGGCTGGAGGCCCGGCGCGGCCATGACTCGTTGCTACGTGGGCGGCTCGCCCTCTATGCGTTGGGGCTGGCGGCGGTCTCCGCGCTGCTCATGGCGCAGCTCTACCACCCCGGCTTCGCCACGACGCGCGTCTACGACGGGACGGACACTCGGGCGTTCGGCCTGCTGATCGGGGCAGCGCTGGCCATGGTGTGGCGCAGCCGCTGGCTGCGTGCCGACATCCCTTCGAGTGCTCGGGTGCTGCTGAACGTCGTCGGTGGCCTGGCCCTGCTGAAGATCGTCCTGATGATCTACAGCACGGCTCCGTCGGCGCCGGGCATGTATCGGGGCGGGTTGGTCATCCTCTCGGTGGCGACCGCGCTGGTCGTGGCTGCCACCGTGCACCCGGGCAGTTCGATGTCGCGCCTGCTCGGTGTGGCTCCGCTGCGCTGGATCGGGGTCCGGTCGTACGGGATCTACCTCTGGCACTTTCCGGTCATTGCGCTAACCACCCGCACGGTGGGCGCACCGATCACGATCTGGCGCGCCGCGTTCCAGATCGGCCTCACGGTCGCGCTGGCCGCGCTGTCGTGGCGCTACCTCGAGAAGCCGATCATGGACGGCGCCTTGTCCCGCCTGTGGACGATGGTGCAACCGGGCAACGTGTGGGAGTTGGGCAGCGCCCTCCGCGCCGGACCCGTCGTCGCGGCAGCCGCGGCCCTGCTGGTCGTCGGCACCGCCTGCGTGGGTCTGGGTACCGGCCCGACCCGCGCGGCCGGCGCGGCCACCACCCAAGCCGCGTCGCAGCCGATCAGCATCCACACCCAGGACAAGACGTCCAGCCAGCGACGAAGCCATGCATCGACACCACGTGCCCAAGCCGCATCGACCACCTTCTGTAAGGCGGTGACGCACCTCGGCGACTCGACGTCGGAGGGCATGGTGTCGGCGACGTTCCTGCCCCGTCCGTCGCAGCGGCTGGCGGCGCAATACGTCCGCGTCGGCGTGGACCGGGTGAACCTGGAGATCTCCGGGGGCACGTCGATCCTGGAGACGGCCGAGCCTGGTCAGCCCAACGCCTACACGGTGGCGCGGCGCCTGGTCAGCCGTGGCTACCGCGGCTGCTGGGTGCTGGCCCTGGGCACCAACGACGCCGCCGACATCGCGGTCGGGTCCGTTGAGAACCAGGCCGAACGCATCGCCAAGATGATGTCCGTGCTCGGCTCCCAACCGGTCATGTGGGTGACGGTCGGGTCGTTGCTGGCCAGCGGGCCGTACGCCGAGGTGAACATGCAGAAGTGGAATGCGGCGCTCGTGCGGTCCTGCGCCGAGCACCCCACCATGCGCATCTACGACTGGGCATCGGTGGTCAGCAAGAAGTGGTTCGGCCCCGACCGGATCCACTACACGACCTACGGGTACGCACAACGCGCACGGCGCATCGCCAACGCCCTTATCACCGCATTTCCGAAGTCGTCCGCACGGTCTCCGTGCGTCGTGCGGTGACGCGTCCGCCATCCTGGATACGTGACCGAACACAACGTCCTGGGTGATGAGCTGGAGCCGTGCGGCACCGACCCGCTGACCGGCTTCTTCCGCGACGGGTGCTGTAACACCGGGCCCGAGGATGTGGGGAGCCATACCATCTGCGCCGTCGTCACGGCCGAGTTCCTGGAGCACCAGCTCAGCATTGGCAACGACCTCTCCACGCCTCGGCCGGAGTACCGCTTCCCCGGACTGGAGCCGGGCGATCGCTGGTGCGTGACGGCGGCGAATTGGGCGCGCGCCTATCGGGATGGCGTCGCGGCTCCCGTCGTCCTGGCGTCAACCAACCGGGAGGCACTGAGGCTGGTGCCGCTGGACGTGCTGCAAGCGTTCGCCGTCGACGTCCCGGCGGATCCGAGCTCGCTTCAGGAGCCGTGACTCACGGACCGCGCCGGCCGGCCCGAGGAGGAGCGACCGGCTCCCAGCCCCGGCGCGATGGACGCGGACCGGCGGCCGCCCGAGTTCGGTAGACGATGTAGGGCCGAGTGAGATACCCCAGCGGCGCCGAGAAGACGTGCACCAGACGGGTGAACGGCCACGCGGCGATCAGCACCCAGGCCAGCAGCACATGGATCTGGAACCCCAACGGCGCGTTCGTGATCAGGTCGACGTGCGGGTGCAGGTAGAACACCGACCGGAAGTACGGCGCCACCGTCTGCCGGTAGTCGTGCGGATGGCCGGTGAGGTTGCCGAGCACCGTGGTGCCCAGCCCCGCCACCAACGTGGCCACGAGGAGGACGTACATGGCCTTGTCGTTGCGGGTGGTCGCGGAGAAGACCGGGCCGGTGGTCCGGCGGCGGTAGATGAGGATGGCCGCGCCCGCCAACGTCATGAAGCCCGAGATCGCGCCGAGCGACACGGCCACCGCATGGTAGGCCGATTCAGAGATGCCCAGCGCCTCGGTGGCCGATTCGGGAATCAGCAGTCCGCCTATGTGGCCGAGCGCGACGAGCAGGATGCCGTAGTGGAACAGCGGTGATCCGAGCCTGAGCAGGCGGGATTCGTAGAGCTGGCTCGAACGGGTGGTCCAGCCGAACTTGTCGTAGCGGTACCGCCAGATGTGCCCGCCCACGAACAGCGTCAACGCGACGTACGGGACGACGACCCAGAGAATCGTCTTCATCGGTCTACCTTCGGGGTCCCTGCGAAAACGCGCAGCGTTTTCGCAGGGTGAGATCCCATGTACTCGGGCGGCGCGAACGGCTCCAATCCCACCTCTTCGGACGGCGGGCCCTCGGCAGCCAGCTGTAGCGCGCGCTCGAGATCGTCCGGAGCGGGCTCGGGAAGGACGGCGCGGATCGTGTCGAGGACGTCCGCGTACGGTGAGGCCGTGTCGTGCAGGGCCGCCGCCAGCAACTCCACCGCGGCCCGGTGGTCGCGCAGCAACGCCAGGCCCGTCTCCGGGGCCCGCGCGGCGACGGCACACACGATGCCCAGGTGATCGGCTAGCTCGCCGCCGGTCAGCTCCAGGCCCGCACGGCGATAGGCATGGGTGAAGCGCAGCAGCGCCATCCCGCGCTTACGTGTGTCGCCGTGAGAGTAGTACGTCAGATAGAGACAGCAGCGTCGTCGCAGGTCGAAGGTGTCGACGTAGTCACGGGTGAGCTGTGACAGCGGCGTCCCGGTGAGATGGGCGACGAACCGCGCCAGTGGAGCACCCGCCGGGGGCGGCAGCTCCGCGGCGGCCTCGGCGATCACGGGCGCAGTGTTGACCAGCGCTTGATCCGGGTAGTCGAGGCACAGCGACGCCGATTGCAGTGCGCGGGTCCGATCCCGTTCGGCGGTCATCAGTCGTCCCGTCGCGGCGGCATGAGGTCGGAGGCAGCGCCCTTGCCGTCCCAGTTGAGAAGGTTGACTCGGCGTGAGCTGTCGGCCGGGTCGACGAATTCGTCGGAAGTCTGCCGCTGGCGCAATGCGTGATAGTTCTCGACGGCGATGGGCTGAGGTCCGCCGGACGACTCGCCGAACGGCCCGGACCCGCCCATCCCCGGACCGCCCTCGTAGTCCAACGAGCAGGCCAGTTCCTCCAGCTCGTCGGCCTGGTCGTGCAGCTCGCCATGTACGGCCGGGATGACGTAGCGCTCGTCGTACTTGGCCAACGCCAACAGCCGGTACATATCTTCGACTTCCCCAGTGGTCATCCCGACCGCGTCGGCCAGCTCGGGGCGGCGCGGCTGGCCGAGGTTGAGGTCGCGCATGTATGAGCGCATCGCCGCCAGCCGGGCCAGCACGTCACGGACCGGTTTCGGGTCGCCCGCGCTGAAGAGCTCGGCGAGGTACTCGATCGGGATGCGCAACGCGTCGATCGCGCCGAAAAGGTTCTCGGCGCGCTCGGCGTCGTGGCCGCCGTCTTTCAGGACATCGACGACCGGCGAGAGCGGCGGGATGTACCAGACCATCGGCATGGTGCGGTACTCCGGATGCAGCGGCAGCGCTACCTCGTAGCGGTTGATCAACGCCCATACTGGCGAGCGTTGGGCCGCGACGATCCAGTCATGCGGCACGCCGGCCTGCTCGGCGGCCCGTTCGACGGCCGGATCGCCCGGATCGAGGAAGGCGCTGCGCTGCGCGGCGTACAGGTCGGTGACGTCCGGCGTCGAGGCGGCGGCGAGCACCCGATCGGCGTCGTACAGGACAAGGCCGATATACCGAAGCCGCCCCACGCAGGTCTCCGAGCACACCGTCGGGATGCCGACCTCGATGCGCGGGAAGCAAAATGTGCACTTCTCGGCCTTCCCGGTGCGGTGGTTGAAGTAGATCTTCTTGTACGGGCAGCCGGTCACACACATCCGCCAACCGCGGCAGCGATCTTGGTCGACGAGCACGATGCCGTCCTCGGCCCGCTTGTAGATCGCGCCGGACGTGCAGGACGCCGCGCAGGACGGGTTCAGGCAGTGCTCGCAGATGCGCGGCAGGTAGAACAGGAACGTCCGCTCGAGATCCAAGCGGACCTTGGCGCTCACCTGAGCCAGGATCGGGTCACCGCTGAGCAGCTCCGGGCTGCCGCCCAGGCCGTCGTCCCAGTTCGCCGACCAGGCCACTTTCATGTCCCGGCCGGTGAGCAGCGACTTGGGCCGGGCCACCGGGATGTTGCGCTGCGCCGGTGCGGTGGTGAGGTTCTCGTAGTCGTAGGTCCACGGCTCGTAGTAGTCGCCGATCTTGGGCAGCAGCGGGTTGGAGAAGATCGTGGCCAGCTTCTTCAGCCGCCCGCCCGCAGCCAGGGTCAGCCGGCTCCGTCGATTAAGTCGCCATCCGCCGCGCCACCGCGTCTGGTCCTCGTAGGTGCGCGGGTAGCCCTGCCCGGGGCGGGTCTCGACGTTGTTGAACCAGACGTACTCCACGCCGGAGCGGTTGGTCCACGCCTGCTTGCAGGTCACCGAGCAGGTATGGCACCCGATGCACTTGTCGAGGTTCATCACCATCGCCATCTGGGCCATGACCCGCATCTCAGGCCGGCCCATCGCTCTTCGCGCGAGCGCTCATCGCCTGATTCGCTCCGCACCTGCACCCTGCGAAATCGCTCCGCGATTTCGCAGGGACCCCGCGCGCGCCTTCGGCGCTGCGATGCTCACTCATCAGTACTCCACGTCCTGGGTGCGGCGGCGGATGACCGTCACCTCGTCGCGCTGGTTCCCGGTCGGTCCGAGGTAGTTGAACGCGTAGGACAGCTGCGCGTAACCGCCGATCAGATGGCTCGGCTTGATGAACAGGCGCGTCCCGGAGTTGTGTATGCCGCCGCGCTTGCCGCTGGTCTCCGCGATGGGGACGTCGATGACCCGCTCCTGGGCGTGGTACATGTACACCGTCCCTTCCGGCATCCGCTGCGAGACGACGGCCCGGGCCACTATCACGCCGTTGCGGTTGACCGCCTCGATCCAGTCGTTGTCCGCGACGCCCACCTTGGCGGCGTCCGCGGGGCTCATCCAGATCGTCGGCCCGCCGCGGGACAGCGACAGCATGAACAGGTTGTCCTGGTATTCGGAGTGGATGGACCACTTCGAGTGCGGGGTCAGGTAGCGGACGGAGACGCCCAGCTCACCGGTGCTGCCGATCGGCGGCTCGCCGAACAGCCGGTGAATGTCCAGCGGCGGTCGGAAGATGGGCAGCTGCTCGCCCAGCTCGGCCATCCAGTCGTGGTCGAGGAAAAAGTGCATCCGCCCGGTCAGTGTGTGCCAGGGCTTGGACCGCTCGACGTTGATGACGAACGGGGAGTAGCGGCGTCCGCCCGATTCCGAGCCGGACCACTCCGGCGACGTGATGACCGGAGTCGGCCGGGCCTGGGTGTCGGCGAAGGTGACCTGCTTGCCTTCATGCTCGGCAGCCAGGTCGGCCAGGCTGGTCCCGGTACGTTCCTCCTGCGCGTGGAAACCCTGCACGGCGAGCCGACCATTCGTCGTGCCGGACAGCGCCAGGATCGCCTCGCACACATGGACGTCCCGGGTGAGCGCGGCCTGGCCGTCGATCCGGCCGTTCTTCTCGGCCAGGTAGGCAACGGGCTCGTGCAGGTCGAACGTGACGCCCTTGGTGGTGGCGCCGAGACGTTCGGCCAGCGGTCCCAGGCGCCCGAGCTTCGCCGCGATCCGCGCGTAGTCGCGGTCCACGACGACCAGCTTGGGGAAGTTCACGCCCGGGACGGGCACGGATCCGTCCGCCCGCCAGTCGGCGACCTGACCGCCGGGGCTGGCCAGCTCGTCGGGGGTGTCGTGCAGCAACGGCACGGCCACGAGGTCACGCCGCGGGCCCAGCGTGCGGCCGGCCAGCTCGCTGAACCGCGCGGCCAAGGTATGGAACGCGTCGAAGTCGGTGCGGGTCTGCCACGGCGGCGGGATCGCGGCGTTGAAGGCGTGCACGAACGGGTGCATGTCCGTGCTGGACAGGTCGTACTTCTCGTACCAGGTGGCGGCGGGCAGGACGACGTCGGAGAAGAGCGTGGTCGACGTCATCCGGAAGTCCAGCGTCAGCAGCAGGTCGAGCTTGCCGATG
Organism: Jatrophihabitantaceae bacterium; assembly: GCA_036258135.1. GTDB lineage: Bacteria > Actinomycetota > Actinomycetes > Mycobacteriales > Jatrophihabitantaceae > DATAEG01. The sequence goes on along the minus strand of DATAEG010000027.1, from coordinate 3,847 downwards.
GGGGCCGGGTCGCGCCAGCGCACGTCCGCGGGCCGGGCGTCCGGACCGGCCTCGACGGCGCGCAGGGAATCGCCGGAACCCAGCAGATGGCGCAGGAAGTACTCGTCTCCCTTGGCGCTGGAGCCCAGCAGGTTCGACCGCCACACAGTGAGCACCCGCGGCCAGTTGGCCTCGGCGTCTGGATCCTCGGCGGCGAATCCCAGCCGGCCGGCACGCACCTCGCCGACGACGAAGTCGGCGGGGTCCGCGCCGGACGCGGTCGCCTCGTCGGCCAGGTCGAGTGAGTTGCGGTCGAAAGTCGGGTAGGACGGCATCCAGCCGAGCCGTGCTGACATGGCGATCACGTCCGCCGGAGTCTTGCCGGCGAAGCGTCCGGTCCCCAGGGGTGACGCCAGATGGCTGACGTCCGCGGTGTCGTAGCGCCACTGGTCAGTGGCCAGATAGAAGAACGCGGTGCCGATCATCGTGCGGGCCGGCCGGCTCCAGTCCGTGGCGTTCGCGTAGAGAGCGTGCCCGGTGACTGGGCGCACCTTCTCCTGGCCGACGTAGTGTGCCCAGCCTCCGCCGTTCACGCCCTGACAGCCGGTCAGCGTGGTCAGCGCCAGGAAGGTGCGGTAGATGGTGTCGGAATGGAAGTAGTGGTTGGTGCCGGCCCCCATGATGATCATGGAGCGTCCGCGTGAGGCCTCGGCGTTGGCGGCGAACTCGCGGCCGATCCGGGCTGCGGCCGGTGCAGGGACGGAGGTGATTTCCTCCTGCCACGCGGGCGTGCCCGGCTGGCTGGCGTCGTCGTACCCGGTGGGCCAGTCGCCGGGTAACCCGTCCCGTCCGACGCCGTAGTTGGCGAGCAGCAAGTCGAACACGGTGGTCACGAGGTGGTCACCCACCCGCTGGGTCGGAACGCCGCGCCGCATGGTCGCGCCTGCGCCGGCGGGTCCGTCGAAGCGGGGCAGCAGCACCTCGACGGCCTGGCCCGACCCGTACAGGCCGAGCTGCGGGACGACCTCGCCGAGCTCGAGGTTCCACTTGCCGGCGCCGGCCGGGCCGTACCGGTACCCCAGCGAGCCGTTCGGGACGACCGGCATACCGGTGGCGGAGTCGAGCAGGACGGTTTTGAACCGGGCGTTGTCGTCGGTCTGCCCGAGGTCGGCGGCGGTGAGGAACTTGCCGGCCGCGTAGCTGCCATCCTCGCGCGCTTCCAGCCGGACCAGGAAGGGCAGGTCGGTGAACCGCGACACGTAGTCGGTGAAGTACGGCACCTGCCGGTCCACGAAGAACTCGCGCAGGATGACGTGACCCATGGCCATGGCCAGCGCGCCGTCCGTGCCGGGTTGGGCGGCCAGCCACTCGTCGGCGAATTTGACGTTGTCGGCGTAGTCCGGGGCGACGGCGATGACCTTCTGGCCCCGGTACCGCGCCTCGGCCATCCAGTGCGCGTCGGGCGTGCGGGTGACAGGCAGGTTCGACCCCCACATGATCAGGTACGCGGCGTCCCACCAGTCGCCGGATTCGGGGACGTCGGTCTGGTCGCCGAACACCTGGGGCGAGGCCACCGGGAGGTCGGCGTACCAGTCGTAGAACGACAGCATCGGTGCCCCGAGCAGGGCGTGGTAGCGGGCGCCGACGCCGTGGCTGACCATGCTCATGGCCGGGATGGGCGAAAACCCGGCCATCCGGTCCGGGCCCCAGGTCTTGATGGTGTGGACCTGCGCCGCGGCCACGATCTCGACGGCCTCGTCCCACGCGGCGCGGACGAAGCCGCCCTTGCCGCGGGCACTCACGTACCGCTGGCGCAGGTCGGGGGTGCCGACCAGTTCGGCCCAAGCGGCCACCGGATCGCCGTCGTGCCGCGCCTTGGCGGCCCGGAACATCTCCAGCAGGACGGCGCGGACGTATGGGTAGCGGACCCGGGTGGGCGAGTAGGTGTACCAGGAGAACGCCGCCCCGCGCGGGCAGCCACGGGGCTCGTACTCGGGTCGATCCGGGCCGGCCGACGGATAGTCGGTCTGCTGCGCCTCCCAGGTGATGATGTCGTCCTTGACGTACACCTTCCAGGAGCACGAGCCGGTGCAATTCACGCCGTGCGTGGAGCGCACAACCTTGTCGTGGGACCACCGGTCCCGGTAGAAGGAGTCCGCCTCACGTCCGCCGGCCTTCGTCAGCGTGCGCAGGTCATCGGAGACCTGTCCCGAGTGCAGATGTCGCCCGGCCCGCAGCAGTGCCTCGGTGAGCGGGTCATCCATGCCCGGCCTGCTCATGTTCTCGCCAGTTCCTCCGGGCGCAGCCGACGGCTCGTATCGATAGCCAGGATCAGCACCAGGATCGCAGCGACGGCGAGCAGGTCGAGGCCGACGGCGTAGCTGCTGGTGGCGCTGTAGACGATCCCCATCACCAGCGGCGGCAGGAAGCCGCCGAGGCCACCCGCAGCGCCGACGAGGCCGGTGACCGCCCCGACCCGGCTCGGCGGCGCCTGCTGCGCGACGAGTGCGAACACCGCACCGGACGCCGCGCCGAGTGCTGCGGCCATCACCAGGAAAGCGATCGTGCCGGTCGGCGAGAGGCTCGGCGTGAGCGACTGCACGACCGCCATCACCGCGATAACCCCGAAGGCCACCTCGAGAACGGGACCGGGCCGCAGCCGGTCGGCCAACCAGCCGCCGATCGGTCGCATCACGACCGCGACGACTACGAACCCGGCCATCTTGTTGGCGGCGTCGGTCTGGGTGAGCGAGTACGCCGTCTTCAGGTACGTGGGCAGGTACACGCTGAACGCCACGTAGCCGCCGAATCCGATAGCGTAGAGCAGCGCCGCCCGCCAGGTGATCGGGAGCTTGGCGGCAGCGACGACTCGGCGGCCCAACGGCTCGGCCGGCAGCGAACGTTCCGGCGCGTCTCGGAGCACAAACGCGGCCACCACTCCGTAGGCGGCGAGCACGGTCGCCGTAACGAGGAATGGTGCGGCGAACCCGTGCGCTTTGACGAGCTTCACCGTCGTCAGGGCGCTGATTGCCGTGCCGCCCATGCCGGCACCGAAGATGCCGACGGCCAGACCCCGCCGTTCCGGGGGGAACCAGGCGTTGACGAACGGGACGCCGACCGCGAAGGCGGTCCCGCCGATGCCGAGGAAGAACCCGCCGATCAGCAGTGCGGCCAGGCTCGAGTGGACCGCGCCGAGGAACAGAACCGGCACGATCGTCGCGAACGACACCGCGGGGAACATGAGCCGCCCGCCGAACCGGTCGGTCAACCCGCCGATGGGGATTCGTCCGATCGATCCGACAATCACCGGCACCGCAACAACCAACGCCTGCTGGAACGGCGAGAGGCGCAGGGAGTCTTTCAGGCGCGGCCCGAGCGGGGACAGCAACGCCCAAGCCCAGAAGTTCACCGCGAACCCAACCGTGGCGAGGGTGAGCATGGTCCAGCGAGTCGATCCCGTCATTCCCGGCGTCCCTTCCGCAGGGTCGTTGGACGGCCGAGATAGATCGAACCCCATGCCCGCGGGTGGACGGAAGGGCCCTTGGTCACGTGAGCAGTTGTTCGGCCATGTTCACCGTTCCTGCCCGGACGGAAGATTGGCTGCGGTGACGATGCGGGCGGCGGGCGCGACGGCGGCGGTTCAACCGCGCGGCAGATCCTGTCACCACCCGCCGGGTTTACCTGGGTCGCGGCGGCGTGGCTGGGCGCGCTGCCGGCACGCGGCCGAGCAGCGCGGTCACGACCTGGGAGATCGGCCCGCATCGCGAGGACGTCGAGCTCGATGTGGACGGTTATGGTGGCAGGCCCTACGGGCGCTATCCGTTCGGCGTGTCGCTCGAGGAGGAACGCAGCTTCGCGGGCGTGACGA
>DATAEG010000026.1:0-14499 GCA_036258135.1 Jatrophihabitantaceae bacterium | reverse complement strand
AGTCGCCACCAGCTGGGCGGCGGGTTGGTACCCGATCCGGGTGAGCACGACGCCGGACACGAGCAGGTCGCTGGTCCGGTCGGCGATCATGCGGTGCTGGCCGGCGGACAGGCTCGCGGACGGTTCGCACAGCTTCAGCGGTATCGGGTCGAGATCCCGCAGCTGGCGCACAGTCGTCTTCCCGTGAGTGCGGTAGGTAGTGCCGTCCAGAACGACCTGTGGCCCGGCGTCGCACCCGAACCGAACCGACGCGTCCTCGTCTCCGGCCGAGCCGGCGGCGTCGGTGACACCCGGGATGCTGATCTCGCTCACCCCCAGGCCCAGCGGCACCGCCTGGTCGCTCCCGATCAGGACGGTGCTGCGCAACCCAAACCCGCCGCGCAGATGCAGTTCGAGCCGGTCGGTCCTGACGGCCGGGAACGCGACGGTGCCGGCATCGCTCACTGTGACGGTCGTCGCGTCCCGGCCGGAGTCCACGACGACCTGGGTCGGCATGGTCGCGGCCAGTCCGGGGTCGAGCTGGAGGCGCAGCGAGTCGATGGTGCGCGGCGACTTCCAGGACAGCTGGAGTGTCGGGTCGGTGTCGCCCGGGTCGGCGACCCAGCCGGTCCCGATCCGGCCGTCCACCGTGGTCTGCGGCCCGGCCAGCGGCGCGGCCACCGCCTGGCTGCTCGCGGTGACCTCGACGGACGGCTTGGCGGCCTGGGTGATCAGGCGATCGAGGGCGCCGCCCGGCCGGGGCGTCGCCGTGGCTTGTACGCCATAGTCCGCGCCTTGCCCGAGCGCGAAGGTGCGGTCCAGGCCCAGGTCGTCCTCGCCCTGGCGGACCAGGAACGGCACGCACCGCACCGCATCACCGTCGGCCACGCAGCCGGACCGTCCGTCGCCGGCAGCCTGGAACGAGACGACGTCGACGGCCCGGCTCGCCGGCAGGTCGTCGGCCGCCTGAAGGCTGCGGGCGACGTGGACATCCGGAATGGTGACTTCCTGGAGTCCGACCTGGGCGCCGGCACCGACGTGGAACGTCACCCGGACCGAGGCCGTCGGCCGCCCGGCGGGTAGTGAGACCGGTACGGAAGCACCGGGGCCGATGCGGACGGTCGCCTGCCCGGCGTCGGTGCTGACGGTGGCCGTCCCGAGGAGACCGGCGAGATCGGGCAGCAACAGCGTCAAGTCCGGCATCACCCGGGGCGGCGAGAACCCGACCTGCCACCACTGACCGTCGGCGGGCTGCGCGGAGTTCGCGCGCCAGCCGGTGTCCGGCGCCCCGTCGATCGCGGCGAACGGCTGCTCGGCGGGAACCGAGCCGCCGCCGGCGTCCGGGTCGGAGCCTGATGACGACGACGTCACCGACGAGGCCCCGTGCAGGACCGCCACGGTCTGATGCTTCTCGCCTGTGTAGGGCAGATAGTCCCGCGAGGCTGCCCTCAGCCGCAGCGGGTCGGTGGCGGTGAGCGTGGCGGAGCGGTTGTCGGTGTTGAGGCCGTAGTTGGTCTCGCGGCGGCGAAGTCCGTCGGTCAGCACGACCGTGCCTGGGTCGACGACCGCGGTGGTGACGTTTCCGGCCAGGACCGCGGGCACGCCGACCGTGGCGTCGAGGCCGAGCAGCGACTCCGGGCCACTGCTGACCAGCGCCGCGCTGTGCACCGTCGTGGCCGAAACCCGAGGGGCACCGCCGGCGACCCGGTAGATCTCCACCGGCGGGTACCTCGGCTGGAGCCCGGCGTCCACGCCGACGTCCGGCTGCCCGAAGGGGGGCCCGAAGGCGGCGACCCGGCGCAGCCCAGGAGAGCCATCCAGCGTCTGGTGCACCAGCACCGGGCGCGGCGCCCCGAGGGCGTCGAAGTCCAAGTCGTTGCGCACCACCAGGTAGCCGATGCCCATGCGGCGCAGGTAGCCGGCCAGGCCCGGTGACGGACGTCCGGCGTCGAAGAGCTGGTCGACGGCGTCCAGGGCCCGGATGTGGCCGGACGGCACGATGGGCACGCTGTCGCGGACCTCCCAATCGCTGCGGGCCAGTGCCTGGAGCGGTTCGTCGCCGGTCCGTCCCCACACGTAAAGGCCGGTGTGCGCTCCGGGCACGATCAGGGCGCGGCCGTCGCGGCTATTGTCGGCCAGCCAGTCGGCCGCCTCGTGCCAGTAGCCGGGCAGGCCACCGAACGTCCGTGACGGCGCCAGCTTCAGCGAGATGAGCGGCGCTGCCGCGCCGGCGACGATCACCACGACGAGCGCCGTCGCGAGGGCTCGCGCGGTACGGCGCTCCGGGTCCGATCGGCCCCACTCGGCCCGACCGAGCAGATGCACGACGCCGAGCACCAGCGGCAGGCGCAGCACGACGTCGAACTTGTGGGTGTTGCGCAGCGGGGTCAGGGCACCGTCCAGCGCGCGGCGAAACTGGTCGGCGCCGAAGCCGTGCAACCATCCGACATCGGCGTGGAAGCCGAAGCCGACTGCGCACACCCCGACCACGAGGGAGAGCACCGCCCAACGACGTTGCGGCATGTCGCGCATCGCCAGCCCGGCCAGGCCCAGCGCGACGATCAACACCGAGTTCAGCAGGATGGCGCCTTGGGTCAGGTACAGCTGCCCGGCCCGCCAGCCGGCTTCGGGCAGGTACGCCACCCAGTCCGCCGTGCCGCGGAGCGTCTCGACCGCCGACGTGATGCTCGTCGTCGTCACCGCCGACTCGATGTGGTCGAGGAAGTTGACGCTGTAGCGGCCGAGCAATAGCAGCGGCACCACCCACCACGCCGTCACCACTGCCACCGCGGCCACCCACCAGCCGGCGACCGCCCGGCCGCGACGGTCACCGAGGTGCAGCAGGAGCCAGAGCAGCGCCGGAACCAGGGCCGCGCCCACGGCGGCCGCGTTCACCGCCCCCATGGCCAGCACGGCCAATGCGGAGAGAGCCGCCGCCCGGCGCGGCGTGTGCCGGTCGTCGACCAGCGGGACCAGCACCCACGGCGCGAGGCACATGGGCAGCGCCTCCGCGGAGACCGCACCGAGACTCGTCACCAAGTGGGGCGAGCCGGCGTAGGCCAACCCGCCGATGAATCTGCCCACCTCCGAGCCGACGCCGAGCCGCTCGGCCAGCCGCGCCGTGCCGAGGAAGGCGGCACACAGAAGGGCCGACCACCACAGCCGCTGCACGACCCATCCGGGCAGTCCGGCCACGTGGCCGAGCGCGAAGAAGGGGCCCATCGGGAAGAGGTAGCCGTAGGCCTGGTTCTGGAGCTGGCCGGCGAAGGCTTGGCCGTTCCAGAGGTGCAACGCCCGGGCCAGGAAGCCAACCGGATCCACGGTGAGGTCGACCTTGGTATCCCCGGCCAGCCGTCCGGCGTCGCTGTTGAAGCACACGGCGACGATGACGACGCACGCCGCGACGTATCGGAGCCGCCACCGGACGATCTGCGCGCGGGCCGCCTGCGCAGGCGCGACCGCCGACTCCAAGACTGCGGTGCTCATCGTCGGCGTAGCACCAGGACGAGGTTCCACACCACGACCTCGCGGACGCCCGGCACCCGGACGACCCAGTGCGCCCAGCCGGGGTGATAGCGCGGGAAGGCGGCTATGACCTCAACCCGACCGGCCCGACAGGTGGCGTCGGCCCAGCGCAGCATCCGCCGGGCCGAGGTGGCGAACAACGTCCGCCCGAACTCGTTCTTGGGGGCATAGCCCGTGCGGCGCCGGTACCTGGCGGCGGCCCGGTGGCCGCCGAAGTAGTGCCACGGTGAGGTCTCGTGCCCACCCCACGGCGAGAGCCACGTGGTGAACGACAGGAACACCGTGCCGCCGGGCGCGGTGACCCGGACCATTTCGTCGGCCATCACCTCGGGCTCGGCGACGTGCTCGAGCACGTTGCTGGAGTAGCACACGTCGACCGCTCCGGTGCGCACCGGCAGGGCCGTCCCGGTACCGAGGACGGTGCCCGGCGGCGGGTCGCCCCGCAGGCTCAGCTCGCCCAAGTCGGCGTCCACAGCGGTGTAGCGGCTGCCGGCTGTGCGGAACGCGTCCGCGAAGTAGCCGGGTCCGCCGCCGACGTCGAGCAGCCGACGTCCTTGTAGCGGGGTGAACATCGATAGCTGCGCCACCGAGTCGGCGGCCAGCAGTTGGTAGAAGCGATCGGGGTCGCTCTGTTCGACCCGGAACGCCGACCACAGTCGGACGGCGCGGGGCACCGTGGCGAGGCAGCGGTTGGCCCGCCGGACGTCGTGATATCGGTCACCAGGGACGCGTGCGCCCGGCCCACGTCGGCCCATCAACGCCTTCAACTCCCCGATGTGCTCCACCCAGGCCGTGCCCTGATCCGGTCCCTGATGTCGCAGGTAACACCGCCGAACCGGGCGATTACCGTACAGTAACTTGCCGTGACCCAGGCCATTCCGGTCAGCGGGGGCAGTCACAGCGCCTGTCAAGGTGGCGGGCGACGACTACTCATCCTCAACTGGCGAGACACCGACCACCCGTACGGCGGCGGCTCCGAAGTTTATGCCGAGCACGTCGCGGACGGGCTGGCCCGGATCGGTCATGATGTCACCCTCTTCACCGCCCGATACCCGGGCAGTGTCGCGCGTGAGACACGGCCAAGCGGGGTCACCGTGGTCCGCGCCGGCGGCCCGCTCGGCGTCTACGTCCAGGCCTGGTGGCAGCACTTGTGCGGCCGGCTGGGGCGACCTGAGGTCATCGTCGAGGCGCAGAACGGCATGCCGTTCCTGGCCCGGCTGTGGGCCCGGCGGATCCCGGTGATCGTGCTGGTGCACCATGTGCACCGGCGGCAGTGGCGGATCGTCTTCGGCCCGCTCCGGGCCAGAATCGGCTGGTGGCTGGAGTCGCGGGCCGCGCCCCGGATCAACCGTGGCGCGCCGTATGTCACCGTGTCCGACGTCAGCCGCCGCGAGCTGGTAGAGCTCGGTGTGGCCGAGGACGACATCGAGGTCATCCACAATGGCACCGGCGAGCCCCAGCCCATCGAGCTGCCAAAGTCCGAGCACCCGTCCCTGCTGGTGCTCGGCCGCCTGGTGCCGCACAAGCGTGTCGAGATCGCGATCGACACCGTGGCCGCGCTGCGCCAGGAGATGCCCGACCTACGCCTGTCCATCGCGGGCCGCGGATGGTGGGAGACCCAGCTGCGCGACTACGCGGAACGGATCGGGGTGTCCGACGGCGTCGACTTCGCGGGCTTCGTCTCCCCGGAGGAGCGGCACGCGCTCTACTCCCGCAGCTGGGTCTCGCTGGTGCCCTCGGTCAAAGAGGGCTGGGGCCTGGTGGTCGTCGAGGCCGGCGCGCACGGCGTGCCCAGCGTCGCCTTCGACGGTGCGGGCGGGGTGACCGAGTCGATCATTAACGGCCGGACGGGTCTGATCGCGCGTGCCGACGACGTGTCCGACTTCATTGCGCAGACCCGTCGCCTGGTCATCGACCACGGCCTGCGCGACCGGCAGGGCGCTGAGGCCGCGGTCGAGGCCAAGCGGTACAGCTGGGACCAGGCCGTGCAGGCCTTCGACGCCTTGGTGCGTCAGGTTGCCGCGAACGTCAGCGCGAGCCGTAGCTGATCTGCTGGTTGGGCGGAGCCGCGTGTTCGGCCGGCTGCGCCGCCGCGTATATACCCACACTCGCGATCGCGCCGAGGACCACCCCGCCGATCGCGAACAGTACGGCGTTCACGCCTACGTCCTCCGATTACCCCGTGACCTGCGCTCGTCCCGCGAGCGTATCAGGCAAATTACCGACCAGTAGGCTAGTGCACAGATCGATACCGCTGCCACTGTGTCGCCGATCACCACAGGCATGACTGGGGGCGTCAGGCCCGCCGCCGGGTCATGTCCGCTGGCACCCGGAACGCCGTACACCGCCACGTCCGGCCCCTTGTAGCGGAGATCCAGACCGGTCACGTCGAAGGGCGGCTGGGCCGCGGTCACCACGACCGTGTGGACCCCTTCGCGGGCCAGGACGGACGCCGTCGGGCCACGGCGCAACTCCCGCTGGATGCGGGTGGCCATCGGGTCGTCACCTCGGATCACCACGATCCGGTCGCCGACCCCCACGGACAGGTCGGAGGCGTACACCACCCGTTGGTCGAACTGCCGGGGATACGGGTCCAGGGACGTACGTGACCCGTTCCACGGGAAGGCCCGGTAGGTCGTGAGCGGGGCCACCAGCACCGCGCCCGGCTCACTGGAGACGAGGCGGCGGACCTGCACCATCTCCGCCGGGTACCTGACGGCATGCAGCCGGGCGCCGACACCCCAGGCCACCGACGGCAGCAGAACCACCGGAAGCAGCGCGACCAGCACCGCCAGATCACGGAGCCGCGGCTCGTTCCGCATCCGGTCCACGCCGGCGCCGAAGCCGACGGCCACGGCCAGGATCCACGGCAGCAGGTAGCGCGGGGCGTCGCGCAGGAGGCCTCCCGCGGGCAGCCCGGCGAAGGCGTCGCGGATCCACGGCACCGCCGAGCCGACCCCCAACCCGAGTGCCAACAAGGCGCTCACCCAGAGGCCGGGCATCGACGCGAACCCCAGCCGGGCCACGCCGAGCGCGGCCACCACCAGGACGAGGACGGCTCCGACGGCGTAGAGCAGGCCGCCGCGGCCGGCCGGGTTGGCCTGGGCATTCCATCCGCTGCCGCCGACCAGCAGGCTGCCGATGGTGCCGAGGGCGGTATCGGCCCGGGCGGCGAACACGGCGGCGGCGGCACGGTCGGTGCTGAGCCCCACGGGACGCAACAGCGCGGGTACCGCCCACGGCAATGCGAATACGGTCAGCCCGGCGACGGTGAGAACGGCGTCACGGGCCAGCTCCCGTCCGCCGCGCCCAGGCCGGAGCAAGACTCCGAGCGGTACGACCAGGACCGCGACGACCCAGCCCAGCGCGCCAGCCAGGCAGCACAGCGCCGTCCAGAGCAACACCCGCGGCCAGGCCCCATTCGTCCCGGCCCGCACGCCGGCGCACGCGCGGACCATCCACGGCAGCGACGCGAAGACCAGCAGCATCGGCCATTGCCCGAGGATCAGCCGTTGTCCGACGTAGGGAGACCACAGGTAGGCCAGACCCGCAGCGGTGCGGCCCACCAGACCCACCGGAGCGAGCCGAGCGACGCCGACGCCGCCGAGTGCCAGGCAACCCACAAGGACGATCTTCTGTAGCCAGTCGGCGGCGATGATGTGTGAGCCGAGCGCCACGGCCAGTTGGCTTGGCACCGCACGCGGCGTGGACGTGCCGAGCCCGAGAAGCTCGGCGGTGATCGGCTGGCGCGGCACGAACACCATGTCGTAGGTGAGGATGTAGCCCGGACGCAGCGCCGGGCCGATGAAAAGCAGCGCCGACGCCACCGCGATGACGATCGGGAGCCACCCGCTGCGCCCGTCCCGCACGGCGCTGCGGCGCATCGCCGTACAGTAACCGAACCGCGGGTTCGTTACTGTTCCTCGCGTGCTGCGCGCCCTCTTGACCACGCTGCGGCCTACCCAGTGGATCAAGAACATCTTGGTGTTCGCCGCCCCGCTCTCCGCGGGACGGCTCGACGAGCGTGTCGTCTTGCTGCACACCCTTAGCGCGTTCGTCGCCTTCTGCTTTGCCGCGAGCGCGGTCTACTGCATCAACGACACGCTCGACTACACCTTCGACGCACAGCACGCCCGCAAGAAGCACCGGCCGGTGGCCAGTGGCGAACTCACCCGCAAGGTGGCGGTGATCAGCGGCGTGGTCCTCGCGCTGGCCGCGCTCGCAGTGTGCGTCAACTGGGAACTGCGCGGCGTGATCGCCACGTATCTCGCGATCAACGTGGCCTACGGCCTCGGCTTGAAGCGCGTCGCCGTCGTGGAGTACTGCATCGTGGCGTCCGGCTTTCTGCTCCGCGCCGTGGCCGGCGGCGTGGCCGCCGACCTGCCGTTGTCGCAGTGGTTCCTGATCGTGGCCGGATTCGGCTCGCTGTTCATGGTGACCGGCAAGCGGCTGTCGGAACTGGTAGAGCAGGGCGACCAGGCGGTGGCCAGTCGCCCCATCCTGGCCCGTTACAGCATTTCCTACCTGCGGATGGTCACCGTCTTCGCCGCCGCGATCACGACGACGGCCTACAGCCTGTGGGCCTTCGAGGTGGCCGCGCCCAAGTCCGGCTTCCCGTGGGCGACGCTTTCCATCGCGCCGCTGGTGATGGCGCTGCTGCGGTACGCCCTGGACGTCGACGCGGGCCGGGCCCAGGAGCCAGAGCAGATCGTCACCCGCGACCGCGCCATCCAGCTTCTCGGCTTCTGCTGGCTCGTCGTGTTCGTGATCGGCGTGCACTATGGCTGACCGGCTGCTGACCGGCTGGGGCCGGACCGCGCCCAGTCGGGCCAATGTGGTGGCCGCCGCCGCCCCAGAGAACGTCGCCGCGCGGGTCAGGGCCGCCGGCCCGCGTGGTGTGCTGGCCCGCGGCCTGGGACGCAGCTATGGCGACGCGGCGCAGAACAGCGGCGGCACCGTCATCGACCTCCGCGGCACGGTGGAGATCGGGCCCGTCGATCCGTCCGGCCTGGTCCGCTGCTCAGCCGGCACGAGCCTCGAGACGTTGCTGGAACGGGTGGTGCCCGGCGGGTGGTTCGTGCCCGTGACCCCGGGCACCCGGCAGGTCACCCTCGGCGGCGCCCTGGCCACCGACGTGCACGGCAAGAACCACCATCGCGACGGAAGCCTGGCCAGCCACGTGACGTCGGTACGGGTGGTCGACGGGCTCGGCGAGGTACACGATCTGACCCCGGCCGACGAGCTCTTCTGGGCGATCCCAGGTGGAATGGGGTTGTGCGGCATCGTCACCGACCTGACCCTTCGGCTGCGGCCGGTCACCTCGGCATGGATGACCGTGCGCACCGAACGCACCGCCGACCTGGACGAGACGGTCGGCGCGCTGGACGCGGCCGACGCGCATACGTACTCGGTGGCCTGGATCGACAGCCTGTCCGCGCCCGGTCGCGGCATCGTCACCAGCGGCGAGCACACCCCGGCCGACGAGCTGAGCCGACCGGATCCGCTTCGGTTCGCGCCGCACGCCGTGCCCGCGCCCAGCTGGGCGCCGGCGCACCTGCTGAACAAGGCGTCCATCGCCGCGTTCAATGCCGCCTACTACGCGGCCGCCCCGCGCCGTCCGAAGGTGGCCCAGCAGCACTCGACGGCGTTCTTCCACCCGCTCGACGTGGTCCGCGGCTGGAACCGGCTCTACGGAGCGGCCGGCTTCCTCCAGTACCAGTTCGTCGTGGAGGACGTGGAGGTAGTGCGGTGGGCGCTCACGGAACTGCGCGAGGGCGGTGCGCCGAGCTTCCTGACCGTGCTAAAACGCTTCGGGCCGGGCAACCAGGCGCCGCTCTCGTTCCCGGCCGCTGGATGGACCCTGGCTGTGGATATGCCTGCACAGGTGCCCGGCCTCGCGGAGTTGCTCGACAGACTGGACGAGCGTGTGTGCGCGGCCGGTGGCCGGATCTATCTCGCCAAGGACTCCCGGCTGCGTCCGCAGCTGCTGCCTAGCATGTATCGGGAGCTGCCACGCTGGCAGGAGCTGCGCGACCGTCTCGACCCGCACCGGGTGTTCTCGTCCGACCTGAGCCGGAGGCTGATGCTGTGATCGACGCGCTAGGCGCACCGTCGAGCGTTCTGGTCCTGGGCGGGTCCTCCGAGATCGGAGAGGCGATCGTGGCGCGGCTGGCCAGGCCGGGCCGGCTCCGACGGGTCGTCCTGGCCGCCCGGCCGTCGTCGCGGCGGGCCGAAGTGGCGGAGCGGGTGCAGGCCCTGGGCGTGGCTCAGGTCGACGTGGTCGACTTCGAGGCCACCGCCACCGACACTCACCAGCGGCTGGTGGAGGGCGCGTTCGCCGACGGCGATGTGGACGTCGTCGTGGTGGCGGCCGGTGTTCTGCCCGACCAACAGAAGGCGCTGGCTGACCCGCAGGTCGCGGTCGAGACCGCGCTGGCCACCTACGTCGGTCCGACGTCGGCAATGCTGCATGCCGCCAACGCGCTAGGTGCGCAGGGCCACGGCGTGCTCGTCGTGCTCTCCTCGGTCGCCGCGGAACGCCCCCGCGTGGCCAACTTCGTCTACGGCTCGGCCAAGGCCGGGCTGGACGCCGTCGCCACCGGCTTGGGCGACGCCTTGCACGGCAGCGGGGTACGCGTCCTGGTGGTCCGGCCCGGGTTCGTCACCACGCGGATGACCAAAGGGCTGCGCAGGGCCCCGCTGAGCACGACCGCGGACGTCGTCGCCGACGCTGTGGCCGCCAACCTCACCCGCGGCACCCGGACCGTCTGGGTACCCGGCGCGCTGCGCTACGTGATGGCGGTGCTGCGCCACCTGCCCCGCGCCGTGTTCCGACGCCTGCCCGGATGACAGAACCCGCTCACACGTCCGGCCGGGAGGGCACCGCGGCGGCACCGTCCTCGGCGTGGTCGCACGCGGTCGCATTGGCGGTCGGAACCTCGGTCGCCAACGTGCTCGGCTACGGGTTCAACGCGATCATGTCCCGGCAACTCGGGGTCAGCGGGTACGGCGAGCTGGGCTCGCTGCTCGCAGTGATCGTGGTGGCGAGCGTCCCCGGCACGGCCCTGCAGGCCGTGATCGCCCGTCGGCTCAGCGCCGGACAACTGCGCGCGCATGTCTGGCAGACCACCGCGTTGCTCTCCCTCGCCGTCGGCGCCGCCGCGCTGCTCATCTCCCCCGCCCTCAAGGCGTTCCTCGCCATCGGCAGCTACACCCCACTGTTCTGGATGGCGGTCAGCCTGGTCCCGACCACCATCGCGTTCGGCTGGCAGGGGCTCCTCCAGGGCAGCGGCCGGTACCGCAGCCTCGGCGTGCTGATCGTCGCGATCCAGTTGGCTCGGGTGCTGGGCGCTCTCCTGGCCGTTGCCACTGACACCGGGACGAGCATGGCGTTGGCCGGCGGGACGCTCTTCACCGCGGTCCTAGTGGCGGTGACGGCGCCGTCGGTCCTGGCGGTGGCCGGCACCGCCACCCGCGGCCGCCGGGCCATGCTGATGGACGTCGCCCGCGACATTTCGCCGATCCTCGGTGTGCTGGTGCTCAGCAACCTCGACCTGCTGCTGGCCCGGCACTATCTGCCCGAGTACGACTCCGGCCTCTACGCAGCCGGGAACCTCGTCACCCGAGCAGCGTTCTGGGGCCCGGCGTTCATCGTGCTGATGAGCTACCCGCAGCTGGCGGTGCCCGACAAACGCCCTGAAGCGCTGCGTCGCGGCGTGCGACTGCTCGCCATTGTGTCCGCGATCGGCATCGTAGGCAGCATCCTGGCCGCGGGCCTGGTACCCGTCGTGCTCGGCCAGGCCTACGCCGCGATCACCGACGACGTCTGGCTGTTCGCTCTCAACGGGTTTGCTCTGGTCGGTGTGCAGTTCGCCGTGTTCGCCGGCTTGGCCGTGGCTGACCGACGGGTGGGACGGCTGGTCTGGCTCGCCATCGTCGTCGAATGCGTCATCGTGGGCACGCTCACGCACGGATCGATCACGCAGATCATCGGCACCGCCGTCGGCTGCAGCCTGATGCTTCTGGCGGCCTCAGCCGCCGTCGAAATACGCCGAGCGCGCCGCGGCCGATAGCCGTTCTACTGCGTCGTGTTGGCCGGCCAGGGCGCCGGACCGAGCGTCGACTGGTAGCCGGTGGTCGCGGTGCCGGCCGCCTGCTTCTCCGGCGTGTTCTTCGACGTCTGGGAGTTGTCGACCGAGACGTTCAGCACCGATTGCACCGCGCCCGGGCCCGCGTAGATGCCCTTCTGCACCCAGTTATTGAGCATGGTGATCACGCCGACCGTCTCGTCCTTCGTGAAGTTGCAGTGCCCAGCGCCATAGGGGGCACTGGTGTAGCGGGTCGGCGGGGCGGTGAACAGCTGCACCAGTTGGCCGCTATCGCCTGGGTGCTTGGCCACTCGCTCGGCGAAGACGCCCTCATTCTGCGACAGGACCAAGGGGTCGTCGATCGTGTGCATCGTGATCGTGGGCGCATGCAGGTCACCGGTCGGATTGCCCAATCCGTCGGCCTTCTTGCGCGCCGCCGCATCGGCGGTCACCCGGGTGCCGTTGGCCAGCTTGGCCAGGATGGCGTCGAGCTTCCCGGGAGCCACCGCGTTGATCGTGCCGCGCTGGGCGTCGGTTAGCCGCGCGGAGTAATCGACGGTCTCGTTCGTCGACGGGTTACCGCCCACGCGCTGCTCGATGTCGTAGCGGCCCCAGGTGCCGTAGCCCAATGCGGTGATGACCGACTCGGCATAGGCCTGTCCGATCGAGGTCGTGTCGTGGCCGTCGTAGTCCTTGGTCTTGTCCGGCGATCCGGACATGTCGGCGATGGTGAGCAGATCGGCGATGCCCTCGGCACCGCCCTTCGTCGCCTTCGCGACCACGGCCTGGGACGCCGCGTCCCAGTTAGCGTTGGCCTCGTCGACCGAGGCGAACCCGGTCAGCTTGAGGTCGGGGTAGATCAACGTCTTCACCGCGTAGGCGGCGTCGAGGGCTAGATCAAGATTGAGGTTCGTTCCGCCGAGCACCCCGCACAACGGCGCGACGCCGGACACCCACGGGTGCTGCTTCTCGGCCAGCGTCTCGGTAATCAGCCCGCCCAGTGACGCACCCCAGATGTAAACGCGCTTCGGCGTGCCGAACGTGGAACTGAAGAACGAGTAGAGGTCCTCATCGGCGCTCACGCCGTCCAGGACGTCCCAGCCGTTGGTCTTGAACGCCGAGCCCGCGAGCGCGTAGCCCTGCGACGTGAGCGTGGTCGTCACGTCGTCCGTAGGACTGGCGTCGGCGCTCGTGTCTACGGGGGTCGTCCCGGCCGAAGGGTCCAGCGGGTTACTGGGCACGGGGGCGGCGTTGCGGTAGCCGTGCGACCAGATCAACAGCGTGCCGTTCCACTTGGACTTGGCCGGCAGTTTGATCTCGTACTTGGCCCCATTGCGGGTGCCGTCGCACTTGCCCGAGCCGCAGTCGGTCTTGAGCGACACCGTCCCGGTCGACGCGACCTCCTTCTCCCGCTTCGTGAGCCCAGAACTACTGCATCCGGACACCACGAGCACGGCAGCAACCGCCACGGAGAAGAGAACTCTGCGTCGAGTCATGGCCGCCAAGCTACCTGGACGATGTGACGCGGGCGAGGCGCGCCACCAACCCGTGACCTTGGTTTCTCGCCCAAGGTCGTCTCCCGTCACCCGACCACCAGGCGATGAGCGCGTGCGCGAAGAGCAGATCGCCAGGCGCGGCGCCGTGAGGCGCCGCATGCCAGCGCGCGGAAGCGCGCTACCGACGCGAGGCCCGCCCGTCGGGCGGGGCGAGCATCGGTCCGCGATCAATGAGCTGCGCTGTCCCAGTTTTGGCCGATGCCTACGGAGACGTCCAGCGGGACGTCTAGGGGGTAGGCGCTGCCCATCTCCCGGCGCACCAGTTGCTCGAGCTGGTCGCGCTCCCCCTTGGCGACCTCGAGGACGAGCTCGTCGTGCACCTGCAGCAGCAGCCGGGACCGCATCCCCTCACGACCGAGCCCGCGATGCACGCCGAGCATGGCCACCTTGATGATGTCGGCGGCGCTGCCTTGGATGGGTGCGTTGAGCGCCATACGTTCGGCCATCTCGCGGCGCTGGCGGTTGTCGCTGGTCAGGTCCGGCAGGTACCGCCGCCGGCCGAGGATGGTCTCGGTGTAGCCGTCCTGGCGGGCCTGGTCGACGATCCCTTTGAGGTAGTCGCGCACGCCGCCGAAGCGGGTGAAGTACGCGTCCATCTGGACGCGTGCCTCGTCGGCGGTGATCTTCAGCTGCTGGGCCAGCCCGTACGCGGACAGACCGTAGGCCAGGCCGTAGGACATCGCCTTGATCCGGCGGCGCAGCTCGCCGTCGACGTCTGCGGTCGGGATGTCAAACGCGCGCGCGGCCACGAACGTGTGCAGATCCTCACCGGTGGTGAACGCCTCGATCAGTCCGGCGTCCCGGGAGAGGTGCGCCATGATCCGCATCTCGATCTGGCTGTAGTCCGCGGTCATCAACGTCTCGAAGCCAGGCCCGACGACGAACGCCTGCCTGATGCGCCGTCCTTCCGCTGTGCGGACCGGGATGTTCTGGAGGTTCGGGTCGACCGAGGACAGCCGGCCGGTCGCGGCGATGGTCTGGTTGAACGTGGTGTGGATGCGGCCGACGTCGTCCACCATCGGCAGCAGCGACTCGACGACGGTCTTGAGCCGGGCCACCTCGCGGTGGCGCAGCAGCACCTCCAACAGCGGGTTGCCGGTGCGCTCGTACAGGTTGGCAAGCGCGTCGGCGTCGGTGGTGTAGCCGGTCTTCGTGCGCTTGGTCTTGGGCAGCCCGAGCTCGTCGAAGAGGATCTGCTGCAACTGCTTCGGCGAGCCGAGGTTGAACGTGCGTCCAACGAACTGGTACGCCTCGGTCTCGACATCGCGGACCGCTCCGGCCAGCTCACCGCGCAAGCCGACGAGGTGCTCGACATCGACGGCGATGCCGATCGCCTCCATGTCGGCCAGCAC
>DATAEG010000025.1:0-45399 GCA_036258135.1 Jatrophihabitantaceae bacterium | reverse complement strand
AGGTGCTTGTTCGCGTAATTCGCATTGAACTGGTCGACCAGGCTCGCATCGAATGCCGCCTGCCCGGCCGGCGTGTCCAGGCCACCTGCGGCGGATGCCGCGTTGCGGGCGTCGAACAGGTACTCGCCGAACGTGGCCATGCCTTCCTTGAAGAAGGTCAGGTTGTAGTTGGCCTCTGTGACGCTGTCGCCCCACCACTGGTGCATGTTTTCGTGGTGGAACGTGTCCAGGTCGATCTGGCCGCCCTGGAAGGTGATCATGGTCTGCATCTCTTCCTCGAACCCGGCCTGTGGGATCCCGACGAGGACGCCGTCCGAGGTGAACGGGAAGGGACCGTTGAACCGGCTCTGGAAATCGGTGATGTCTTGCTGCTGGTCCATGATCGCGAGGTTGGCTTGCTTCTGCGCGGCGTCGATCGAACTGCTCTGCGCCTCGTAGTACCGGATCCCGTCGCTCGCGTCGCGAGAGGTCAGGTCGAAGGCCCCGACGCTGTTCTCGACCAGGTAGCTCGCGATAGGGGCCGGCGAGTGCCAGTGCCAGGTTGTCGATCCGCCGGGGAACTGCGCGTCCGGCGGGTTGTGCACTGTGGACAGCAGCACGCCGTTCGCGATCGCCGTCCGGCCGGCGTTGACCGTGTCGTAGAAGTCGTAGGTGGGCTTCGCGCTGGGATGGTCGTTGAGCGGCATCCAGTCCTCGCTGCCGACCGGCTCGGTCGTGACGAAGCCACCGTCGCCGGGCGGTGAGTCGTTTCGGAACCAGCCTTCAGTCGTGCCGTCGCCGTCGGTGTGCACGCCGGGACGGCCGGTGTAGAACACCGTGACGGTGAAGCTGGTGCCGGCCGGGATGCTCCTGAACGGCGTGATCACCAGTTTGTTTGCGGGGCACTGATCGCCGTTCTGCGCGTTCACGCCGCCCGTCACTTCCGGGGTGCAGGCCGGTGGCAGCGGGTTCTTGTGGGGTCCGCCGACTGGGTTGACCTGCGATGCCTCATGGGCAAGTGGGTTGGTGTCGTCCTGCCCGTTCGGGTCGCCGGGGTAGGTGGGCTGTACGAACTTGTACACCGCTGGCTGGCCGCTGACGACGATCGAGTTCACCGTCATGTCCGGGCCGTTCACCGGGTCGACGCTCGTGCGCTCGAAGTCGAGACTGAAGTCGGTCAGGCACTGCGTCGCGCGCACAGTCAGTACGACATGGTTGCCAGGCAGGAACCGGTTGCTCGGAGCGTCGTAGATCATGTGGATGTCGGTGTGCAGGCTTGTGTATCCGCCGTTTCCGGTTTCGGGGTACACGTGGTCACCGAAATGCGACAGCGTATGCGCACCTGAGGAGCAGGTCGGCGGCGTGGCGAGTCCAGGACTCGCGGCAGCGCCCACCGGAGTGACTGCCAACGCGGTCAGCGTCAGCCCTGACACGGCTGCGGCCCGGACACGATGACCGTTCATGAATGACCTCCCTAGACGCCTACCAGTTGAGAATCATCCCATCGCAGGCACGTCTAGATGTCGTCCAGGTCTCGGCGAGTACGGGCGGACGCCAGATGTGTATCAGGTAACACGCGGTTGTCACCACTGCGGGGCCGCGACGACCGTGCAGGCTCCGCCAGCGGCTGAACCCGAACGAAGCCAGCCGTTGGCCAATGGTTCGGATACCCTCACAGGCGATCGCCGCCTTCCACGGCGGGCGGAAGGAGGGGATGATCTGACGGTTTAGTTCAAGATCATCGGTGCCCCGACCGGCCCGGTGGATCGGTCAGATACGACTGAAATAGCCGATGAGCGGGCATACTCGCCGCGATCGCCTGGCTGTCGCTCCGGGCGATGAGTGGTTTCGGGGGGCAGGTAAGGCTTGAGGCCTCGGCTTCGCCTCTTGCCCTGGTGTCGCAGGTCTACTTCTGTCAGACGGTCGGATCGGGAAGGAGCTCCCGTACCTCCTGCGCACAGCGGCACGCGGCGGCGATCTTGGCAGCCCACTCCAGCGCGTCCTCGCGTGAGGACACGTCGACGACCGCGAACCCGCCGATGACCTCTTTGGTCTCCGGGTACGGGCCGTCGGTGACCGTCCCGTCGGTGGCCACGACGCTCGCCCTCTGGCTTTCCAGCCCTCCGCCGAAAACCCACACGCCGGCGGCCTGGGCCTCCTGGACCACCTCGTGCGCGGCCTTGTCTACGTCGGGCAGATCCTCCTCGGGGAAGGTCATCGCGCCGGCATCGAACGAGATCAGGTATCGCGTCATCCCATCGCTCCTTGTCCCGGCGACCCCTCTGGCCGCCTCCCACCTCATCTACGAACGACTCGCTCCGGATCCGACACTCAGTCAGAAGAAACTTCTCACGGGACCTCCGCCATCGGCCCCTTGGGGGTCAGCCCGGTGGTGCCATGTCCGCAAAGCTGACAGTCGGTTGGCTCAGTCACTTCGACTGCGAACGGGACGTGGCCTGGCAGTTCCGTTCAAGATCATCGGTGGCCCACGTTCGTGGCACCGATCCGAGGTAACGGGCCTAACCGGCCCAACCGAGACCCGCGAAACCCCGCAATTGCGGGCCTGGACGCTGCAGGCCAGCGTTTACGGAGCCTTCCTGACAGGGTGCCGGATGGTTCAAGTCCCCCCTCGGACACTCACACACGTCAATGGATACGCCAAAGATCGCGCTTTCAGAACCGCCAATCGTGGCATGAATTCGGTCAGGACGGCTTAACGTCAGGCTTGGTCGGCGTGCTGCGATCGGGCATCGTGTGTAGCACCGCCGACAGAAAGACGAGTACTGCGACTGTGTAGATGGCGCCCCCGAACCCGTATAGCTCGAAGCCGACCACGATGCCTACCAGGATGAGTGTCGGGCCTACTCGGAGCGTTCGCCGATCCAGCCGCGGCCGGATCACGATCGCCTCGACCAACTGCAGGACGAGCAGCATCACCACCAGAATGATGTACGTCGCTTTGTGCGGATCAGCCGCCGCCGCCAGTAGCGGGGCGAAGCCGCCGAGGACGATGCCGAAGTAGGGGATGGTGCCGAGGCCGCCAACGAGCAGTCCCAATATGAACGGCGCCGGCAGATCCAGCACGTAGAAAACCGCCGAGCACAGGGCTGCAATGGCGAGTGCTTGAGCGAGGGCGTACAGCAGATACGACCGTGCGGCGCCAGAAGCCCGGAACAGGATCGCCTCGATCGTTGCTCTCTTTTCGTCGTCGGCCATTTGGCGGAGGGCGCCGGCTACGAACCGTGGTCCGTAGCCGAGCAGGAAGAGCATCAGGATGCCGGTGACGATGTATGTCGCTGCGGTGGTGGCGGCGGCGGTGGCCGCGGCGTGGGTTCCGAACCGCTCGTCGAGGTTGCTCACGAACGACTGTGCACGATCGGCCAGGTGAAAGTTAGCCGCTGTTTGGTGTCGTGTCTCGAGGTCGCGGGCAGCATTCGGCAGGCTAGTGCGCAGGCGATCGACTTCCGACTTTATGGTTACCCGCACGCCGATCCATGCACCGGCGGCCAGGATGGCGACGCCGAGCACTGTGAGGACGACCGCGAGTGGTCTCGGCATCCGGCGAGCAAGCACCGCAATGACCGCGGAAAGCAGCCACGCCACGATGGACGTGGCCACCACCCATGCGATCGGGCGTCGTGCCGCCTCGAACAGGTCGGCAACGGCGATCGCGGCGACGACCGCGGCGATCACGACCAGCGTCGAGCGGATGCTCACCTTGACCGGCAGCTTGGTCACTGCAGGCTTCGGCGGCCTGTCGCCGGGCACGGTCGCATATGGTAACCGCATGGCACCGGGTGATCAGGCTGCCGGCAACGATCCGCACGTCGAGGCCAACCCAGGGACCTCTGCCGTCGAGTTGGTGCTAGACCCCATGGCCTTCGTTTACCTGCTGGTCAGCTTGCTCGGCGTGTTCGCCCTCTTCGCGTTGCTTCGAGCCGCACCGAACTCGATCCGGACGGTTGCCATCGGTGCCGTATTTGGGCTCGCCCTCGATCCCCTGGTCAGCGCGATTCGCCGGAACTGGGGTTGGCCGCGACCCAGAGCGGTGCTGCTCGTTGCTGGCGGCGCCATTGCCCTCGTCACCGGCGTCGTGTACCTGATGGCTCCGCAAGCCGCCAATCAAGCCCGCAAGGTCTCCAGTGACCTGCCCAGTACGGTCAAACAGTTCTACGACCTACCGATCGTTGGAGGCTGGCTCGAGCAGCACGACGCCGCAACCAGGGCGCAGCAGGCGATGACCAACCTGCCGGGCAACATTAGCGACGCAAGCCTGACCAGGACTGTCGAAGGCATGATCGGCGGCGCGCTCTCGGCCGTTCTCGTTCTGGCCATCGCCATCGCGATTCTGCTCGACGGCGACTTTCTCATCGCCAGCGTGCGCCGCCAGCTGCCTTCTCGATGGGTTGGCCGGGCCGACGAAATCGCCCGCGTTCTCTACACGGCCGTTTCGAGATATTTTGGCGGCTCGCTTGCTGTCGCCGCATTGATGGGCGTAGTTGTGCTCGCCCTTTGCTTGATATTCAGCGTCCCTCTGGCACCGCTGGCGGCAGTGTGGGCCATGCTCACCGATCTGATACCACAGATCGGCGGCTTTTTGGGCGGTGCGCTCCTCGGTTTGCTGGCCCTGACCCAGGGAGCCGCCACATTCGTTATTGTGCTGGCGCTCTACATCCTCTACATGACCATCGAGAACCACTTGATCAGCCCGGCGATCGTGGGCCGCGCGGTCGACATCACGCCGCCGACATCCATGCTCGCCGCGTTGGTCGGGGCCGCCGCAGCCGGCGTGCCCGGGGCGCTGGTCGGACCGCCCCTGGTGGGTGCGGTCAAGCAGCTTTACCTGCAGCTGCGTTGGGGACAACAGCCATTCGAATCCGACACGCGACCGAGACTCCCAGCTCGGATCCGGACCTGCATCCGCAGGATCAGCCGGCGGGAAGCCGGCACCTAAGCGCGTCCGGGCGGCGAGCGGAAGCCCACCCACTTGCTGGACCGGCAGCATCAGTTGACGGCGGCGCGGTGGAAGATGCGAATCGACAAGGCAGTCGTCAGCACGGCCCATGCGCCCAGGACAACCAGGCTCAGCAGCGCGTCCGCTGTCGTACTGGTGAACCCCCAGATGTCGTGCAGGCCGTCACCGTTGTGGTCGAGGATGCCGTAGCGCAGCAGGGCGAGGACGTGAGTGGTGGGCAGGGCGCGGGCGATGCCGGCAAGCCCCGCCGGGAGGGCCGTGATCGGGAACAGCGACCCGGCAATGAACCACGGCACGATGGCGACTACCGGGGTGAGGCCGACGTACTCCTCCTGGGTGGGAATCCGGTTGGCGAGGATCTCGGCCACCGAGTACATGAAGACGGTGAAGACGAACGCGCCGGCCACGAACCAGCCGACACCGGGGCCGGTGACGTCGAAGTTGCTGCCGCGGGCCCAACTGGCCAGCAGCAGCACAGTGATCTGAAGCGCGCTCGTCATCAGCGCGACGGTCAGGTTCCCGGCGACGATGAGCCCACGCGGTACCGGCGCGGACAGCAGTTCGCGACGGGCGCCACTGGTGCGGTCGACGATGACCCCGATTCCGGCGAACGCGCAGGTGAGCGGGATGAGCAGGCCGACCGTGCCGACGATGACGAACGTGCGGTAGTCGACGCCGCCTTTGCCCGCGCTGGGGATCATCTTGGACAGCGCCGGGGCAATCACCAGCGCAAACAGGATCGGCGTCGCGAGTGGGGCGAGAACCTCACGCGGGGTGTGCGCACTGAGTGCGAGGCGGCGGCCGGTCAGCGCCACCCAGGCACTGAGCCGTGACGGTCTTGACACCGAATGCGCGGTTTCGGCAACGGCAGTGCTCGCGTCGACGGTAATGACAGACATGCTGCGTCCCTTCCGATAGCTAACAGGTATTGGTGATCAGGCGGCGATACGGCTGCCGGTCAACTGCAGGTAGACGTCGTCGAGCGTTGGCCGGCGTGTCGTCAAGGCCTCCGGCTCGATGCCCAGGCCGGTGATCGCCGCGATCGTCTCCGCGACCGTGTGCCTGTCGATCGGCACGGTGAGCGTTGCGCCGACGGCGAACGCGCTGTCGTCAGCGACGCCAACCGTTCGCATGGCGGCCAGGGCACCGTCGGGGTCGCGATCGACCCGCAACTCGACGATCTCCTCACCGAGGCGGGCGAGCAGCGCACGCGGCTGGTCGAGCGCGACGATCCGTCCCTCGTGGACGATGGCGATCCGGTCGCAGAGCCGTTCGGCCTCGTCCAGGTAGTGCGTCGTGAGCACGGTCGTCATGCCGGTGCGGTTACGGAGTCCGCCGATCAGGTCGAGCAGTTCGTAGCGGATGCGGGTATCCAGCCCGACCGTCGGCTCGTCGAGGAACAGCACCCGCGGCTCGGAGACGAGTGACCGGGCGATTTCGAGCCGGCGCCGCTGACCGCCGCTGTAGCTGCCGACGGGGCGGGCGAGGACGTCCGAGAGGCCGAACGCATCGGTGAGATTGGCGATCCGGCTGCGCACGGCGGCCGGAGGAGCACCCCACAGGCGCGCGTGGAGTTCAAGGTTACGCTGGCCGGTCAATGCCCGATCGACAACGGCCTCCTGAAAGACGACGCTGCTCACCGACCGCGCCGCGATCGGGTCGGCGACGACATCGTGGCCTGCCAGCCGGGCGGTTCCGCTGGTCGGCGCGATGGTCGTGGTCAGCATGCCGATCGTGGTGGACTTCCCGGCACCATTCGGCCCGAGCAGGCCGAAGACCTCGCCGGTAGCGACGGTGAAGTCGACGCCGCGCACGGCCTCGACGCCGCCCGGATACGTCTTGGTCAGCGCGATCGCCTCAACGGCGGCGCCGTTCCAATCAAGCTGTGCGGACATGAAAGCTGCTCCTCGAGGACATTTGTCGTTTCGCCATCCATGACTAAGGACGGATCACGGCTCTTGAACGTGACCAGCGACCCCGCAGGTCACGTTCGTGGCGTCCGACACGTCGTAGTAGTAGACAGGCGATCCGAGGGGCGACCGATGAGCGACCGCGACGTGCTTGCGGACCAGTTCGAGCTGGCCCGTCCGCGCATGCAGTCCGTTGCCTACAGCATGCTCGGCTCCGTCAGCGAGGCCGAGGACGCCGTCCAGGAAGCATGGTTGCGGCTGGACCGCAGCGATGCCGCGGCGATCGAGGACGTGCGCATCTGGCTCACTACCGTCGTCGGGCGAATCTGCCTGGACAAACTGCGCGCCCGCAAGGCGCGTCGTGAGGACTTCGCCGGAACCTGGCTGCCTGAGCCGCTCGTGCAGGAACCCGTCGAGGACGGTCCGGAGCATCAGGCCGAACTTGCCGATTCAATCGGCTTGGCGCTGCTGATCGTGCTGGAAAACCTCGGCCCGTCCGAGAGGCTGGCCTTCGTACTGCACGACATCTTCGCGCTGCCCTTTGACGAGATCGGCCGCATCATTGAACGCAGCACGGAAGCCGCCAGGCAACTGGCCAGCCGCGCGAGGCGCCGAGTTCACGCCGCACCACAACCGGATCGCGATGTCGCCTTGCAGCGCCAGGTCGTCGACGCGTTTCTCAGCGCTGCCCGAGGCGGCAACTTCGACGCGCTGCTCAACGTCCTCGCGCCCGACGTGGTGCTGCGCTTCGATCTGGGCCGCGACCTCGCGCAGAACGCCCTCGTCGGCGCGGAGTCCGTGGCGCGCCACGTGCTGGCCACCGCGCCGAGATTCATCGAGTTCGCCAACCCGGTCTTGGTAAACGGCTGCGCGGGCGCCATGTTCGGCCCCAAGGACCACCCGATTTCGGTCCTCGGGTTCACGGTCGTCGGCGGACGGATTGCGGCACTGGACCTGATCGTCGACCCGGCTAAGCTGCGTCACCTCAGCATCGGGTCCTGATCGGCCCCCCGCCGGTCGAGCCGTGCCGGTTGTGTCGGCTGAACATGGTCGAGCAGGTGAGACCGGCTGTGCCAGGCTCGGAAGGTGATCGTTCATCTGGTCGACGGGACCTACGAAATCTTCCGGCAGTACTACGCGCCGCGGCCGGGACATCTCGACAGCGCCGGCATCGAGATCGGCGCGACCCGCGGTGTCGTGCAGTCGGTCCTCACGATGCTGCAGGACGGCGCGACCCACGTCGGGGTCGCCACCGACCACGTCATCGAGTCGTTCCGCAACGACCTGTGGCCGACCTACAAGTCCAGCGCCGGCATGGACCCGCTTCTGCTGGCGCAATTCGATGGGCTAGAGGACGCACTGCGAGCACTTGGCGTCGCGGTCTGGCCGATGGTGGACGTCGAGGCGGACGACGCCCTGGCCAGCGCTGCCGTGGTCGCCGCTGCCGACCCCCGGGTCGAGCAGGTGATCATCTGCACGCCGGACAAGGACCTCGGGCAATGCGTCGGCGGCAAGGTCATCCAGCTCGACCGCCGTCAGGACAAGCTGATCGACGCGGACGCAGTGATCGCGAAGTTCGGCGTACCTGCCGAGTCGATCCCCGACTGGCTGGCCCTGGTCGGTGACACCGCGGACGGCTTCCCCGGCCTGCCCGGGTTCGGCGCGAAGTCCGCAGCGACGCTGCTCGCCCGGTACGGGCGCCTGGAAGACATCCCCACCAAAGCCGAGGACTGGGACGTCTCGGTGCGGGGCGCGGCCACGTTGGCGGCGACGCTGGATTCTCAGCGCGCCGATGCCGACCTATTCAAGCTGTTGGCCACGGTGCGTACCGACGCCGCTGTGGGCACGGTCGACGACTGGGAGTGGACCAGTCCGACCGAAGACTTCCCCGCCTGGTGCGAGCGATTCGGCTGGCCACGTCTGGCGGACGATGCCGTCGCCTTGGCCGCCGCCCGCAAACCGTAGAGGTGGCGAGCCGCGTCCATCAGCTCGGCGCCGGACGGCGCGGTCGAGCCCGGCTCGGCGTACCGACTGCGACCCTGGCCGCGGCGACCCGGTAATCGCGCACCGGTCGGTATCGGTCGTACAAAACCACGATCAGGGAGATCAACATCGCGAAGAACAGCGCGTGGTCCAGGACGAACCGCGAGCTGATCGCCCGCAGCAGCAGGAGGGCGACGAGGTTGAGCGCCGTGACGGCCAGGAAGTCGACGGGCACCCGCTCGGTCGAGATTTGCTCCCGCGACAAGGCCAGCGAGGTCACCGAGTTGAGAACCACAAGACCGCTGACCACGAGCGCGAGCTGCGCTGCGGATGCCGTGTTTCCCGGCAGGATCTCGCCGAAGATCACGCACACAAGGCTGGTGAGCACAACCTTCTCCACCAGGTTCGCGTCGACCTCCCGCCACGTGCCTGCTCGGTAGGCGGCACGTTTCGCCGCGGTATCTAGAGCATCCGGCAGCGGGTCGGCTGCGATACGCATCCGCCAGTCGGCCGGCGGCAGTCTGCGCGTCATCACCCACCAGATTGTCGGTATCCCGACGACGACCAGGGCGGCGATCGTCGGCCACACCCACGCGTGCTCAGCGGCAAAGTCAGTGAAGTCCAGTTTCGCGATGTGGATCCACCACTCCTGCGGCAACTTGATGACAACCCATATGAAGGCGACGAGCCACGCGACGAATCTCGGACTGAGCCGCCGCGGATCCCAGCGAAGCCGCACGAGCTCGTAGGCGATGAAGAAGTACTCGAAGGTGTTGGGGAACACGAACAGCACCCAGCGCCAGGAATCCGGAGCCGACGGGTCGTGCAGGACCTCGAAGATCGTCACACCGCACAGGCGATACAGCCACAGACCTTCCGCCCAGCGCAGCGCGTAGACGTTGGTCCAGTTCCGCATCGTGGCCGTGTAGGCGACCGTTAGGTAGTAGACGTCCAATGCCTTGTCGTAGCCCTGGTAGCCGTCCGCGATCTTCGCCCAATCCGACGCCGAGAGCACCGACTGGAACACGGTCTGGTCGACCCCATCGATGACCAGCGCGGCCAGGATCGCCGGCAGCGGGTAACGCGGGATAAACAGCGGCACAATCACCCGCGACGCCACGACGGCAACCACGACGACGGCGCCGCCCGGAATCACCAGCCACCTCCGCTGCCGGCCACGTGCGGGCCGACGTAGAGCCTACGGGCCGCCAACCGACGCCCATCCGCCGCCAGCCGCGGCGTCGGGCGGCGCCAGCGAGCGGCGTCCGCTCATGTGGTCACTCGCAGAGTATGAGCAGCGCTCACCGGGCTATTGGGTCCCAGCCACGCAGATGCTTGACGGACTGGCGGTACTCCCACTCGATGGCGTCTTTGAGCAGGTGGGCCAACTGCCCGCCGCTGGTGATGCCGGCGATGTCGGCGACCCCGCGGCGTTTCCCGACCGAGACGACGAACCCTTTGTCGTGGAAGGTGAAGGCCTCCAGTGGCCGGCCCTTCAGCTCCGCGGCCAGGTTGCGGGCCACCGTCTCGCCTTCTTCCAGCGCCACCTGCGCCAGCGGGGGCAGCACGTGCCCGGTGTGCGGATCCACAACCGAGGCGACGTCGCCGGCGACATAGATCTCCGGGTGGTCTAGCGCTCGCAGGTACTGGTCGACCTTGACGCGGGCATTGTGGCCAGTCGGCAACCCCGAATTGGCCACAAGCTCGGGTGCTTTCACGCCGCCCGCCCAGACGAATACGCCGCCCTCCACAACTTGGCCATCCTTGAGCCGGAAGCCCTCCTCGGTCGCGGCGGCGATCACCGCGTTGGTGCGGACCTGAACCCCCAGGTCAGAAAGGATTCTGGCGGCCTTGTTGATCAGCTGTGGTGACGAGCCGGCCAGGATGGTGGGGCCCGCCTCGACGAGCTTCACCGCGGGCCGGTCGCTCGCCAGGCCATCTCGGCTGGCCACCTCGGGCAGCATCTCGGCGAGCTCGCCGGCCACCTCGACTCCAGTGGCGCCGCCGCCGCCGACCACCACGGTCGCCAGGCGGCGCTGCAGCTCGGGATCATCGGCCGCAACGGCAGCCTTGAGCGCTTTGCCGACCGCCGCCCACACTCGCTCGGCGTCGCCGGCCGAGTACAGCGACAGCGTGCGTTCCGCCAGGCCGGGTATGGCAAAGTCATTCGGTCGACTGCCGAGCGCCAGCACCAGCCGCGTCCAGCCGATCGGCTCAGCCCCGGTGAGGAGCCGCCGGCCGACCAAGTCGAAACCATTGACCTCGGTCTGAACGAAGCGGACCCGCGTGGCCAGCATGTCCTGAAGCGGAATGCGCACTGCGTCGGCGGCGCGGGTGCCGCCGGCGACTCTGGGCAGCTCGGTGAGCACCTGGTGGTAGTCGTGCCGGTCGACCAGGGTCAGCTCCACCTCGGGGTTGTTGCGCAGCTTGCTCGTCAGGCGCAAGGCGACGTGCAATCCGGCGTAGCCCGCGCCCGCGACCACGATCTGGCCACTACCCACGGCGGTGGATTCATTCACGGGGTTCTCCATGGGCATCGGCTCTTCCGGCGAAGATGACTTGGCTGGTCACATCGACAGCGGGCGCTGGCATCTTCTTCGTACCGGACGAAGAGACCAGTGCTTCGGTGATGCAGTCAACCGCATCCAGTTTGCCGCCGAAGACAGCAGGGCCGCGAACTCAGCCATGCCGGAGCACCGTGCAACAGCGGGCTGGTTGGGGATGGTCATACTTGGATGGATATGGCGTCAGACTGGCAGGTTCCGCAGGTGAGGCAGGTGGAGACTGCGGATGGGCGTGGGCTGCGCGTTGAGGTTGCGGGCGATTGCCGTCGTGTGGTCGTGGTTCAGGTGGGTTCGCCCAATGCCGGCGTTCTGGATGGCTCCTGGATGCAGGACGCTGCTGTCCGTGGGCTCACGTTGATCAGCTATGACCGGCCGGGCTACGGCGGGTCGTCGCCGCAACCGGGGCGGTCGGTGGCTGATTGTGCTGCGGATGTGCGCACGATCAGTGAGGCAGTGGGGTTCGAGCGGTGTGT
The DNA here is from genome assembly GCA_036258135.1 of Jatrophihabitantaceae bacterium. Taxonomy (GTDB): domain Bacteria; phylum Actinomycetota; class Actinomycetes; order Mycobacteriales; family Jatrophihabitantaceae; genus DATAEG01. The sequence continues at coordinate 33,515 of DATAEG010000025.1, read as the reverse complement.
CGTGTGGGGTTTCTCCGGCGGTGGCCCGCACGCGCTGGCGTGCGGCGCGTTGCTGGACGATCTGGTGATGGCCGTGGCAACCATTGGTTCGCCGGCGCCGTTCGATGGGTCCGGGTTCGACTACTTCGCGGGCATGTCTGACGCAGCCGTGGACGACATTGCGCTTTACCTGTCAGACCCGGTCGAGTGGGAGCGCAGGGGGGAGGCACAGCGGGACGCGGTGGTGGCGCTGAATGCCGACGAGCTTGCTCAGCAGTGGTCGGCAGGTGCCGCACCGGCCGATGTCGCGGTGCTGCGCAGCGACTTCGGCGGCTGGCTGCATCGATCGGTTCAGGCCGGCCTCGCTCCCGGTGTGGCCGGCTGGGTTGGCGATGACATCGCGGTGTTTCACACGCCGTGGGGTTTCGAGCCGGGGTCGATGTCGGCCCCTGTCAAGGTGTGGCACAGCCTGGATGACCGCTTCGTGCCCTTCGGGCACGGCCGCTGGCTTGCCGACACCATTCCGGGCGCTCAAGCAGCTCTGCGGGACGACGACGGGCACCTGACCGTCGTCGCGCAACGCATCGGCGAGGTACACGACTGGCTCGCCCAATACATATGAGCTTTGCGCACGCGGCGCAGCCGCCGTGCACCCCGACGCTTCCCGCGCGCTCACTGGCCAGGTTTGGCGAACCGGCAACCGAAGTGGCGTGACTGGCACGGGATCGGCAACAGTGGGCAGGATGACCGCTGAGCACACGGGAGGATCGCCCGCGTCGCACGCACCCACGCCGGTTGGTGGGTACATCGGGGTGAACCAGCTGCGCTGTTCATTACATCACCGATTGGTACGAGTCGCCGGACCAGTTGCAGGGTGTGCGGTCGTCGCCTCCTGACGTCGGTCGCAACCGGGCCCCTCGTGCGTTGCGTGCGGTGCGCCCGGAGCGCATGCTTGATCGGCGGGCTTGTCCTGTTGGCGCGGCTCTAGGTGGTCAGCATGTTCAGCTTCTGGACCGTCATGTACATGCTCTTCATTGGTCTCCTCGCCGGGTTCGTCGCGCGCCTGCTCGTACCTGGGCGCAATCCGATGCCGTGGTGGCAGACGCTCATCCTTGGCATCCTCGGCTCTTATCTCGGAGGCTTCGGCGGCTACATCCTGTTCGGCTGGGACAAGAGCAGCGGAGCCATCCAGCTCGGAGGAATCTTCACATCGATCGTCGGCGCGGTCGTGCTGCTGCTCATCTGGCGCGCATTCCAGAATCGCCGGGCGACTCACGTCAGCGCGCCTCCAACGTCGAGGCCGACCGGCACCGCCTGAGGTCGCGGTGTGGGCCCGGTGCCCAGCGACGATTAGGTCTCATCAACAAACACCGGTCACCGCTCGTCGTCGCCGCGGCGCAGACCGCGTGGTCTGGCGTGGGCGGTCGCGGACCGCAGGGGCTTGTCGAGGAAGAACAGACGGTAGGTTCAGCAAATGGAGATCATCAATCTGGGTAAGGCGGAAGGACTGCCGCCGGTGGATTGGGCCGCCGTCGTCGAGAAGCTCGAGGCGGGTGTTGGGCCGGCCCCGGACGCGCTGAACTCCCGCACCACGTGGCTGTCCACCGTCAACGAGGACGGCAGTCCGCATGTGACTGCGGTCGGTGCCGTCTGGGTGGACGGTACGTTCTGGTTCCAGACCGGCGCAGGCACGCACAAGGCGCGCAATGTCGCGCGCGATCCGCGGTGTTCAGTCGCGATGTCGATCCGCGACGCGGACGTTGTGGTCGAGGGTGAGGCGGCGCGGGTGACCGAGCCGGGCGCAGTGGCACGCGCTGCCAAGGCGTGGGCGGACAGCGGTTGGCCGGCGAAGCCCGACGAGAGCGGTTCGGGCATCACGGCCCCGTTCAACGCACCCTCACAAGGACCGCCGCCGTGGAACGTGTATCGCATCGAGCCGCGCTCGGCGACCGTGGTCTCAGCGATCGAGCCGGGCGGCCTGACCCGCTTCCGCTTCTGAGGCTGCTCGAGCTAGACGATTGCCGGTCGAGAACGCCGGGCCATCTCGTCCTGGGCCATCCGTGGGGCGGCCCGGTAATCGCTGACGTTGTTGGTCACGTGTCGAAGCGGACGAACGCCCACGGGATCCGTCTCCGTAGTCGTGGACGTCGCTAAAGCCGAGGCTCTCGTAAAGGCCCGGTGCGCTGGCTCGTTGTCAGTGACGACGACCTGTGGTCACATGTATGCGCGCCACGCATGCCACCGTAGTTCTTGAGCGGTCGCGACACGGGTCAAGAGGTCGCGGCCTTCACGAGATCGGCGATCTGCTTCTCCACCTTGGGGTTCCACTTTTGCAGCGCGTACGCCACTGGCCACATATCGCCGTCGTCGAGGTTCGCCGCTTCCTGGAAGCCGAGGGTCGAGTAGCGGTAGTTGAATTTGCCCGAGTCCTGGAAGAAGAGGACGACTTTGCCGTCCGGACCTGTATAGGCGGGCATCCCGTACCAGGTCTTCGGCGACAACTCGGGTGCGGTCGCGGTCACCGTCGCGTGCACGCGCTCGGCGAGTGCACGGTCGTCCGGCGCCATCTCCGCGATCTTGTCGAGGACCGCCTGCAAGCCGTCGGCCTTCTTGGCGCCCTTCTTGCCCTCGGCGCGCAGCTCCTCTACGCGCTCCTTCATCGCGGCACGCTCGTCGGCGCTGAAGCCGGACTCGGTCTTGGCATTCTTCGTGGGCATTCTCAGGCTCCCTTCTCAACCCAGCGGCTCGGCGCGATGCCGGCCTTCTGGCGAAAGGCTAGGCCCGACCGCGGCGTGATGCTTCTCGATTCCTGATCGGATCGCGGCCCAGGGACGTCTGAGTCGCCGGCCCGTTCACTTACCGAACGTCCGGATCCGCCGCGGACCGAATGCTCATATGTCCTTCCCGCGATCGGCGGCGACACGCACGTCCACGAGGTCATAGGCCGCCAGGGGTCCCTCACCGCCTTGACCGCCGGTTGTGATGCCGAGACCGGCGAGTACCGCATCCACGGCAGGCGCGACGCGTTCGGATTGGAACCGTTCCCATGCGTCCCGGCTCTCCCACACCTCGATGTGGCGAAGGCCGTCCGGCAGTTTGTGGACCACCTGTGCGATGAACTCCGGCGGCATGTCCTCGCCGATGCGAGCGCTCACCTGAGCGTAGATGCGGGCGTTTCCCGGCACGTCGTGCACGAAGGTATACGCCATGATCCCCCCTGAGCGGCAGACTTGGTACAGTCGTCTGTACTGACTACAGGAGCATGTACCCAAATGGGTTCAGAGGTCAAGAGATCAGCGCGCGCCAAGCCGAGGCTGCGCGCCGAGCAGGCCAGGCGCACCCGCCGTGCGGTGCTTGACGCGGCTCGCGAGCTGTTCCTACGCGAGGGTTACGCCGGCACCACAATGCGTGCCGTCGCGGCACGGGCGGGCGTTTCCGTGGAGACCGTGTACAAGGTGTTCGGCAATAAGGCCAAGCTGGTCAAAGCGGTCTTCGATGTCGCCGTGGTAGGCGATGACGAGCCGGTGCCGATGCTGCAGCGCCAGCTCGTCCGAGACATCGACGCCGAACCGGACCCGGCCCGCAAACTGGAGCGGTACGGCCAGCACATCGCTGAGGTCAACCTTCGGGTCGGCCGACTGCTGCTCGTCGTACGCGATGCTGCCGTCTCCAACCCCGACGCCGCGCGAGTCTGGGAGCAATTGCAGGAGGAGCGGGCGCGCGGCATGGCCATGTTCGCCGCCAAGCTCGATGCGGGCGGCTTCCTGCGGCCCGGCGTGACGGCCGAAGAAGCCCGGGACGTGCTGTGGGCGTTCAACTCGGTCGAGACCTGGGATCTGTTCGTCAACCAGCGCGGCTGGGCCTACGAACGGTGGGGCGACTGGCTGGGTCGACAGCTGACCGCCGCGCTGCTGTCTTGAGCCGACCCGTAAGCGTGTGCCCCGGCCCGGGATGGGTCGAGCAGTCGGCGGACGAGGTCCGGCACAGTCCAACGGGAGTCCGCTGCGTGCGTTCACCTCCTCGGCGTGCCTGCGCCGCGCGTACTCCGCGCACATGGCGACCGTGCGTTGGTCCTGCCACGAGATCAACGGCAGAACGTCTTCGGCTGGGACGTCCGCGCCGTGGGGTGGGCACAGGCCACCGGCCGGGCGCCGGCGGCGACATCAGCCTGCGGTTCTTCGACGAACCGGGACGACCGCTCGTCTCTGACCTCGACGAGCGCATGTTGGGCATCTCCGTCGAAGCCATGCCTGCCGTGCCGCGACGCGTCGGCGTCGCCGGTGGACCACGCAGTACGTTGCCATCCGGGCCGCTCTTCCGGCGGCTGGGTCAACGTGCTCATCACCGACGTCGACACCGGCAGCGGCTGGCCGAGGAGCCGGCCGGCTAGGACGGCTCTAGTCGCACCGCGTGCGGTCCGCCGACAACCTCCACGGTCGCCACGTCGCCGTCGTCAACCGCATCTACGGCGCAGCGCAGCCGGTGGACACCGTCTACAACCGCGCGGCGTCCGAGCTGTGGATCGAAGCGAGCGAACGCGTGCGCGCCGATCACGATCTCGGCCTCGGCGACGCCGCCCCGGCGGCAGCGGAACTCGGGGTTACGTCCACCAACGCTCGGCCGTCCTCGAAGCCCTCGAGCTCGACGTACGTTTGCGCCACGTGGACGGTCGGGCGATCACCGCGATTCGTGGCACGAAGGTGCAGTCGTACGGTGCCGTCGACCACGTCGCCGCTGGTCAGCTCGCCCTGCGTCTGCGCGTAGCCAAGACCGTGTCCGAACGGGAACAACGCCCCGTTCTGCCAGACTCCCGCGGCGCGGTATCCGATCAGCGCCTAGGCCGGCCGCCAGCACACCGTCCTCGACGCCTCGGGCGGAATCTGATACGGATTGAAAAGAGACGGCGAGGAGGTGCGGATGACATCCGACACAGGATCCGGCTACGTCGTCGGAATCGACTTCGGCACGCTGTCGGCCCGCGCCGTGGTCGTCGCCGTTGCCGACGGGCGCGAGCTGGGCAGCGCCGTCCACGAATACGCGCACGGAGTGGTCGTTGGCGCACTCCCCGATCACCCCGAGGTCCGGCTGGGTCCGGACTGGGCGCTGCAGGTCCCCAGCGACTACATCGAGGCGCTCAAGCGGACTGTGCCAGCCGCGGTCGCCGCCGCCAGCATCGATCCGAGCGAGGTTATCGGCATCGGCACCGATTTCACCGCCTGCACGATGCTGCCGGCCACCTCGGACGGGACGCCGTTCTGCGAACTGGACGAGTTCGCCGACCGTCCGCACGCGTACGTGAAGCTTTGGCGTCATCACGCGGCCCAGCCCCAGGCGGACCGCATCAACGCGCTCGCCGAGGAACGGAACGAGAAGTGGCTCCCTCGATACGGCGGGTTGATCTCGTCGGAGTGGGAGTTCGCCAAGGGACTCCAGGTCTTGGAAGAGGATCCGGAGATCTACGCCCGCATGGAGCGCTGGGTGGAGGCCGCCGACTGGATCATCTGGCAGCTCACCGGCACGTACGTCCGCAACGCTTGCACCACGGGCTACAAGGGCATCTACCAGGACGGCGGCTACCCCACACCCGAGTTCCTCGCCGCGCTGAACCCGGAGTTTGCCGACTTCGTCTCGACCAAGCTGGACCAACCCATCGCCCAGTTGGGTGACCGGGCCGGATCGCTGACCGAGCGGGCCGCCGAGTGGACTGGGCTGCCCGCGGGAATCGCGGTCGCAGTCGGCAACGTCGACGCGCACGTGACGTCCGCGGCCGGCAACGCCCTGGCGCCCGGCCAGATGGTGGCGATCATGGGCACCTCGACGTGTCACGTGATGAACGGCGACGTGCTCCGCGAGGTCCCGGGGATGTGCGGCGTGGTCGACGGCGGCATCGTCGCCGGAGCGTGGGGCTACGAGGCCGGGCAGAGCGGCGTGGGCGACATCTTCGGCCATTTCGTCTCCCGTTTCGTCCCGGCCGAGTACACCGAAGCGGCCGCCGCGCAGGGCATCTCCGTGCACGAGCATCTCAGCCGGCTCAGCGCCCAGGAGCCGCCCGGCGGCCACGGCCTGCTAGTGCTGGACTGGCAGAGCGGAAATCGCTCCGTCCTGGTCAACCATGAACTGTCCGGCGTCCTGGTGGGCGAGACGCTGGCCACTCGCCCGGAGCACGTCTACCGGGCGTTGCTCGAGGCGACCGCGTTCGGCACCCGCACGATCATCGAGACGTTCGACGCGGCCGGTGTGCCGGTCACCCAGCTGATGGTGGTGGGTGGCCTGCTGAAGAACGCCCTGCTGATGCAGATCTACGCCGACGTCACCAGGAAGCCGTTGTCGGTGATCCGGACCGACCAGGGCCCGGCCGTCGGCTCCGCCATCCATGCCGCGGTCGCCGCCGGCGCGTATCCGGACGTCCGGGCCGCCGCGGCCCGCATGGGCGGTGCGGAGCCCGACGTGTACCGCCCCGACCCGCAAGCCAGCGACGTCTACGACGAGTTGTTCGCCGAGTATACGAAGCTGCACGACTACTTCGGGCGGGGCGGCAATGACGTGATGTTCCGACTGCGCGCCATCCAACGCCGGGCCCTGTCACCATGAGCGGACTGCCAGCCACCATCGCCGACGTACGTGCGTCCGTCGCCGCCCTGCACGAGTACCTGCCGCGGTACGGCCTGGTCACGTGGACCGCCGGCAACGTCTCCGAACGCGTGCCGGGCGCCGATCTGTTCGTCATCAAGCCGACCGGGGTGTCCTACGACGGGCTCACCGCCGATGACATGGTCGTCTGCGACCTCGACGGCGGCCTGGTGGACGGGACCCGCTCACCGTCCTCTGACACCGCCGCGCACGCCTACGTCTACCGCCACATTCCCGAGGTAGGCGGAGTGGTGCACACCCACTCCACCTACGCCACGGCGTGGTCGGCGCGAGCCGAGCCCATCCCGTGCGTGCTCACGATGATGGCCGACGAGTTCGGCGGCGAGATCCCGATCGGTCCGTTCGCGCTGATCGGGGACGAGTCCATCGGCCGCGGCATCGTCGAGACGCTGCGGGGCTCGCGCTCCCCCGCGGTGTTGATGCAGAACCACGGCGTGTTCACCGTCGGCGCCACCGGGCGGGACGCCGTCAAGGCCGCCGTGATGTGCGAAGACGTGGCCCGCACCGTGCACATCGCCCGGCAACTCGGCCAGCCGGTGCCCATCGACGCCGCCGCCGTGGACTCCCTCTATGACCGGTATCAGAACGTCTACGGTCGCTGACCTGCAAAGGAAGCCATGTCCCTCAACCCCTTTACTGGCCGCAAGGTTTGGTTCCTCACCGGCAGCCAGTCCCTCTACGGCCAGGAAACCCTCGATCAAGTCGCCGAGCAGTCCCGCGAGGTCGCCGCCGGTCTCGACCGGGCGGACTCGATCCCGGTCGAGGTGGTGTGGCAGCCGGTGCTCACCACCGCGGACGCGATCCGCCGCGTCATGCTCGAGGCCAACTCCGACGACGAGTGCATCGGCGTCGTCGCGTGGATGCACACGTTCTCCCCGGCGAAGATGTGGATCACTGGTCTGGACGTGCTCGACAAGCCGCTGCTGCACGTGCACACGCAGGCGAACAGGTCGCTGCCTTGGGCAACGCTGGACATGGACTTCATGAACCTGAATCAGGCGGCTCACGGCGACCGCGAGTTCGGCTACGTGCAGACGCGTCTCGACAAGCCGCGGACCACGATCGTCGGGCACGTCGACGATCCCGCCTTCACGGCCAAGGCCGGCGTGTGGGTACGCGCCGCCGCCGCTCGCGCGGTGATGCGCTCGCTGCGGCTGGCCCGGTTCGGCGACAACATGCGCGACGTCGCGGTCACGGAGGGCGACAAGGTCGAGGCCGAGCACCACTTCGGGACGTCGATCAACACCTACGGCGTCAACGACCTCGTCGATGTGGTCAGCCAGATCGACGACGCCACCATCGACGACCTCGTCACCGAGTACGCGGACAGCTACAACGTGGCCGCCGACCTGCGCCGCGAGGGAGCGCGGCACGAGGAGTTGCGCGAAGCGGCACGCATCGAGGCCGGCCTGCGCAGCTTCCTGACCGACGGTGGCTTCCAGGCGTTCACCACGAACTTCCAGGATCTCGGCGGCCTGAAGCAGTTGCCCGGGCTGGGGGTGCAGCGGCTGATGGCCGAGGGCTACGGCTTCGGCGGCGAGGGCGACTGGAAGACGTCGATGATGCTGCGCACCGTCAAAGCCATGGCCTGGGGCGCGCCCGGCGGCACGTCGTTCATGGAGGATTACACCTACCACCTGGGCCCAGGCCCGCAGCGCATCCTCGGCGCGCACATGCTCGAGGTGTGCCCCACCGTCGCCGCGGACCGGCCGACGGTGGAGATCCACCCGCTCTCGATCGGCAATCGCTCCGACCCGGTGCGGCTGCGGTTCACCGCCGCCCCGGGCCCCGCTGTCGTGGTCGGCATCGCGGACATCGGCGCCCGGTTCCGCCTAGTCGAGAACGAGATCACCGTGGTCCCGCCCGACGAGCCGCTGCCCGCATTGCCCGTGGCGTGCGCCACCTGGGAGCCGCATCCGGACCTGGCCACAGCGGCAGAGTGCTGGCTCACCGCCGGCGGTCCGCACCACACCGTGCTCTCCACCGCGGTCGGCACCGCAGAGCTGGACGCGTTCGCGGAAATGACCCGTACCGAGCTCGCCCTGATCGATGCCGAGACGACGCCGCGGCGGTTCCGCCAGGAGCTGCGCTGGAACCAGGCCTACTACAAGTTCGCCGGACCGCTGTGAGAGCGGCCCGCCTGCACGGCGTCGGTGACATCCGGGTCGCCGAGGAGGACGACCCGGAGCCGCCCGACGGCCACAGCCTCGTTCGCGTCACCTCGGTCGGGCTGTGCGGCTCGGATCTGCATTGGTTCGCCGAGGGCGGCATCGGCGAGACGGTGCTGGATCGCCCGGTGGTGCCCGGGCACGAGTTCGGCGGGGTGGCGTTGACCGGCCGGTATGCCGGCCAGCGCGTGGCCGTCGACCCGGCGATCCCGTGCGGGCACTGCGAGCAGTGCGTGCGTGGCGACCGGAACCTCTGCCCGAGGGTGCGCTTCGCCGGGCACGGCACACTCGACGGTGGTTTGCGCCAGTTGCTGGCATGGCCGGACGAGCAGCTGTTCCCCGTCCCCGATCACATCTCCGACGACTGCGTGGCGTTGCTGGAGCCGATGGGCGTGGCGCTGCACTCCTTGGACTTGGGCCACCTGCGGGTGGGTGCGGACGTCCTCGTCGCCGGGGTCGGACCCATCGGACTGCTCGCGGTCCAGCTGGCACTCCACGCGGGAGCGCGACGCGTCTTCGCCACCGAGCCGTTGCCGCATCGCCGCGCCGCGGCGGCCGCGTTCGGGGCCACCGCCTGGGCACCGGATGAGGCCGAGCCGGCGCTCGCCGACGCCACCAGCGGCCGCGGCGTCGATCTCGCGTTCGAGTTCGCCGGCACGGACGAAGCCATCGCCACCGCCGTGGCCGCGGCCCGGCCCGGCGCTCGGGTGGTGCTCGGCGGCATTCCCTCGACGAACCTGTCCGCGTTTCCGGCCTCGGTGGCGCGTCGCAAGGGGCTCACCTTCGTCATGGTCCGGCGGATGAACGAGATCTATCCGCGCACCATCGCTCTGGCGACGGCCGGTCAGGTCGAGCTGGACGCGCTCGTCACGCACCGGTTCGGCCTGGAGGACTCCGCCACCGCGTTCCGCACCGCCGTCGAGCGCGGCGGGCTCAAGACGATCATCGCGTTGTAGCGGATCTCGATACCGACAGCACGTCGCGACTCGCGCTCACGATCGAGATCCGCAGGAGGGCGCGGGTATTGACAACCCCCCTCGCCGGGCGGGATTCTGGGCGCGAGCGTTCGCGCGAACGTTCGCCCGAGCGTTCGCGTGGTTCGCCCGCAGCGGAGGTGGTATGGCCTCGTACTCGTCGCTGAAGGATGTCGCCGCGCGGGCCGGGGTCAGCTTCCAGACCGCGAGCAAGGTGCTCAACGGCCATCCCGGCGCCGCCTCCGCGGACACCATCGACCGCGTCGTGGCCGCCGCCCGTGACCTGGAGTACGTCCCCAGTGCGATGGCCCGCCGCCTCGTCAGCCGGTCCGCCCCCCTGGTGGGCATCATCACCGGAGACCTCTCCGACACGGGCCTGGCGCAATTCCTGGCCGGCGCGCTGCGCGGCATCCACGCCAGGGGCGGCGAAGCCTTCATCGTCGCCCTCGAACCGGCCCGAAACCGTGACAAGTCGGTGCGCAAACTGCTCGAGCAGCGGGTCGACGGCGTCGTGGTCATCGCCCCCAGCGTGGAGCGCGAGCGTCGATTCGCCAGGGCGTTCCCGGCGAGCCTGCCGATGGTGAGCATCAATCACCTGCCCGGCAGCTCCGCCACCCTGGTCGGCTCCGACCACCACCAGACGGGCACGCTGGCGGCGACACACCTGCTCGAGCTCGGGCACCGGGAGATCGCGACGGTTACCGGACCATCCAGCCGGGAGGTCGTCGGCAGCCGGCACGCGGGATTCCAGGACGTCCTAAAGGAGGCCGGCATCCAGCTCCCCACCCGACGCGTCGCGCGAGCGGACTGGAGCGCACAGGAGGCGCATCGGGCCACCGCGGCCCTGCTGGACGCCGACTCCACGGTAACCGCGATCTTCGTCCATAGCGACGTGATGGCGATGGGGGTGCTCAGCGCGTTGCGGGAGCGCGGGTGCCGCGTCCCGGACGACGTGTCCGTCGTCGGTTGCGACGACATGGCCTTCTCCGCCTTTCTCGCCCCACCGCTCACGACCGTGCGCGTCCCGTTCGAGCAGACCGGCCAACGAGCCGCGGAGCTCCTGCTGGCCAAGATCAGTCGCGCTGAGATCCCGCACCGCGAGCTGCTCCCCGTTCAGCTGATCGAACGCAGGTCCACCGGCCCCCCGCCGACGCCGTTTCACGGCCCGCGCCGCACCCGGGCCGGACGCTCGGGAACTCCCCTTCAGTTGATCAAGGAAGGTTCATCATGACCGAGGCACCGAGATCGCCTTTCGCCAACGGTGGTCTGCAGATGAGCCGCCGCGGATTCCTGGGCAGTGCCGCTGCCTTCGCTCTCGCCGGTGGCGTGCTCTCCGGATGCTCGTCCCCCGTCGGCGCCGGCCTTGTCGGAACGGCTATCGACCCGGGCACCATCCAGTACTGGAATCTGTTCGGCGGCGGTGACGGCATCCGCATGGAGGATATGGAGGCAGGCTTCGAGAAGGCCTACCCCAAGATCGGCCTGGAGTCGGTGACGCTGGCCTGGGGCAACCCGTACTACACCAAGCTGTCTCTGGCCACGATCGGGCACAAGCCGCCGAGCGTCGCAATCTCGCACCTGACCCGGATGAAGACGTTGGTGGCTGCCGACCTCCTGCAGGAGCTGCGGCCTGACGACTTGGCCCGGTTCGGCATGACCGCCGACAAGTTCAATCAGGTGGCATGGAAGGCCGGGCTGGTCAACGGCAAGGTCTACGCGCTCCCGCTCGACACACACCCGTACGTGTGCTTCTACAACACCGCCGTCTGCAAGAAGGCCGGGCTGCTCGACTCCGACGGGGTGCTCAAGCCTATCGAAGGGCAGCAAGCCTTCCTCGACGCCCTCAGCCGGGCCAAGCAGGCCAGTGGCCAGTACGGCGCGGTCATCCCGATCACCAACGAAGTGGCCACCCCGTGGCGCATCTTCCAGAGCCTGTACTCCCAGCTCGGTGGTCAGGTGCTCGCGGACAACGGCACCAAGATCGTGCTGGATGACGATAAGGCCCAGAAGGTCCTGACGCTGCTCAGCACCATGAGCAGCAAGGGCCTCATCCCGTCCATCATGGACTACCAGGGCTCGGTCGCGTTGTTTGCCAGCGGCAAGTCCGGCTTCCTGTTCCAGGGCGAGTGGGAGATCACTACCTTCCAGACCGCGAAGACGCCGTTCAGCATGGCGCCGTTCCCCAACGTCATGGGCGGCAAGTACGCGGTCCAGGCCGACTCGCACACGCTGGTCCTGCCGAAGAACCCCCAGCAGACCTCGGACGGGTTGAACCGCTCGCTCACCTTCGCCAAGTCGCTGCTCGACCAGAGCGACACCTGGGCGCAGGGCGGTCACGTACCGGCCTGGCTCCCGTACCGCGACAGCGACAAGTTCGCCAAGCTCAAGCCACAGTCGTACTACGCCTCGGCCGCGGACTCCGCCGCCTATGACCCGGAGGGCTGGTACTCCGGATCGGGTTCGGATTTCGAGATCGTCATCGGCAGCATCATCGGCGCTGTCATGGCGGGCCATTCGTCACCGCAGTCGGCCATCGGGGAGATCCGCAAGAAGCTGCAGGTCCTCGCCGACACCGCCCCGCCGATCTGATCCGCCTCGCGCCCACCTCTCGCCCGATCCACGGAGGAACCGTGACCACCACCGAAATGACAGCCCCGCCACCCAGGGCGGCAATACCTCCGGCCGAAACGACGACTACTGGCTCTCCGCGCGTGGCCAACCGACGCGTCGCCCTCGGCTTTGTGGCACCCTTCGTGGTGCTCTACCTGCTTTTCGTGATCTTGCCGGCCCTCTATGGCCTGCTGATGAGCTTCTTCGACACGAGCCTGGTCAAGTCCGGGCTCGGCGCATTCGCCGGCTTCGGCAACTACACCGAGGTCTTGGGCAGCTCGGACTTCTGGGAATCGATGTGGCACACCGTGCTGTTCACGATCCTGACCACGCCGCCGCTGGTAATCCTCTCGTTGTTCTTCGCCTTGCTGGCTGAGCGGGCCGCGCACGGCCGGTGGTTCTTCCGGCTGGCCTTCTTCGCGCCGTACATCCTGCCGTCCGCGGTCATGGCGCTCATCTGGATCTGGATCTACACCCCGACGCTCGGATTGCTCGACTCCGCGCTGGCGAAGATCAACATCACCGCCCCTGCCTGGCTCGGCGACCCGAACTGGGCGATGACCTCGATCGCCATGGCCACCGTCTGGTGGACGCTCGGCTTCAACTTCGTGCTGTATCTTGCCGGCCTCCAGGAGATCCCCCGCGAGCTCTACGAGGCCGCGGCCATCGACGGCGCCGGCCCGTGGCAGCAGATCCGGACCATCACCATTCCGATGCTGTCGCGGACGACGACGCTAGTCGTCGTGCTCCAGGTCCTCGCCTCGCTGAAGGTGTTCGACCAGATGTACATCATGACCGCGGGCGGACCGAACTTCAGCACCCGTCCGGCGCTCGAGTACATCTACGACATCGGCTTCACCGACTACCGCGTAGGCGCCGCCGCAGCCGCTTCCACGCTGTTCTTCGTGCTCGTGCTGGCGGCTTCGTCCGTCTGGCTCATACTCACCCGACGCCAAGAAAGGCTGGCTTCGTAATGGCCGCCACCACTGCCCTCGAAACCCCCGCCGACGTCGCCCCGGCCCGTGGCGCGCAGGCGGCATCCCACACGAAGCTGTTCAACCGGATCTGTCTAGGCGTCCTACTCGCGTTCGCGTTGCTGTGGCTGATTCCGCTGTTGTGGGCGGTCGACACCTCGCTCAAGCCGAACGCCGAGACCGCACAGCTACCCACAACCTGGGTCATCCACCACCCCACGTTGGATTCGTACCGGTCGATCCTGAAGCAGGGCGACATCTGGCACTGGTACGCGGCCAGCTTCATCACGTCCGCGCTCACCGTCGTGGGGACGGTGTTCACCGCCAGCCTGTGTGCCTTCGCGCTGTCGCGGCTGCGCTTCAAGTACCGTGGCGCGATCCTGATCTTCGTGTTGATCGGGATCATGATCCCGGGCCAGGTGCTGATCGTCCCGCTCTTCCGTGAGGTCAGCTTCATGCATTTGCTGAACACTTACTGGGCGGTCGCCCTCCCGCAGATCCCGACGGCGATCGCGGTCTTCGTGTTCAAGCAGTTCTTCGACGCCCTGCCCATCGATTTGGACGAAGCGGCCCGAATCGACGGGGCCAGCTCATGGCGGATCTACACAAGGGTGACCATGCCGCTGTCACGGCCAGTGATCGCCGCGGTCTCGATCTTCACGTTCATCTGGTCGTGGAACAACCTGCTGTGGCCGCTGCTGGTGTTGAGCAACCCCAAGCTCATGACCATCCCGGTCGGGCTGGCTACCGTTCAGGGCAACTTCGGCATCCGCTACGCCGACACCATGGCCGCGTCACTGCTCGGAGCGCTGCCGCTCATCCTGCTGTTCCTGTTCTTCCAACGCCACATCGTGGAAGGTATCGCCGGCACCGGGCTGAAGGGCTGAAGGCTATGGCCGGCGCCACCGTCACCGTCGATCCCGCCGCGCCGGTAGCCGAGGTCGACCCGCGCATCTTCGGCTCGTTCGTCGAACACATGGGCCGCTGCGTCTACACCGGGATCTTCGAGCCCGGCCACGAGACGGCCGACGCCCGGGGGTTCCGCGCGGACGTGGCCGGGCTGGTCCGAGAGCTGGGGGTGCCGATCCTGCGCTATCCGGGCGGCAACTTCGTCTCCGGATACAACTGGGAGGACGGCATCGGTCCGGCGGCCGACCGCCCCCGGCGCCTAGACCTGGCCTGGCGCTCGATCGAGACCAACCAGGTCGGGGTCGACGAGTTCGTCCCGTGGAACGCCGCGCTGGGCGGCGAGACGATGATGGCGGTGAACCTCGGTACCCGCGGCATTGACGCGGCGCGCAGTCTCGTCGAGTACTGCAACGTCCCCGGCGGCACCTACTGGTCGGACCTGCGCCGCCGCAACGGCGCCGCCGAGGCGTACGGCGTGAAGCTGTGGTGTCTCGGCAACGAGATGGACGGCCCCTGGCAGATCGGGCACAAGACCCCGGTCGAGTACGCCCGGCTAGCCCACGAGACAGCCAAGGCCATGCGTCGGGTCGACCCGTCGATCGAGTTGGTCGCCTGCGGCAGCTCGCACCCGCGGATGCCCACGTTCGGCACCTGGGAAGCCGCCGTGCTGGAAGAGGCGTACGACAACGTCGACTACCTCTCGCTGCACTCCTACTTCGAGGAGCGCAACAACGACCGGGACAGCTTCCTGGCCTCTGGACGCAATCTGGACCTGTTCATCGAGTCGGTGCTGGCCACCTGCGACCACGTCCGGGCGAAGGGAAGGCATCACAAGTACATCAACCTGTCGGTGGACGAGTGGAACGTGTGGTACCAGAAGCGGTTCGCCGGTGAGGGCAACCTGGACGTCGAGCAGGCACCTCCTCTCATCGAGGACACCTACTCCGTCGTCGACGCCGTGGTCGTCGGCAGCCTGCTCATCTCGCTGTTGCGGCACGCCGACCGGGTCAAGATCGGCTGCCTCGCGCAGCTGGTGAACGTGATCGCGCCGATCAGGACCGAGCCGCGCGGTCCAGCCTGGCGGCAGACGACGTTCCATCCATTCGCCCTCACCTCTCGGCAGGGCCGTGGCACGGTGCTGCGCGTGGACGCGACCGGCCCCACATACGAGACGTCGTGGATGGGCGAGGTGCCGATCCTGGATGCCACCGCGGTGCAGCATGAGGACTCGGTCACCGTGTTCGCGGTGAACCGCAGCCAGTCCGAGCCGCTCGTCGTCGATGTGGACGCCCGGGCGTTTCCGGATCTCGCGGTCGGCGACCACACCGTAGTGTGCGATGACGACCCGGACGCGACGAACACCGCGGACGCGCCCGACCGGGTCACGCCGCGTCGCCTCGACGACGTCAAGGCGGACAGCGGACGGATCCAGGTGACGCTGCCGCCACTGTCGTGGAACATGCTCGACCTACATCCGGACGGATGACGGCCGGCCCGGTCGCGCCGAGCGATCACGCCGCGGTCGTCCTGCGGCCGCTCGCGTTCGATGCCGTGCGCTTCGACGGCGGCTTCTGGGGCAGACGGCAACAAGTCAATCGCGAGGTCAGCATTCCCGGCGCGGTCCAGCGGCTGCGCGAGGCCGGAAACCTCGACAACCTGCGTATGGCCGCCGAGGGAGTCACCGGCAGCTATCGCGGCCCCGTGTTCATGGACTCCGACGTCTACAAGGTGTTGGAGGCGCTCGCCTGGGAGCAGGGCCGCGCCCCGGCGGCGCACCTCGTTGACGCGATCGGTGAGCTGGCCGCCCTGGTGCGATCCGCGCAGTCCCCCGACGGCTACCTCAACTCCTATGTACAGGTGACCCGCGGGGGCGCAGACCGGTACGCCGACCTGGTCATGGGTCACGAGCTGTACTGCCTCGGCCATCTGCTCCAGGCCGCGGTGGCCGCACACCGGGTGAGCCCCAATGACGAACTCTGGTCGGCCGCGCTGGCCGCCGCCGACCACCTGACCGTGGCCTTCGCTGATAACGACGCCGTCGAGGGCCACCCGATCGTCGAAATGGCGCTGGTCGAGCTCTACCGCGAGACGGGCACGACGGCCTACCTGGATCTGGCCAGCCAGTTCGTCTATGTACGGGGCCGCGGCCAGCTGCGCGGACACGGCCGCGAGCCGAGCTACTTCTCGGACCGGGTGCCTGTCCGGGAGGCCACCTCCGTGGAGGGCCACGCCGTGCGCGCCATGTATCTGGCCGCCGGCGCGGCCGACATCGTCGCCGAAGGCCGCGACGATGCCAGCCAGGGGCTCGCGACCGCACTGCGCCGACAGTGGCAACACATGGTCCGAACCAAGACCTACGTGACGGGCGGGCTCGGTTCCCGTTGGGACGGGGAGGCGTTCGGCGACCCGTACGAGCTGCCGCCGGACCGGGCCTACGCCGAGACGTGTGCGGCCATCGGCAGCGTCCAGTGGGCCTGGCGGATGCTGCTGGCCACCGGTGATGCCGCCTTCGCTGATCTCATCGAGCGCACCCTGTTCAACGGCTTCGCCGCCGGCGTATCCCGAACAGGGGACGAGTACTTCTACGTCAACGCCCTTCAGGTCCGCGCCGACGCCGCGCCGCAGGACCATCGCAGCCCGGCCCTCGGCCGGCACGGCTGGTTCGACGTCGCCTGCTGCCCGCCGAACATCATGCGCACCTTAGCGTCCCTGCACAGCCACCTGGCCACGTCGGACCTCAGCGGCGTTCAGATCCACCAGTACGGCTCAGCCACGATCAGTCACCCGTGGGCCGACGGGACCATCGAGCTCCGGATGCACACCGACTACCCGTGGTCTGGTGAGGTCACCGTCGAGGTCCGCCGCTCCCCCGACGCCGAGTGGACGCTGAGCCTGCGCGTGCCGCGGTGGTGCCAGGACGCGTCGGTGACCGTGAACGAGGTCGGCCCGGCGCCGGCCCGGTCGGGCGTCCGCCTCACGCGGCGGTGGCGTTACGGCGACCAGGTTCGGCTCGACCTGCCGATGCCGCCGCGGCTGACCGAGGCCGACCCGCACGTCGACGCGGTGCGCGGCTGCGTGGCCGTCGAGCGTGGTCCGCTGGTGTACTGCGTCGAGCAGGTCGACCAGCCCGCCGGACCTCTCGTCGACGACCTGGTCATCACAGCGTCGACGCTCACCGACGAGTGGCGCGAAGACCTGCTGGGGGGCGTCGTCGCCGTGCACCTTCAGACGAGGGCAGGCGCGGCCCTCGCCGTGCCGTACTGCCTGTGGGCCAACCGCGGCCCGGGTGCCATGCGGATATGGCTGCCGTGCAGCCCAGAACTCCGCCGCGATCACTAGGATTGCGACGGTGACGGCGCCGAGCGGGCCGGGTCGGGCGCGGCAGGAAGCCATCTATCGGGCGGGCGTGTTCGGCAAACGTCCGCGGGTGCCGACAAGCTTCGCGGAGCTGGAACGGCGCGCCCGCAGGGTGATGTCGAAGCGGGCCTGGGCCTACGTGTACGGCGGCGCCGGCGAAGGCGCGACCATGGCCGCGAATCGAGCCGCGCTGGACCGCTGGCAGATCATGCCGCGCATGCTGCGCGACGTCTCCGACCGTGACTTGTCGATCACCCTGCTGGGCAGTCGGCTCTCCGCCCCGGTGCTGCTGGCCCCGATCGGTGCCGCCGGCCTCGTCGTCAACGACGCCGACGTACTCATCGGCGGCGGGGCGGGCGACGCCGGAGTTCCCTACATCCTTTCCAGCCAGGGTTCGAGCCCGATGGAGGCGACGGCGGCCGCAATGGGCGACTCTCCGCGCTGGTTCCAGCTGTACTGGAGCCGCGACGAGGGGCTGGTCGACAGCTTCATCCGCCGCGCTGAGTCGATCAACGCGCAGGCCCTGGTCGTCACCCTCGACACCACGTTGCTGGGTTGGCGGCCATGGGATCTGAACCTGGGCAGTCTGCCGTTCTCCCGCGGCATCGGCATCGCGCAGTACACGTCGGATCCCCGCTTCGCCGAACTGGTGGAGGACCGGTTGTACGAGCACCGGCCGACGTCGGAGGGCAGACCGACGCTGGACGCGGTGCGCACGCTGGTGTCCGTCGCGCGTCATCATCCGGGCGAGTTCCGGAAGAACCTCCGGTCTCCGGTCCCGCGCGCCGCGGTGCAGACCTTCCTCGACGTCTACTCCAACCCGGCGCTCACCTGGGAGCACATCGCCACCTTGGCCGACCGGACCGCGCTGCCCGTCGTCCTCAAGGGCATCCTCCATCCGGACGACGCCCGGCGCGCCCTCGACCTCGGCGTGGCCGCGATCATGGTCTCCAACCACGGTGGCCGCCAGGTCGATGGCGCCGTCGGCACGCTTGACGCGCTCATCGGCATCCGCCGCGCCGTGGGCGACGACCCGACGGTCATCCTGGACAGCGGCATCCGCACCGGCGCCGACGTATTCAAGGCACTGGCCATGGGCGCCGACGCGGTCACCATCGGCCGTCCGCACATCTACGGACTAGCGCTGGACGGACGCCAAGGCGTGGCTGATGTGGTGCGCAACATCGTCGCCGAGCTCGACCTCACCATGGCGCTGTCCGGTGTCCGCACCATCGCCGAGATCGAGGCCAGCACGCTCCGGCCCGCGCCCGCGGAGGCTGGCTGAGCGATCCTCGTGTATCTGGCGCACCTGCGGACGTTCCTTAACACTCAATACCCGTTGGTCGGCTGAGGAGCAGGATGTCGAACGTCACCCCCCGCCCGGACTATGTTCTGGGTCACAGCTCGAAGGAACTCGAGCGTCTGGACCGGCAAGGCGCGGACTTGGCCGGGATGACCCGCCAGGCCCTCCAATTGGCCGGGATAGGGCCCGGCATGCGGGTGCTGGACATGGGCACCGGCACCGGCCAGGTGGCACGAATCGCCGCCGAGATGGTCGGACCTGAGGGCGCCGTCACGGCCGTCGACGCCTCACCCGACGCGCTGGCCTGGGCCGTCGCGGCCAATAACAGCGGTGCGCCGATCACCTACGTCGAGGGCGACGTGTCCTCGTACACCCCCACAAAACCGGTCGACGCGGTCCTGGCTCGGCTCGTGCTGCCCTATCAGGGTGACCCGGTCCGGGCGGCACGGCACTTGGCTGAACTGCCTGCGGACCGGCGGCATCCTGCTCTGCTTGGAATACGACACCTCAGTCGCCGGGTCGGTCCCGTCGGTGCCGCTCGTCGCCGAGGCCGTCGACCGGATCGAGCGGGCGTTCGCCGCTGTCAGTCAGTCTCAGTCCGTCGGCCCACGGCTGGCCCGGATCCTGCGGTCGGCGGGCGCCATCGACCCCCAAGTGATCGGCCTGCAACGTTACGTGGAACCCGGTGATCCGACCGCCGCGGCCATGGTCGCCGACCTCAGTCGAACCCTGTTGCCGGTCATGGTCCAAGCCGGTATCGCCACGCCCGAGGAGGTCGACGTCGACACGCTCCAAGCCCGGGTTGAGGCAGCCGCGGGCGAGTACGACGCCATGATGCGCATCCCGGCGTTGGTCGCCGGTTGGTGCCACCGGTAAGAAAACTCGACCTGACAAAGGCGCAAGGAGACCACGTTGGAGGTCGTGCCGAAGACGCAGTCCAACAAGGGACCGGCGGCGAACTTCACCGGCGACGTCTGGTTCGACGTGATCACGCGGGGCCAGGAGCCGTCGCGCATCCGGGTGAACACGGTCCGGTTCGCACCAGGCGCGCGTACCGCGTGGCACCGTCACGCCGTGGGGCAGACCCTGCACGTCACCGACGGAGTGGGGCGGGTGCAGGCCCGCGGCGGCGACGTCCTGGACATCCGTGCCGGAGACACCATCTACACCCCGCCAGGCGAATGGCACTGGCACGGGGCCGCGCCCGACAATTTCATGATCCACCTGGCCATGTGGGAGGGCACCGGCCGCGACGACGTGCCTGAGACCGAATGGGGCGAGCACGTCACCGACGAGGAGTACGGCGCGCGGCGAAACGCCTGATCAGGTTCCGGCTACGCCGTCCCGGTCGAGCAGCGCCCGCATCGTGACGTCGCGGCCGAGGAAGTCGCGGATGAGGTCGGCCGGGTCGCGTTCGGCGCCTGGCGCCAGAACACGTTCGGCGTAGTCGCGGCCGGTGGCCGGGTTGAGGATGCCCTCGGCAGCGAACCGGGTGAACAGGTCCGCGTCCATCACGCCCGCCCACTGGTAGGCGTAATGGCTGGCACCGTATTCGCCGGCGAAGATGTGATGGAACTGGGTGGCGGTGGCGTCGGCCGGGTCGACGGGCACGGGCAGGTGGCGCTGCTTGACCGGCAACGGGTCCTCGCCGCGGTGCAGGGCCAGGTCGATCGCAGGACGGACCAGGCGCGTCATCCGGCGGCTCGCGGTGCGGAACCGATCCTCGGCCCGCGCCGCCTCCGCCGCGTCCTCGGCAACGCCCATCCGGCGCAGGATCTCCGGATCCAGCGGCCAGTTCTCCATGATCCGCGACGGCCCCTCGATGAAGTCGCGCGGCCCGTCGTCGGGTGATCGCTGCCGGTAGCGGGTTCGGGTGAACGCGAAGTGCAGCGCGTGCCCGAATTCGTGCCACATGATCCGCAGCTGAAGCAAGTTGGCGCCGGCCGGTGGGACGTTGGCGACGACGGTGACCACGTGCGGGCCGCCGTCGGTGGCGAGGTAGGGGCCGCTCATCCAGCCGCCGAACGGCCGCTTGCCGTCGCGGAGCCACCAGTCGCAGAAGATCCGGGCCAGGTGCCGGCCTGAGGCGTCGCGCAGGTCGAACGCCTCGACGTCGGTATGCCAGCCGGACGCGTCCGAGCGAGTGAACGTCACGCTGTACAGCTCGGCGAGCGCGTCCAGCATGACCTGCCGGGCTGTCTCGACCGGCACACTCACCGACGCCGCCGAGGCCAGTCCCAACGACTCGCGGAGTTTGGTGGCGTAGAAGCCGTCGAGCGGGTTGTCCACGTCAGCCGCGGTCAGCTCCAGGGTGTCGTCGCCGGTGTAGGCCCGGGCGAAGGCGAGCAGATCGGCGTGCTCCCGGTCCGCCTGCGGCTGGTAGGCAGCCGCGAGCTCGTCGAGAAGCGCTTGCGGTTCGGCGACCATCCGTCCGGCCCGGTGCAGCTCGACAAAATCGGCGTAGCCGAGCAGTTCGGCCAGCTCCCGGCGCAGCGCCAGGATGTCGGCCACCACCGGACCGTTGGTCACCGCAGCACGGGCGATGGTCAGCCGGTACATCTTCTCGCGCAGCGGGCGGTTCTCCGCCTCCCCGAGCACGACGATCGCGTTCTGCTCGGAGTAGGGCACGTAGAAGTCGGGCAGCCCGCGGTCCGCCGCGGCCTCACGCGCAGCCGCGACCAGCGCGTCGGGCAAGCCGGCGGGATCGTCGGTGGCGACGCCAGAGGCGGCGTCCGCGGCGCGCAGGTTTGCCGCAAAGTCGGAGGCGAGTTCGGCCAGACGGGCCTTGACCGCGGTCAGGCGATCGCGGTCCACCGCGTCCAGATGCGCGCCGGCGTGCTCGAACCGGCGCAGCAGGTCCGCCCGCAGCCGCTCCTCGACCGGGCCGGACGGGGCCACTGCCCGGATGGCGTCGTACAGGTTGCGGCGCTGGCACACCGTCGTCCAGAACCGGGCCGCCCGCTCGTCTGCCGCCCGGGCGACGTCATGCCAGGCGCCGCCGAGGACGCCCACCATGTCGTCCACGATGGTCACGATGAAGTCGTAGGCGGCGCTCGCCTCGCCGAACGCCCACAACGGATCCGGATGAGTCGGCACCTGGTCCAGCGCGTCGAGGGCCCCGGCCTCGGCCCGGGCGAGCGCGGGGAGCACGTCCTCGGCGCGGAAGGCCTCGTAATGGACCTCGCCGCGCGGATGGTCGAACGAGTTCACCCAGCCATTCGAGCAGCCGACGCGGCCCGCCTCATAATGGGGTGCGTGCCGTGGGTGCCGCGCCTCCCGCCCAAGCTCGAGCCGGGCGCCCAGGTCGCGGTGGTGTCACCGTCTTTCGCCGCGCCGGCGATCGGTCCGCAAGTGCACGAGCAGGCGATGCGTCGCATCCGCGACGACCTCGGCCTAGAGCCCGTCGAGTACCCGACCACTCGCCGACTGAACGCGGCCGCGGCGGACCGGGCCGCCGATCTCACCGCCGCGTTCACCGATCCGGACATCCGCGCCGTGTTCGCCACCATAGGCGGCGACGACCAGATCACCGTGCTGTCGTTACTCGACCCGGACGCCATCCTGGCCGATCCGAAGCCATATTTCGGGTTCAGCGACAACACCAACCTCCTCAACTGGCTGTGGTTCCACGGTGCCGCCGCCTACCACGGCGGGTCGACGCAGATTCACCTCGGCCGCGGGGCCGGCCTGCATCCCGTGTCAGTCGAATCGCTACGCGCCGCGCTGTTCGAGTCGGTCGACCTCGACCTCACCGAAGTGGACGCCTACGTCGAGGACGAGATCGAGTGGACCGACCCGGCCGCGCTGACCACGACCGCGCCCGCGCAACCGGCGTCCGGATGGATCTGGCACCAACCTGACCGCATCGTCAGCGGGCCGACCTGGGGCGGCAACCTGGAGATCCTCAGCTGGACGCTCGCCGTGTCTCGCTACGTGCGGCCGGCATCCGACTACGCCGGATGCATCCTGCTGATCGAGACCTCCGAGGAGATGCCCAAGGCCGAGGAGGTCTTCCGCATGCTGCGCAATATGGGCGAGCGGGGGCTGCTCTCCCAGTTCCCGGCGGTGATCGTCGGACGGCCGAAGGCGTCGGTCTTCTTCGACGTGCGCACGCCCGAGCAGCGGGTGCAGTACCGGACCGAGCAACGGGCCGCGGTGCTGCGCGCATTCGCCGCCTATCACCCGGACGCGTTGATCGTCTTTGACGTGGATATCGGGCACACCGACCCGCAGTGGGTGCTGCCGTACGGCGGCCGGATGACGATCGACGGCCCGCAGCGCCGCATCGTCGCCCACTACTGATCGCGACGCGCCTCCAGCGTGTACGTCAGCGGCAGCCGCCAGGGCCGATCGATCAGCCGGTACTCCTCGTCGCTGACCTTCTCCATGCCGTAGACGGACCGGGCCGGGGAGGTGTCGTACTCGCGCAATGCGGTCAGCCGCTAGTCGGCGTCGAGGATTGCCGAGACGATCTCGCCGAGCCCGTGGTTCCACTCGTAGCAGCCCGCGGTGGCGAACGTGGTGCCGACCGCGGCGTAGGTGTCGGGCCGGTCGACGCGCTCGGGCTCGGGCCGCTCGAAGTAGGCGCCGTCGATCACGAGGCGGTCGTCGCCGACGTCACGGAGTGACCACACCACCGGGTGACACTCACGCATGAACAGCCGTCCGCCCGGTCGCAGCAGAGCGGCCACCACCTGCGCCCAGTCACATATCCGCGGCAGGTACTGCACCGAGCCGAGGTTCGATTACCCCAGGTCGAAACTCGCCGGGCTCCACTAACCGCGGCGCGTCGTACACGTCTGCCTCGATGAAGCCGACGTGGATACCACGCAGGCCGGCGATGTCGCCCAATAGCGGCTGGTCCAGTCGCACGTCGGAGCTGAGGAAGCCCGGATCGGCCTCGAACCGTTCGGTTCGGTAGTAGCCGTTCGGGGCCGCGTGGACCGGGACCCGTTCGTCCCACCAGTCCGGTTCAATTCCGAATACCGATCCACGCCTCGAACCTTCCCGCGGCGAACCCACCGCCGCGAGCGATATTTCGCGCGTTCTCGGCGCATGATGGGACCGTGCCCGGTGTGCGGATGAGACGGCAATTGACGTGGGCGTGCGTGCTGGCCGTCGTCGCGCTGCTGGCGGCGGCGTGCACGTCGACGCATGAGTCGGCGGGCAACTCCCGGTCCGCGACCGCGTCGCCGAGCACGTCGAGCCCATCGGCGTCGCCGCCACCGCCGCGCCCGGTACCGGTCGCACCGTTGCGGCACGGCGAACGGTGGATCAACCTGACGATGCCGGGCGGTGTCTACCACCCGCAAGCCGAAGCGGGCGGCACCGACGACTACCGCTGCATACTCCTCGACCCGCATCTGCGCACCACGTCGTTCCTCTCTGGCGTCGTGCTCGTGCCCGGCAACCCCAAGCTGGTCCACCACGCGATCCTGTACCGCGTCGATCCGGGCCAACTCGGCGCCGCCAAGCTGAAAGACGCCGCCGATCCGCGGCTCGGCTGGTCCTGCTTCGGCGATCCGGGCCTGCCCGGCGGGTCGGACGTCGTCAGCACGCTGAACTCAGCGCCGTGGGTGGCGGCGTGGGCGACCACGGGCGGGGAGCAACGCTTCGCCGCCGGGACCGGCCAACGCCTGGCTCCAGGCACCCGGCTGATCCTGCAAATGCACTACAATCTGCTCAACGGGACGGGCCTGGACAACACGGAGGTGCGGCTGCGGGTCGCCCCCGCCGGCGCGCATCTGCAACCACTGCACACTTTGCTGCTGCCCGGCCCAGTCGAGCTGCCCTGCCCCACGGACCAGAGCGGCCCGCTGTGCGACCGCACCGCCTCGATCCTCGACGTTATGCGGCGGTTCGGGCAGCAGGCGGGCGGGACGGTGGCCGGCCTCCAACTGCTCTGCGGTGGGTCGGTGCAGCACCCGCGAGCCGGGCCCACCCAGTCGTGCACCCGGCCGGTCACCCAGACGATCCACATCAGGGCCGTGGCCGGGCATATGCACCTGCTGGGCCGGTCGATCCGCATCGACCTTCTGCGTCAGGACGGCACTCGCCAGTCGCTGTTGAACGTCAAGGTCTGGGACTTCGACAATCAACGCGCCACCGTCCTCGCCCAGAAGGTCACCGTGCACGCCGGCGATCGTCTTAAGGTCACCTGCACCCACGACGCCAGGCTGCGCGAGGAGTTGCCGGAGCTGAAGAAGCTGCCGCCCCGCTACGTCGTGTGGGGCGAGGGCTCGTCCGATGAGATGTGCCTGGGCATCGTGAGCTACACCGAATCGGGCTGAAGGGCCGTTCGCCGGTCAGAAGAGCTCGCGCTCCGGCTCACTCTCAGTCCACGCGGGCTGGAGCCGGACCAGTCGATCGGTCCGCAAGAACGCCGACCGGAGCTCGATGGGCATGCCATCGAACGGGGCCACCTGGCTTCGGTGCATGGCTGTCGCGCGTTCCCGCCTCGGCTCCAGGTGGGCGCCGTCGACAACCTGTCCGGCACTGATCCCAACGCGATCGCCGTCCTCACCGAGCAGACGCTGCGGTCCATCCGAACCTCGGCAGCCGAGGCGGCGGCCGTCCTGGCTCCGCCAACCGCGAAGTGAGAGCCTGCTCGACATGGGTGAGCCGCACCGCCCGCTCGTCTTCGAGCATGAGACCAGGGGTCAACGGGTGCTGTTCGGGTCCGGCCGAGCCGCCGGTCATCTCGCCGACGAAACGGCTCGGTTCGGCGCCACGTCGCCGCTCATCGTCGCCAGCGGGCGGCACGACTGGCTGATCGACCGGGTCGGCCTGGCGGCTGCGACCCGGTGGCGACGGATCGTCCCGCACGTCCCGGTGGAACTCGCCGATGAGGCACGTGCCGCAGCGGCCAAGCATGACGCAGACCTGATCGTTGCGGTCGGTGGCGGCTCAGCCACCGGTCTGGCCAAGGCGGTGGCGCTGACCTCGGGACTGCCGATCGTGGCGGTGCCGACGACGTTCGCCGGCTCGGAGGCGACGGGAGTCTGGGGGCTCACCGAGAGCGGTCGCAAGCGCACTGGTACCGACCCGGGCGTCCTGCCCAGGACCGTCATCTACGACGCCGACCTACTGGCCGACCTGCCCGCCTCGCTGGTGGCCGCGTCCGGGCTGAACGCGGTGGCGCACTGCGTCGATTCGATGTGGGCGCCCCGCGCGGACCCGATCGACACGGCGCTGGCCATGGAAGGACTGCGCGCGCTGAGGGTGGCCCTGCCGGACGCGTACCGCGGTCACTCGGGCGCGATGGACGTCGCTCTGTACGGCAGCTACCTCGCCGGCGTCGCCTTCGCTTCTGCCGGATCAGGGCTGCACCACAAGATCTGTCACGTGCTCGGCGGCGCCTTCGACCTGCCGCACGCCGCCACGCACGCGGTCGTCCTCCCCTACGTGCTGGCCTACAACGCGCCGTACGCGCCCGCCGCCGCCGAACGCATCGCGGCCGCGCTCGGCGACGTCGAGTCGGTCGCCGGTCTGTTACGGCTGCGGGCCTCGCTGGAGGCGCCGCAGGCCTTGCGCGACATAGGCATGCGCGAGGACGACCTCGGCGCTGCGGTCGAGCTCGTCCGGCCTGAGGTGCCGCCGAGCAACCCCCGGCCGGTCGACGAGGCCGCGCTGGCCGGACTGCTGCGCGCCGCCTGGTCGGGCCGCGACCCAGACATCACCTGGACGGAGCACGAGACATGACGGACCCAAACACAGCCCAAGCCCAGCGGGAGCAGCAGTTGGTCGACGCAGTGGTGTCCAGCCTGGCAGACACCCCTGACGAACGCCTGCGGACCGTCCTGACCGCGGTGGTACGGCATCTGCATGCCCTGGTCCGCGAGGTCCGGCTCACCCAGGACGAATGGCAGCAGGCCATCGACTTCCTCACCCGGGTTGGGCACATCACCGACGACAAACGGCAGGAGTTCATCCTGCTGTCCGACGTGCTCGGCGTGTCGATGCAGACGATCATCGTGAACGACGACCCGACCGGCCAGGCCACCGAGGCCACCGTCGTCGGCCCGTTCTTCGTCGCCGGCTCACCACAGGTCGAACTAAGCGACGACATTTCCGGCGGCGCGCCGGGCGAGCCGTGCTGGGTGGACGGCACAGTCTGCGACATCGACGGGCGGCCGCTGAGCGGCGCGCGGATCGAGGTATGGCAGGCCGACGACGACGGTTTCTATGACGTGCAGTACGGCGACGACCGGACTGCTGCCCGGGCCCATCTGTTCACCGACCAGGACGGGCGATACCGGTTCTGGGCGCTCACCCCGACGCCATACCCGATCCCGGACGACGGTCCAGTCGGCGATCTGCTGGCGGCGACGCACCGCTCCCCCATGCGGGCACCCCACCTGCACTTCCTGGTCAGCCACGAGGGCATGCAGACGGTCGCCACGCACATCTTTGTGGCCGGCGACGATCTCGGCTCGGACAGCGTGTTCGGCATCCGCGACTCGCTGATCGTCGACTTCCCGCGCATGTCGAGCACCGAACCGACCCCAGACGGTCGGCCCATCTCCGGTCAGACGTGGACGCGCGCGAGCTTCGACATCGTCCTCCGCCCCGAGGCAACCCGCCGCTGAGCCGCGGCCAGCAGCCCAGACCCGCGGTATGAGCCCGCCGATCGCGCCGGTGCGGTAGCGACTCAGTGCGTGCATCAGGACGGTCGGCTCGTGCCTCCTTACGGTGGCCGCTCGGCACCCGCCGATGCGGCCACCGTCTGACCTCATCCAAAGGAGCGCACTGTGGCACTGGCAGAACGCATCAGCACCTATACCGCCCGGGTCATCCAGACGAACTACCTGGACTTCACCCGCGTCTGCCTTCTCGAACTGGAGTCCGGCAGCCGCGTGGACTTCCGATTCGCCGACGTCGTGCCGGCCGACTGGCTGCGCTTCGAGGGAAACACCATCGCCGTGTATCTCGCTAGCGACCGATACCGGGACGTCTACCACCTACTTCAGACCGAGAACCCGGTCTTCTGCACGGCCGGGAACTTCTTCGGCCTGGAGATCGGGTCGGTGCACACCGAGCTCGACCTGACCAGGGGCGAACCGACCGGTGAGGGCTACGACGACCGGAGCCTAGAAGCCATCGTGGTGCGTGCCCGCGCCGAAGGATTAACCGGTACCGAGGGCTGACGCCTCGAACGCAGTCGGTCGCCGGAGTCGGGCATCCTGATCATGTGGACTTGGAGTTCAGCGGCGAGATCTTGTACTGGCGCGGCCCGGCGCCGTACTACTTCGTCTCCGTGCCGGACGACAAATGCGTCGACCTGCACGCCATCTCGAAACACGTGAGCTACGGCTGGGGTGTCATCCCCGTCGAGGCCCGGATCGGGCGGACCGTGTTCGAGACGTCGTTGTTCCCCAAGGACGGCGGCTATCTCGTCCCGGTCAAGGACCGGGTGCGAAACGCTGAAGGGCTCGATGCCGGCGAGACCGTCACGGTGCGGCTCAAGGTCGGTGCCCGATCGGATTGACGCGGGTGCGGGCGTCGGCTTGATTAGTGCGATGCAATTCGTCGCGCCTGCCGAGGACTACGACCGGTACATGGGCCGCTATACGCCGAGCCTCGCCGTGGCGCTGGCGGACACCGGCGGCGTCGAGCCGGGCATGCGGGTTCTCGACGTGGGCTGCGGGCCCGGTGGACTCACCGCCGAGTTGGCCAGCCGCGTCGGCGCCGAGAACGTCGCGGCCATCGACCCGGCACCCCAGTTCACCCGAGCGTGCCGCGAGCGTCACCCCGGCGCCGACGTGCGGGACGGCGTGGCCGAGGACTTACCGTGGGACGACGACAGCTTCGATGCGGCCTTGTCGTCGCTAGTGATCGGCTTCATGTCCGATCCCGACCAAGGGGTGCGCGAGATGGCCCGGGTGACCAAGCCCGGCGGCCGAGTCGCGGCGTGCATGTGGGACATCCAGACCGGCGGCATGACGATGTTGCGGATCTTCTGGGACGCGGTGCGGCAGGTCGAGCCCGACGTGCAGGGTGAGCACGCCCTGCCCGGCACCGCCGAAGGGGACATCCTGGCGTGCTTCGAACGGGCCGGCCTCACCGACATCGTCGCCGGCACGCTCACCGCGCACGCCGACTACACCGGGTTCGATGACTTCTGGGAGCCGTTCACTCTTGCCATCGGGCCAGCTGGGGAACACCTGCTTCCCCTGTCGCCTGAGCAGCAGACGCGGGTGCGTGAGGGCTGCCAGTCGCAGGTCCTGGACGGACCGTTCGGACTCGACGCCCGCGCCTGGTACGCCCGCGGCACGATCGCCGAGGCTAACGCGGCGCAGGCGTAGACACCGTCACGAGCCATCCACACCGTCCGTCGCGGCGAGTTCGATCCGGCTTCCCACACTGTTCGGCCGGTACGCCTCGGGCATGGCGTCATACAGCGCCCGGTGCGCCAACCAACTCGTGCAGTGGGCCGGAACGATCATCCGCGGTCGTTCGGCGGCCAGCGCCGCCACGGAGGCGGCGACGACCGGGCCGTCACGGAGATGGAGGCCTCCGGTCAACAGGTAGATGTCGTCGACCCCGGTCAGCCGTTTGGCCTGTCGGACGATGTTGACGATGCCCGCGTGACCGCAACCCGTGACGATGGCGAGCCCCTTGCTTCGGACATGGGCGATCAACGCCTGGTCCTCGTGCACAAGCGGGTCGTGTTGCCAACGTCCGTCCCGCCACGCCTGGTGGCTCTTGGGCATGCCGGTCTCGAACGCTGTGGTGCGGGGAACTTCGCCGGTGACCAACAACGTGCCGTCCAGCAGGAAGGACGGTTGGCGGTCCTCGATGATCGTGAAACCAGCGCCCTCGATGGCTGCGCGGCCCGGCGTCGGCAGCTCGATCAGATCGGCAAGGCGCCGCCTCGTCCAAAACTCGGGATGCACCACCAACGGGACGTCCCGCGCCGTCATCCGTCGAGCCAGGCCATGCAGGCCGCCGACGTGGTCGAAATGCCCGTGGCTGAGCACGATGGCCTCGAACGTGTCCGGCCCGATGCCCAAGCGGTCCAGGTTCTCGATCAGTCCGTCCGGGCTGATTCCGGCGTCGTACAGCACCCGGTGAGTTCGATCGCCGGCGCGGACGTCGACGACCGCTGAGTACCCATGCTCGGCTCGAAGCAGGTCGAGAGTCGACCCGCCAGCCGCCACGTCGCTGGGAAGAGACGGTACTGGGCCGACCGTGCCGGAGAGCCCCCACCGGCGGACCAGTCCTGCGTCGGGCAGGAGCATGTCGGCAGTGCTGTCTACCACCGCAGTGATCTCCACACTGTCGACGGGTATCAGAGCGGCGGTCATACCCGGCGATGCTACGACCGGCGACGTCAGCGGGAGCTTGTACGTAGCGCCAGGCCGCGCAGTAGCGCCTGGAGGGTTTCGCTCGTCGAATCGACGCGTTGCTGGAACGACGCGGGCATGGCGCGGATGCCACCGATCGCGATCTCCGGTCGCGGCATCCAGTAGGCATCGTCTGGGCGGACGATCAGCCGATCCAGGAAGCGCATCGCGGCTTCCCAACTTGCGTGGTAGCGGCGGGCTCGCTCCGCCCCGCCGACGCGTAGCGCGGCCCGCCAGGCCTCGACCATCGCCGCCGCCGGACACGCCGTGTGCCAGCTCGGGCTGGGCGCCAGGTCGGTGAAGAAGCTGCCGTCGGCCCGCAGCTGGTGCTCGACCATCCAGTCGGCCATCTCGAAGACGAACCCGAGGTGACTGTCGTCCCCGGTGCGCTGCGCGATCTCCGTCCAGGCCTGGCAGTGCCAGTAGGCCAGCCCCCACGGATGCACGAGGCGGAAGCGGCGCTCGTACCAGGTGCGGATGCCCGCCCAGTCGAGCTCGAGCGGGTGGCCAGTGGTCTCACTGTAGCGGGCCAGGGCCAGGAGCACTTCGCCGGGCAGGTGATCGGGGTCCGTCGTGGACGGCAGCGCACCCTCCGGCCGGATCGAGCCGTCGGCGCGGATCCACGTGCCGAGCCGGGCGGCGAGCTGATGCACCGGCGCGGTGACACGGCTGGCGTCCCCGAGCGCGGACACCGCGCCGAGCAGCAAAGCGTCCGCGATAGGACCGCCGTCATGATTCGGGACGGACAAGCGGCCGCCCTCGTCCAGATGGCGCAGCGCATGGTCGAGGCCGCGCTGCGCCGCTTTGGCCCAGTCCGGCCGATCACAGCTGATACCGGTCTCGTGCAGCGTCTGAAGCGCATGCAGGCAGCGCGCGGCGGCGCCCCGCCGCTCATACGTCCCTAGCCGGCACAACACCCGGGACGCCGGCCAGCCGTCGTCGTCGAGCCGCCGGTAGAGGTGGGTGGCCATGGCGGCGAGGTCGTCGTGCCCGAGCCGACCCTCGCCGGTGCGCTGTCGGCCACCGAACTCGAGCGGATAGTTCGTATCGGTGGTGCCGCACCAGGACACGGTCTTGTATGTCACCCAGTCGGCGACGCCGGACGTGACGCCCGCTTTGGCCATCAGTTGCTCGGCCGCCTGCCGCTTGGACCAGTTGTAATGCGGGATCACCGAATCCAGGAAGACCGCCCAGCGACGACGCGGTGCCGACCGTTGCTGCACCAGCAGCGAGTCCCGGCCGGCCCGCATTTTCCAGGCGACGTATTCGGGGCTGCGCCGGACGTGTCGCTCGGGCTCGTACAGGAGCGACACCGTCACGGCCCGCGGCCTGGCGCCGCTGGCGCGACGGACACCGAAGCGGGCGTCGTCGAGCGCATGGCGGGTGGCCGCGGCGAGCATGTCGTCGACCGCGCCGGCGTAGGCGACCGCGCAGCCGATGAGACCCCGGTCGTACAGCGATACGCACACCGCACGGACCTCGCCGGGCGGGACGTCGAGCACCCGCGCCGGCGCCAGGTCGCTACCGGCGAGGACCTGCCAGACCCGATCGACGAGAGCGGTGCCGAGATCCGGCGACCGGGTCCAGGCCTCGAGCCCCGCCTCGTCCTCGCCGTAAGCAGGCCAGCGCTCGCCGGGCTCGGCGAGCTTGCGCACGTCGTGCCGGAACACCTCATGTGGCTCGAACCGTCCGATGCGCGCATTGACGACCCGCGCGTGCCGGTACTGCTCGAACGCGCTCGTGTAGAGCTGGGTGTTGGGCAGGGCGCCGCCCACCTTGGCCGGGACATGCAGGCTGCGGACCACGATGCCGTAGCGACGGAAGTCCAGATCGCGCGGCTCCACCCGCTCGAGCTCGGACAGGAACGTGACGGCGATCTTGATCTCGTCGAGAGCGGTGCTCGGATGGTTGTCGTGGAACCCCCGCGCCGTCGCGGCGGCGGCGATCACGACGTCGCGCGTTGGGTTTGCGTCCCCCGGATCAAAGTGCCAGAACCCATCGCGGGCCAACCGGCTGTCGTTGTCACGTCGCCGGAAGCTGACCCACACTCCACCAGGCCCCGACTCGTCGTCGTCGAACCGTTCGGGCGGACGCAGTACCTCGTCGGTGGCGAGGAGATGCTCGGCAACGAGACGGGCCACCCGTGCCGGCGGCAGCCCGTCTGGAACGCGCTCCGCCGACCACCGGTCCGGCAGGTGTCGCAGGTACAGCGGCGGGCGGGACAGCCGGGGCATCTGGAGGTCGTCCCACACGTCGAACAGCGTCTCGACCCGATAACCGCGGGCCCGGGCGTACTCGACGCCGCCGCCATAGCGGAAGTTGACGAGGCAGACCGCGCCCTCGACCTCGTAGCCGGCGCTCTCGAGCACCCGAATTCCCGTCATCACGGACGTTCCGGAGTTGATCGAGTCGTCGACCAGGATCACCTCGCCGGCGCCGGGTGGCGCACCCTCGATCTGTCGGCGTGATCCGTACGGCTTCGGCTCGGAGCGAACCGTGAGCCCCCGGTATCGATCGCCGCCGCGCACGAGGCAGGCCGTCATCAGCGGGATTGCGCCGACGCCGTATGCCGCCAGCTGCGTCCCCTCGAAGTCCGCCAGGGTGACGAGCATCTGGTCGGCGACGAGTGCCGCGCCGGAGCCGGTCATCGTCAGCGGCCAGCAGTACAGCATCCACGGCGCGCTTCGACCACCGCGTCCGACGATTCGGTTCTGCCCGTCGGCGTAGAGGATCGCCTCAGTGCGGAGCCGGTCGAGCAGTTCGCTCCTGCGCTTGTCCAGAGTGGTCACGACGGCCTGTGCGGCGGCCGAGGCTGGCTGCGGATCTCAGGCCTCCTCGACAACACCGCCGGGTCCACCGGAACCGATCTCCGGCCCAACCTCGGGACCCACCTCGGGTCCGATCTCAGGACCCACTTCGGGACCCACCTCCGGCCCGACCTCCGGACCTACTTCTGGTCCGATCTCGGGACCGATCT
Organism: Jatrophihabitantaceae bacterium; assembly: GCA_036258135.1. Taxonomy (GTDB): domain Bacteria; phylum Actinomycetota; class Actinomycetes; order Mycobacteriales; family Jatrophihabitantaceae; genus DATAEG01. The sequence goes on along the minus strand of DATAEG010000025.1, from coordinate 268 downwards.
CGGGACCCACCTCCGGCCCGACCTCCGGACCCACCTCCGGTCCGATCTCCGGACCAACCTCCGGCCCCACTTCCGGTCCAATCTCGGGTCCGATCTCGGGACCAACTTCCGGGCCGATCTCCGGACCGATCTCCGGCCCCACCTCCGGCCCGATCTCCGGACCGATCTCCGGCCCAACCTCCGGTCCGATCTCCGGCCCAACCTCCGGACCTACTTCTGGTCCGACCTCAGGACCGACCTCCGGCCCGACCTCCGGACCCACCTCCGG
>DATAEG010000024.1:0-16518 GCA_036258135.1 Jatrophihabitantaceae bacterium | reverse complement strand
TCCCGTCGCTCTTTGGGTGCTGGAAGCCAACGCCCGGGCGAGACGCTTCTACGAGATCGCCGGGTTCCGCGCGGACGGGTCGGTCAAGGACGCCGACCTGTACGGTGCCACCCTGCCCGAAGTGCGCTACATCCTGCGCTATGCGCCGGGGCGGCGGGAAGCGTCGGCCTGAGGATGGTCGCCCGTGACAACTACCCTGGGCCGGTGGCCGATGTCAGCGTCCGGGCGGCAGATGCGGACGACGCGGCCGAGATCGCCCGCATCCAACTGGACACGTGGCGAACCGCGTACGAGCCGATCCTGCCAGCCGAGAGCCTGGCGGCGCTGGACGAGGCCGCCGTGCGCGAGACATGGCGGGCCGCCGTCGTCGAGCCGCCCTCGCCGCACCACCACGTGCTCGTGGCGCAGGAACAGGAGTGGCTGGTCGGCTTCGCCGCGATCGGCCCAACCGACGAGATCCTCGAAGGCGATCCCGAGCCTGACACCACGGCGGCGGTCACGACGCTGCTCGTCGAGCCGCGCTGGGGACGTCGCGGGCACGGGTCGCGGCTGCTGGCCGCGTCGGTCGACCACTGGCGCGAGGACGGGCTGACCCGCGCGGTGGTGTGGCTGCCCGAGGACGACGCGGCGTCGAGCGCCTTCTATGCCAGCGCCGGCTGGGCCCGGGACGGCTACGTGCGCGCGCTGGACACTGGCGCGGGCACGTTGCGCGAGGTGCGCTGGCATGTGTCGCTGGCCGACGGCGAGCACAAGTAGAGAGGACGCCAGGAGATGACGGCTGGGTTCGGCGGGATCCCCACCGCTGCCTTGGACTTCTACGAAGACCTGGAGGCCGACAACTCGAAGGCGTTCTGGACGGCACATAAGCAGATCTACGACGAGGCCGTGCGGGCACCGATCCAGGCGCTGGTGGAAGCGCTGAGTCCGGAGTTCGGCACGGCCAAGCTGTTCCGGCCCTACCGGGACGTGCGATTCGCTAAGGACAAGACGCCGTACAAGACCCATCAGGGCGCTTGGATCGGCGAGTCGTCCCTGTACCTGCACATCTCGGCCGCCGGGCTGTTCGTCGGGGGCGGCTACTGGGAGATGTCGTCGGCTCAGGTAGATCGACTCCGCCGGGCGGTGGCCGATGACCGCGCCGGCACGTCACTCGTGCGGACGATCGACGCGGCACGCAAGAAGAGGCTCCGGGTCGGCGGCCACGAGATAACGCGCGTTCCGCCCGGCTACCCGAAGGACCATCCGCGGGCGGACCTGTTGCGGCTGAAGAGCCTGACTGCGTCCCGCGAGGTCGGATGTCCGGCGTGGCTGTCGACGCCAAAGGCGGCGGCGGAGATCGCCAAACTATGGCGATCGATCACGCCCGTCGTCACTTGGCTGGACACCCACGTCGGACATGACTGACGCCGGACCTCAGGTGCCTTCGGCCACTGGGTAGATGGCGTCCGCGAGCAGCCCGTGGGCCTCCTCGTGCACTCGCACCGCGGTCTCGGCGTCCGGCGCCTCGACCAGGCAGAAGATCTTGCCGTTCTCCTCGTCGACCCAGTACTTCGGGTAGTCGACGTTGTACGCACCCTGAACCTTGAGGTCCGCGCGGTGCGCCTCGGCGGCGTCGGTCAACCCGACCGGGCCGCCCAATGAGTGAACGTCCATGAACATGGGCATTGTGTTTCCCTTTCTCGGCCCCGGAGAGCCAGGTTCGTTCTGACAGAATCAGTCTCATGTCGAGGGGGGCGGCGGGCCATGACCGTGGCACCGCTGCTCCTGATCAGGAAGCCACGGCGGCGGTAGGCGTGATCGACCGCCCGTCGTACACCCTGGCGGCGGCGCTGAACCGGCTTCATCTCGAAGGCGCGGTGTTCCTGCGCGCCGAGTACCGGGAGCGATGGGCCTATGAGTCGACGACGGGTCCCGCCACTGCCGCGTTACCGCGCCCGGGCACGTCGCGTGTGATCCTCTTCCATCTGGTCGCCAACGGGATCTGCTGGGTCCGTGTCGACGGCGGCGAGAAGCACTGGGCGCACAGCGGGGACGTGATCGTGCTGCCCTACGGCGACCAGCACCAGATGGGCGGCGTGGGCGAGGCCGAGGCCGTCCCGATCATGTCGATCCTCGAGGCGCCGCCGTGGCGGCAGATGCCGGTGATCCGGCACGGCGAGGGTGGTGACCAGACCGACGTCGTGTGTGGGTACCTGCACAGCCAGGACCCGTTGTTCGATCCGCGGCTGCGCGCCTTTCCGCCGGTCTTCGTCGTCCATCCCCCGGAAGGCACCGCCGCCGCGTGGGTGCGTGCCAACATCGAGTACGCACTCCAGCAGACGGCCCCGTCGGCGGCGGCCGCGACGGTGATGTCCACTCGGCTGCCCGAGCTGCTGCTGATCGAGGTCCTGCGCATCCACCTGGCCACCGCGCCGGCTGTGGACGAGGGCTGGATGGCGGCGCTGCGCGATCCCGTCCTGGCGCCGGCCCTGGCGTTGCTGCACCAGTCACCGGACCACAAGTGGACGGTGGCCGAGCTGGCCAAGGGATCCGCGGTGTCGCGCTCGCTGCTGGACGAGCGGTTCCGGCAGGTGCTCGGACGCTCGCCGATCCGCTATCTCACCGAGTGGCGCATGCACGTCGCCGAGGACCTGCTGGCCACCACCGGTCTCGGCGTCTATGCGATCGCGCGCCGGGTCGGCTACGACGCCGAAGAGGCGTTCAGCCGCGCGTTCAAGCGATCCCACGGCACCTCGCCGAGCACGTGGCGCGCTGGACACGCGCACTGACGATGAGTTCCGCCTGGGTGGTCGACCATCCCGCGCCCGCCGAGGACGGGCCGCTGCGACGCGTTGAGCGTGACCTGCCCGATCCGGGACCTGGCCAGGTGCGGATTCGCGTGTCGGCCTGCGGCGTGTGCCGGACCGACCTGCACCTGGCCGAGGGCGACCTGCCGCCCAAGCGGCCCGGCGTCGTGCCGGGTCACGAAGTGGTCGGCGTGGTGGACGCTCGCGGGTCTGGCGCGGACCGCTTCGAACTCGGGAAGCGGGTGGGCGTTCCCTGGCTGGGCGGGACGGACGGCCGGTGCCGGTTCTGCCGCAGCGGGCGCGAGAACCTCTGCGTCGCGCCGACCTTCACCGGCTGGGACGCCGACGGCGGTTACGCCGACGCGTGCGTGGCCGACGAAGCGTTCGCCTATGCGCTGCCGATCGGCATGGACGACGAGCAGGCGGCGCCGCTGCTCTGTGCCGGGATCATCGGCTACCGGGCGCTGCGCTCGGCCCACCTGCCGCCCGGCGGACGGCTGGGGCTGTACGGCTTCGGCGGCAGCGCCCATCTGGCGGCCCAGATCGCGTTACACGAGGGCGCCCGGGTGCACGTCCTGACCCGGGGTGCCGCCAACCAGCAGCTGGCCCAGGAGCTCGGCGTCGACTCGGTCGGCGGCGCGACAGATGCCCCGCCGGAGAAGCTGGACTCCGCGGTCCTGTTCGCGCCCGTCGGTGATCTCGTGCCCGTCGCACTCGAGGCGCTGGACCGCGGCGGCACGTTGGCCGTGGCCGGCATCTACCTGTCCGACATCCCGGCCCTGCGCTATGACGACGACCTGTTCCAGGAGCGTGTGCTACGCAGCGTCACGGCGAACACCCGTGCCGACGGCGAGGAGTTCCTGCGCCTGGCCGAGCGTTTCGGACTGCGGGCCACGACGCACGGCTACCCGATGAGCGAGGCGCCGCGGGCGCTCGTCGATCTCAAGCACGGACGGTTCGCGGGCGCCGCGGTCCTGCACAACTGAAGGTCAGGACAGCAGCAGCGAGTGGAAGACGTCGTGCGGGTCGAAGGTCTGCTTGGCCGTCACCCAGTCGTCGTAGCGCGCGCCGAAATGCCGCCGCCAGGCCGACTGGTCCATTTCGCCGAGCCAGTCCGCGACGTATCGCTTGCCGCCGGCAACGATGAACAGCTCACTGGCCGCCGCGAACGCGCGCAGCGTGTCATCCAGGAAAGCGGGCAGTATCTGCGGATAGATGACGCTGAAGAAGACGACCTGCGCGGCGTCGGGCACCACCAGGAACGGCGGAAGGTCGTCGGTAGAGAGGAAGAACGCGCCCCGGTGACCCTCGCCCAGCGGCAGCGTATGGAGGACGTCGGGCAGGACCTCGGCCAGCGCCTCTGCGGTGATGAACGCCGAGATGTAGGGATGGGCACGTTCCCAGGCGCCGATCCGGCGGACCGCCTCGAAACGGGCCTCGTGGCGGGTCGGGAAGTAGCGCATGTCGTCATCCTCGACGTGCACGATCCGATACGGTGAGAGCCCGTCGGGCAGGTCGGGCGGGGTGTCGTCGAACTCCAGCGACAGCTGGAGCGGGTAGAACCAGTCGGCGAAGCTCGCCCGCTTCCCTCCCGTGCCGCGTAGCCCCTGCATGCTCGGCGAGCAGAAGCCCTCCATAGCGCTGACCCGCGCGTCGCCGGCCAGGAGCGCCTGGTCGGCGAGCCACTGCCGCCGATCGTCGTAGAGCAGGTAGTAGGTGCGCACGTGCGGCCGGACCGGGCGCAGTTCCAGCTCCGCGGCGACGATGACGCCGCAGCGACCCAGGCCGCCCAGCACGGCGTCGTACAACTCGCGGTCCGATGTCGGCGAGCAGGAGCGCAGCTCCCCCGTGCCGGTGACCACGTCCAGCCCGCTGACCCTGGACACCAGCGGGCCGTACCGATGACTGCCCGGGCCTACTCCTCCGACCGAGAGCACCCCGCCGATGGTTAGGTCCAGCAGGTTGGTGAGCGTTTGGGGAAGCAACCCGTGCCGCAATGTCTCGGCCACGACCTCCCGCAACCGCGCGCCGCCCTGACACCGGATGGTTCGCCGCGTCATGTCGACGTCTCCCACCCGACTCAGCTGGGAGGTGTCCAGCACCGCGGACCGGTCCGCCAGCGCCTGACCGCCGCAGGAGTGACCCAGCCCGCGCACGGTGAGCCTGGCGCCGTGGGCGGCGGCATCGGCGACGACACTGACGACCTCGTCGACCGAAGCGGGCGCCACGACGCGCAACGGTGCGGAGCGCATGACGTGGCCGAAGTCCTCGCTGGCCGACTCGATGCTAAGGGCTTCGTGGATGACGCTCATAGAGTCAACGTTCCACAGCGCGTCGAGCCCTGATCCGTCGGGACCGTGGCCGAGCCATCGATACGCTCCCCCGGTGATCGCGCGGCGCTGGCACGCAACCATCGCCGCCGTCGTGCTCGTCGCCATCGTCCTGCAGGTGATCATCGCCGTTCAGGTACCGGGTAGCCCGCACGAGGTGCGCACCGGGTTATTGCGCGGCAGCACCCTGCCCGGACGGCTCATCCGGGTGTTCAGCTTCTTCACCGTCCTGAGCAACCTGCTGAGCGGCATCGTGTCCGCCCAGCTGGCCGTTCGCCCGGACCGGGACGGACGGGTCTGGCGCGTCATCCGCCTCGCGGCACTCGTCGGGATCACGGTCACCGGCATCGTCTACTCGACGGTTCTGGCCCAGATCCACCAACCCCATGGGCTCAGCGAGACGCTGGTCAACGTCTTGGTGCACTACGTGGTGCCGATCATGATGGTCGTCGGGTGGCTCGCCTTCGGCCCGCGGCCGCGGATCGACATCGCGACAGTCCTGTGGTCGCTCCTCTACCCCGCAGCTTGGATGCTGTACACGCTGATCCGGGGCGCGATCTGGAAGTGGTATCCGTACCCGTTCGTGGACGTGACGACGCACGGTTATGGCCGGGTCGCGTTGAACGCACTCGGCGTGGTCGTCGTACTGGGCGCGGTGGCCGCGTTCTTCGCGGTCGGCGACCGCTGGCTGGCGCCAACGCTCGCTCAGGCCGGCCGGAACCGCAGCGCGGACCAGGTGTCGTCGAGCGAGATCTGACGCACCGGCAGCGCTGCCTGCGCACGCACCAGGTCCGCCAGCCGGTCGCGGTTGAGGTCGGTCCCGAGCTGGCCGCCCTTCGGGTAGGCGATCCAGGCCAGCCGGTCGGCCCGGGCCGCGTCGATGGCGGGCCGAGCCCCGCCGAGCTCGGCGGCGGTCCCGACGAACGCGAGCACGGCGTCCGCCTTCGCGGCGTCGGGTACCACGTGACCTCCGCCGGCAACCCCAGGTCGAGGCCGCGCGGCAAGCCGAGGAGGGCGACCGTCTGTCCCGGTTTGATCTGGAGCTTCTGCCAGATGGCCACCGCGTCAGTCTGCCGAAGGTCCGATCAGAGGCCGAGCAGGGGTTCGAGACCCACCGTCAACCCGGGCCGCTGGGCGACCTGGCGCACCGCCATGAGCACGCCCGGCATGAACGACTCGCGCAGCAACGAGTCGTGCCGCACCGTCAACGTCTCGCCGTCGGTGCCGAACAGAACCTCTTGATGGGCCACCAGCCCGGCGAGCCGGACGGAGTGGACGGGAACGCCGTCGATCAGCGTGCCGCGGGCCCCTTCGGCGGCTTGGGTGGTGGCGTCGGGCATGTCGCCCTTCTCCGCGGCGCGCCGGGCGGCGGCGATCAACTCGGCGGTTCGGGCGGCCGTGCCACTCGGCGCGTCCACTTTTCCGGGATGGTGCATCTCGATGACCTCGGCAGACGGGTAGAACGGCGCCGCGATCTGCGCGAAGCGCATGGCCAGCACCGCCCCGATGGCGAAGTTCGGGGCCACGATGACGCCCAGCTCCGGGGTGTCCTTCAGCCACTCCCGGACGGTGTCGAGGCGCTCCGCGGTCATCCCGGTGGTGCCGACGACGGTGTGGATGTTCTGGTCGACGGCGAAACGGATGTTGTCCATGACCACGTCGGGGTGCGTGAAGTCGACCATCACCTGCGCGCCGGCGTCGGCGATGCTGAACAGCCAGTCCCCAGCGTCCACCATCGCGACCAGCTCCATGTCCTCCGCCGCGTCGACGGCCCGGCACACCGTCTGGCCCATCCGGCCGCGCGCGCCCGTGACTCCGATCCGAATCGCGTCCGCCGCCGTCACAGCAACCTCCATGATGTGCGGTCTTTCATTGATCTGCCTTCAACTGGACCACAGGGATCGGGGTCCCTGCGAAAGCGCGGAGCGTTCTGTGCGGAGCGGTTTCGCGGGGTGATCTCACGGGTTGGTCGCCCCGTCGAAGTCGTGGGCTCCGAAAGGTCCTACGACCGTCAAGCAGCGCGGCCTGCTGAGAAGGTACGCGGCGACGTCGGCCACATCGGCGGCGGACACCGCGTCGATGCGCGCCAGCACCTCGTCGACGCCGATAACGTCACCGAACCCCAACTCGCTCTTGCCGATGCGGGTCATGCGGGACGCGGGCTCCTCCAGGCCGAGGATGGTGGCGCCGCGTACCTGGCCCTTCCCGCGCTCGACCTCCGCCGCGGTCAAGCCGTGCGCGGCCAGGTCGGCGAGCTCGGCGTTCATCAGGGCGAGCACCTCGTCGGTCTTGCCGGGCTGGCAGCCCGCGTACAGCCCGAAGATCCCGCCGGCGGCGAACTGCGAGGTGAAGCTGTGCACCGAGTAGGCCAGGCCGCGGTCCTCGCGGATGTGCTGGAACAGTCGCGAGCTCATGCCGCCGCCGAGAACGGTGGACAGCACCGCCTGGGCGAAACGGCGGTCGTCGTGCCGGGAGAGGCCCGAGAGACCGAGCACGAGATTCGCCTGCTCGCTGTCCTGCGTCACCACCCGGGTCGGTTGGGCGGGCGCTGCCGACGGGAACCGGCCGTGCCGCACGTCCGCGGGCTCGGCCGAGCCACCGAGCCGATCGCCGAATGCGCGCCGGACCCGGGTGACCACATGGCGGTGCTGCACCGCCCCGGCGAGGGCCACGACCATCCGCGGGACCTGGTAGCGGCGGCGGTAGTAGCCGGCGACCTGGGAGCGCCGCAGCACGCTGATCGAAGCTACCGTGCCCAGCACCGGGCGCCCGAACGGCGTGTCGCCGAGAAGCGCGATGGCGAACTCATCGAACACCAAATCGGACGGTTCGTCGTCGCGCATGGCGATCTCTTCGAGCACCACGGCCCGCTCAACGTCCACGTCCTGCTCGGTGACCGTCGCGTTGAGCACCACGTCGGTGACGACGTCGATGGCCAGCGGCAAGTCTCGGTCGAGCACGGTGGCGTAGAAGCAAGTGTGTTCCTTCTCCGTGAAGGCGTTGAGCTCGCCACCGACAGCGTCGATGGCCGCGGCGATGTCCAGGGCGCTGCGTGCGGCGGTGCCCTTGAAGAGCAGATGCTCGAGGTAGTGGCTGGCGCCGGCCACCGTGGGCGCCTCGTCGGCGGAGCCCACGCCCACCCAGACACCGATGCTCGCACTGCGTGCACCGGGCATGGCCTCGGTGATGATCCGCAGCCCACCGGGCAGGACCGATTTGGTGATCAGCCCGCCGCCGGACGCGGGCAGCCGAGACGTCCGCGTGACGGTGGGCATTCCCTGATCCTAGTAACGCCGATTTCCACGTACCGATCTAACGCGGTGCCCAGGCGTCGTCCGACTGGATCATGCGGCGGACGTGCGCCGGCAGCCGGCCGCTCAGCACCTGGGCGATCGTGACCTCGTCGAGGACCCGGCGCAGGCTGGCCCGTACCGCCACCCAGACGTCCGGCAGGTGCTCGGCGGCGCCGGTGTACTCGGTCTCGTTGGGCCGCAGCCCGCGGACTTCCGCAAGCGGCCCGTCCACGGCCCGGAAGACCGCGCCCAGCGTGATCTGGTCGGCCGGGCGGGCCAGTGAGAAGCCGCCGTGCACGCCACGTTGGCTGCGCACGAACCCGGCCCGGCGCAAGTCGCCCAGGATGGACTCGACGAACTTGCGCGGCAGCCGCTGCTCATCGACCAGCATCTCGACCGTGGTCAGGTCGGGCGCATGACTGGCGATTCCGAGCAGGCCCCGGATCGCGTAGTCGACCTTGGCCGAGACGTCCATGAGAGGACGACTGTATCGGTCGACGGTTCAGTTCAGGCGGTGACGAGCGCGGTGGCGCGGGCCGAGGGCCGGACCCACAGCCGCGCGGGACCGTCCTCTGCGAGGTCCACATCGAGCGAGTCCGCCTGGCCACGGGTCAGCTGCACCCATATCGGTTGATCGTCGACGCGCAGGTCGATGCGCACTTCGTGCCCGACACGTTGAGTGCGCTGCACTGTCGCCTCTCGTGCGCCCGGCGCCGCGGCGGCGAACAGGTCCAGGTCGTGCGGCCGGACCAGCTGGCCGTCGAGGGTCGTCACCGGGCCGAGGAAACGCATGACGAACGGGTTGGCCGGACGGTCGTACAGCTCGCCCGGCGGGCCCACCTGTTCCACCACCCCGTGGTTGATCACCACGATCTGGTCGGCCACTTCGAGCGCCTCTTCCTGGTCGTGCGTGACGAACAGGGTTGTGACGTGGACCTCGTCGTGCAGCCGGCGCAGCCAGGCCCGCAGCTCCTTGCGGACCTGGGCGTCCAACGCACCGAACGGTTCGTCCAGCAGCAGGACCCGTGGCTCGGCCGCCAGGGCCCGGGCCAGCGCCATCCGCTGGCGCTGTCCGCCGGACAGTTCCGACGGCAATCGGTCGGCGAACTGGCTGAGGTGCACAAGCTCCAGCAGTTCGCCGACGCGGGCCTTGATCTCGTCCTTCGGACGATGCCGGATCTCCAGGCCGAAGGCGACGTTGCGGGCCACGGTCAAGTGCTTGAACGCCGCGTAGTGCTGGAAGACGAAGCCGACGTCGCGGCGCCGAGCGGGCACGGATGTGGCGTCCTTACCGTCGATGGCCACCGTGCCGGAGTCCGGCGTTTCCAGGCCGCCGATGATCCGCAGCAGCGTTGACTTGCCGCCACCGCTCGGGCCGAGCAGAGCCGTGAGCTGACCGCGCGGCACGTCGAGGCACACGTCGTCCAGAGCGACGAAATCTCCGAAAGCTTTGGAGACGTGCGCAACATTGATTCCCATCAGCGCTCCTCCCTCGGGCGCAGCAACGAGACGACCGTGATGCAGAGCACGGACACGAGGATGAGGACGATCGACAACTGCAGGTCGCCCTGTTCGAGTTGTTCGGCACGCTCGTCGACCAGCAGGGTCACTGTCTGGGTCTGGCCGATGATGTTTCCCGACACCACCTTGATAGCGCCGAACTCTCCTAGTGCTCGGGCGGTGGTCAGCACGACGCCGTAGGCGAGCGCCCAACGAATGGTGGGAAGCGTGATCCGCCAGAATCGCTGCACCGCGCTCGCGCCGAGCGAGGTCGCCGCCTGTTCCTGGTCGGTACCCACCTCGAGAAGCACCGGCGTGACCTCGCGCACCACCAGCGGCAACGAAACGAACGCGGTGGCTGCCGCCATACCGAGCGGTGCGTAGATGACCTCGACGCCAGCGCTGGTGAGGGCACCGCCGAACCATCCTTGGGTCCCGTATGCGAGGACCAGCGCAAGCCCGACGATGATCGGCGAGATCGCGATGGGCAGGTCGATGAACAAGTCGAACAGGCGCTTTCCCGGAAAACGGTAGCGGGCCAACAGCAGGGCGGCGCCGACTCCGAACACCGTGTTGAAGAGAACGGCGAGGCCTACGACCTGTGCGGTCAGCTGGTAGGCGTGCAGCGCGTCCGGGCTGGTCACCGTGTCCCAGAACGTGCCGAGACCGGCCTGGATCGTGCGGGTGAACACGACCACGACCGGGGCGAGGACAAGCGCGAAGACGTACCCAACGGCCACGGTGCGCAGCGTCAGTCGCGCCCATGCCGGCCGACGCCGGCGGGGCGCCGCAGGCGCCGGCAGGAGCGACACCGCGCGCGGCAGCGCGGCGGTGGGCCGGGCCATGACGTCATCAACCACGGCGCGCCACCCACCGTTGGATCCAGGCCAGCGAGGACATGACGACGAGGCTGATGACGAGCAGCACCGTCGCGGTGGCTGCGGCCTCAGCGAGTTGGTAATTCTGGATCTGCTTGTAGATGTACGAGCTGGCCACCTGGGTGCGATCGAGGCCGCCGGCGATCAGGATCACCGAGCCGTACTCCCCCATGGCACGGCCGAAGGCCAGCACCGCGCCCGACGCGATGGCTGGGGCCAGCGCCGGGAGGACAACCCGGCGGAAGATCGTGACCGGTCCGGCACCGAGTGACTCGGCGGCTTCCTCCACGTCCCCCTCGAGGGCCTCGAGTACAGGCTGCACGGAACGGACCACGAACGGGAGGGTGACAAAAAGGAGCGCGATCAGCACACCACGGCGGGTGCCGAGCAGGTTAGCTCCGATCGGGCTGTGCTGGCCGTACAGGGTGAGCATGGTAAGACCGGCGACGATGGTCGGGAGCGCGAACGGGATGTCGATCAGCACCTCGACGAAGCGGACTCCCCGAAAGCGGTCCCGCACCAGCACCCAGGCAATCACCGTGCCCATGACCGCATTGACGGCCGTGACACCCAGTGAGCTGAGCAGCGTCAGCCGCAGCGCGGCCAGCGATTCGGGTCGGCTCAGCGCGGACCAGAAGCCCGACCATCCCGCCCCAGTGGCCTTGACGACGACGGCGGCCAGCGGCAGCAGCACGAGCACGCTCAGCCACGTGACGGCAAGGCCGAGCCCGACCGTCGACGCGGCCGTGAGCGGTGCACCCTCCTGCCCCCGCGGCGCGAGTCGCCGGTGTCTCACCGGCGGCTCGGCCACCAGCTCGGCTGTCATCCCGAGCTGCCCTCGATCTTCGTGACGATTCCCGTGTTCGGGTCGAAGTACTTCTTGTTGACCACGGTCCAGCCGCCGAGGTCCTGGATCGTGGCCAGCTTGGCGACGTCCGGGAACGGCTTGGCCGGGTCATTCGCGCCGGCCACATCACCCGGATCGATGCCGGCGAGCACCGACCGGTACCCCTTGCTCGCGAAGATGGTCTGGCCTTCCTTGCTCTGGACGAAGGCGAGGAAGTCCTTCGCCGCCTTCGGTGCCTTCGTCGTCACCGCCGCCGGGTTCTCGATCAGCATCGACTCCGCGGGCACGACATAGTCCACCGGCAGGCCCTTCGCCCGGGACTGGATGGCCTCGTTCTCGTAAGAGATCAGCACGTCACCGGTGCCGTTGAGGAACGTCTGGGTGGCCTTGGAGCCGCTCTCCGGCTTGGCCACCACGTGGTCGAAGAACTCCTTCAGATAGGCCTGCGCCTGCGCTTCGGTCCCGCCCTCCTCGAGCACGTGGGTGTAGGCGCCGAGAATGTTCCACTTCGCCGAGCCCGACGAGCCGGGGTCGGGCGTGACGATCTTGATGCCCGGCTTGGTCAGGTCGTCCCAGCCATCGATGTGCTTGGGGTTGCCCTTGCGCACCACGAGGACGACCACCGACTCGGAGACCAGCCCGTGCGTGGGTCCGCTGTTCCACGAGGAGTCGACGAACTTCGGAACCAACTTCGTCATGTCCGGCTCGATAGAGAACGTCACGTAGTCGGCCGGCTGGCCGGCCAGAACGGCGCGGCTCTGGTCGCCGCTGGCTCCGTACGACGCCTTGAACGACACATTCTTGCCCGCCGAGGTCTTCTCGAACGCCGCGGTCATTGCGTCGTAGGCCGGCTTGGGGACGGAATAGGCGACGACCGAGACCTGCTTGCCCGACGCCGCGCCGCCGCAGGCGGTCACCACGACGAGCACGGCGGCGAGAAGGGGCGCGAGGACGCGCCAGGACGTGCTTAGTCGAGTGGTTCGCATTGTCTCTCCGAGGTTGCGGTTGCAGCGTCCGCGATACCATATCTTGTCGGTAGACAATATCGAAATTGAAGGGTTTCAGCCCCGTTCCTCCTGCCCTCCCGCGCTCAAGTCCCTCGCGTCGAGGGGGAGGTTATGCCGACGACACGCCGATGAAGTCGACCAAAGACTCCCCCTCGACCGGCATAACGTCCCCCTCGCGGTCGGGCCGGCTGTTACTCGCGCACCAGTGTCTCGGGCGCACGCAGCACCAGGATCGCCGGCAGCGCAGTGAGCACGGCGGCTACGGCGAAGCTGGCGGTGAAGCCGTGCGCGTCGGCCAGCCACCCCGCCACCAGGGGTCCGATGACGACGCCCAAATCGCCGGCCATCTGGAACGTGGCCACCACGGTGCCGCCGCGGGAGGCGACCACGTCCCCCACGACCGCCGCCGGGGCCACGGAGAGCGCCGCCGCCGCGACGCCGAGGACGGCCATGCAGCCGAGCAAGAGCGCTGGGCCGGAAACAGGTAGCGCGGCCAGGCCCGCGGAGCCCAGCAGCAGTCCGAGCAGTATGACCGGGCGGCGCCCGCGGGTGTCCGCCACCCGCCCCAGCGGCAGCAGCAGGGCGCCGCTCACTGCGCTCAGCAGGAAGAAGCCGAGGTAGGTGAGGCCGGTGCTGCGATGCAGCACCTCCGCGACGAACAACGGAACGAGCGCCAGCCGTACCCCGAGCACGGACCACTGTTCGACGGCGGCGCAGGCCAGCGCGGCGCGGTAGGCCGGGTTGGCCAGCGCCTGCCGCAGCGGCAGCGGGTCACCGCGCGTCGTGCCGCGCGCCGCCAACACGCTGTGCCGCAACGCCCACAACCCGAGCGTCCCGGCGCCGACGAGCGTCCCCGCGTACAGGAAGAACGGCGCGCGCAGCGACCACACCGCGACGAAGCCGAGCGCGGGCCCCGCGATCGACCCCAGCAGGAAGCCGCCGGCGAACAGGCCTTGGGCTCGCCCCCGTTGGGTCGGCACCGTAACGCGGATGAGCAGGCTGGCCGAGCTCACCGTGAACATGGCCGAGCCGGCCCCGCCGACGCCACGCAGCACGATCAGCTGGATGTAGTTCTGCGCCAGGCCAGCGAGCACGCTCGAAACCGCCACGATGCCGATGCCGGTCGCGAGGACGACGCGCTCGCCGAGCTTGTTCACCAGCCGTCCGGCGAAGGGCGCCATGAGCAGGCGGGTGGCGGCGAAGGCGCTGACCACGGCACTCGCGGCCGCCGTCGACACGCCGAACTCGCGAGCGAACAGCGGGATCGCGGGCGCCACGACGCCGAAGCCCAACGCTACGAGAAAGGCCACGCCGGCCAGCGCCGCGACCTCCGTCGGCAGCCCCCGCAGCCAGTCGCGGCGAGTGCCCCGCGCTGCGTCCTCGGCGGCGGTCACGGCCGCATTCTGCCCGCCGGCCGACCCGCCCGGTAACGCAACGCGGCCCTCGACCTGGTGGTCGAGGGCCGCGGACGCGGAGCTAGTGTCCTAGCTGGCGGAGTCCGCCGGGGCCGACGCGGGCGCGTCGTCGCGGACCGGGACCAGGCTGATCTTGCCGCGGCCGTCGATCTCGGTGATCTCGACCTGCAGCTTGTCGCCGACGTTGACGACGTCCTCAACCTGCCGGATGCGCTTGCCGTTGCCGAGCTTGCTGATGTGGACCAGGCCGTCCTTGCCCGGCAGCAGCGAGACGAAGGCGCCGAAGGCGGCCGTCTTGACCACCGTGCCGAGGAACCGCTCCCCCACCTTGGGCATCTGCGGGTTGGCAATGGCGTTGATCTGGTCCACCGCCGCCTGCGCGGACGGGCCGTCGGCGGCACCGACATAGATGGTGCCGTCGTCCTCAATGGTGATCTGCGCGCCGGTTTCGTCCTGGATCGAGTTGATCATCGCGCCCTTGGGGCCGATGACCGCGCCGATCTTGTCGACCGGGATCTTGATCACGGTGACGCGCGGGGCGTACGGGCTCATCTCGTCCGGCTCGGAGATGGCCTCAGCCATCACGTCCAGGATGTGCAGCCGGGCCGCGCGAGCCTGGGTGAGCGCCTGGGCCAGCACGTCGGACGGGATCCCGTCGAGCTTGGTGTCCAACTGGAGCGCGGTGACGAGGTCTTTCGTGCCGGCGACCTTGAAGTCCATGTCGCCGAAGGCGTCCTCGGCGCCGAGGATGTCGGTCAGCGCGACGTACTTGGTCTCGCCGTCGACGTTGTCGGAGACTAGGCCCATGGCGATGCCGGCCACTGGCGCCTTCAGCGGCACGCCCGCGTTCAACAGCGCCAGCGTGGACGCGCACACCGAGCCCATCGACGTCGAGCCGTTGGACCCGAGCGCCTCGGACACCTGCCGAATGGCGTACGGAAACTCCTCGCGGCTGGGCAGCACCGGCACCAGCGCCCGCTCAGCGAGCGCGCCGTGGCCGATCTCGCGGCGCTTCGGCGAGCCGACTCGGCCGGTCTCACCGGTCGAGTAGGGCGGGAAGTTGTAGTTGTGCATGTACCGCTTGGTGCGGTTCGGGCTCAACGTGTCGAGCTTCTGCTCCAAGCCCAGCATGTTCAGCGTGGTGATGCCCAGGATCTGCGTCTCGCCCCGCTCGAACAGCGCCGAACCGTGCACCCGGGGCACGACCTCGACCTCTGCGGAGAGGGTACGGATGTCGGTCATGCCACGGCCGTCGATGCGGATCTTGTCGCGCAGGATGCGCTGGCGCACCAGCTTCTTGGTGACCGCGCGATAGGCCGGGCTGATCTCGTCGAACCGGTCGGTGAACCGCTCGCTGAGGGTGTCCTTGACCTCGTCCTTGAGCTCGTCGAGACGGGCCTCGCGCTCCAGCTTGTCGGCTATGGCCAACGCCCCGGCCAGCTCCGCGGACACCTCGGCGTCCACGGCCTCGTACACCTCGTCGCTGTAGTCGAGGAAGATCGGGAACTCGGCGACCGGCTTGGCGGCCGTCTTGGCCAGCTCGGACTGGGCCCGGCACAGCTCGGCGATGAACGGCTTGGCCGCCTCAAGACCTTGCGCCACGACCTCCTCGGTGGGCTTGGTGGCACCGTTCTCGAGCAGCGTGAGGGTGTTCTCGGTGGCCTCGGCCTCGACCATCATGATCGCGACCTCGCCGTTCTCCAGGACCCGGCCGGCGACGACCATGTCGAACGTGGCCCGCTCGACCTCAGTGTGGGTCGGGAAGGCGACCCACTGGCCGTCGATCAACGCCACCCGGGTGCCGCCGACCGGGCCGCTGAACGGCAGTCCCGCGATCTGCGTGGACGCGGAGGCGGCGTTGATGGCCAATACGTCGTACGAGTGGTCCGGGTTGAGCGCGAGGACGGTGATGACAACCTGCACCTCGTTGCGCAGGCCCTTGGTGAACGTCGGACGCAGCGGGCGGTCAATCAACCGGCAGGTGAGGATCGCGTCCTCTGACGGACGTCCCTCGCGGCGGAAGAACGAGCCGGGTATCCGCCCGGCGGCGTACATCTTCTCCTCGACGTCGACGGTAAGCGGGAAGAAGTCGAAGCCCTCCCGGGGGCTCTTGCCGGCCGTGGTGGCCGACAGCAGCATCGTGTCGTCGTCGAGGTAGGCCACGACCGAACCGGCGGCCTGCTTGGCCAGCCGACCGGTTTCGAAGCGGATGGTGCGGGTTCCGAAGGAACCGTTATCGATGGTCGCGACCGACGTGGTCACGCCCTCTTCGGTAGTGATGTCTGACAAGTACGTCAGCCCTTCTGTTGTACGCGGCTGCATTCGGGCACACCGCGGTTCGGTACCGGAGCGGCACCGTGGGCACAACATCAGGTCAACGGCCGGCGGCGGGGCCGGTCTTCGATCGAAGCGCTCGGACGATCGTCTCGTCCGGGCGCCACTACCGAGGACCGGCTTCGTGG
>DATAEG010000023.1:0-1726 GCA_036258135.1 Jatrophihabitantaceae bacterium | reverse complement strand
GACGAGGCGGCGGATCCTCGAGACGGCCGGCCGCCGGTTCAAGCGAGACGGCATCGACGGCTCCGGGCTCGCCACCGTCATGGCGGATGCGGGGCTGACCAACGGCGCCTGCTACGCCCACTTCGCCTCCAAGCAGGAGCTGGTCGCCACCGCGGTCGCCGACCAGCTCCGCGACCAGCACGCCAGCATCGGCGCGCTGGCACCCGACCTTGCCGGAGTCGAGCAGTACGTGCGTGCCTATCTGTCGGTTGAGCACCGCGACAACCCCGACGACGGCTGCCCTTCCGCCGCCCTGCTGGATGAGCTCGGACGCTGCACGGACGTCGTCAAGCGGGCCTACACCGACGGCCTGCTGGTCCTGATCGACGACATCGCCGCCCGCCTGGCCCCCGACGATCCGCCCTCGGCACGCGCCAACACGCTCAGCGTCTTCGCCCTAATGGTCGGGACGCTCCAGCTCTCCCGCGCCCTAGCCGACCCACAGCTCGCCGACGCGGTCCTCGAGCAGGGCATCCACAACGCCCTCACGCTCCTGGGGGCCGAGCAACAGCACTGACGCGCCGCATCACCAGGCTGTGCCACGCCCGAGGACCGCGTGGTCGGCTCCGGCAACGAACACGAGCGCGAACGCTAGCGGCGGCACGCCCGGCGAGTGGATGAGGCCCTGCAGCTGGTCCGAGACGGACGCGGCGTGGACGACGGCCACGGCTTTATGCGACGGCCCACCGCCGTCGGCTCAACCGGCGGAACAGCCCCAGCGCGGCGACCGCGACGAGCAGCACGCCGCCGACCACGACGGCGATCTGGATGACGGCACGGCGGCCGAGGTCTGTGCCACCCGTCGCCGGTGCGTCGCGGAGGGCCCAGTCGTGGGAGTCATGACCCGGCCCGTACACCGTGCGTTCGCCGTCCGGGCCGGTGGGCAACGTCTGGTATGCAGAGTTGAGGTCGGTCAACATCCGCACCGCGACTGTGACCGTGCCGACCGGCCCGGGGCACGTGTAGTCGATGGTCACGCCGGTCTTGGCCAGGTGGCTTGGCGGCTCGACGGAGCCAGCACCCGCCGGTCCGGCGCTGGCGACCGTGATCTGCTTCAGCAGGTAGGCCGCGAACTTGTCAGACGGGCCGATCGCCGCCGCGTCCGACTCTCGGAAGAAGACCGCGCCGTCCGGATCAACCTGGGGGCGCGTGGGCGGAAAGACATGAAGCCGATGTCACGGAGGGTTCGGTGGCGGGCGTCGAGGGCCGCGGTCACCGCGTCCGCGGGTTTGCGCCGACCCCTCGTTCGACATGCTGCACGAGCCACATCTGCAGGTCGCCAAGCGCTATCGGCACTGCCACAGCCGGTGGCCGGGAAGGCAAGGCGGCGGCGGAGACAGAGTTGCTGCCCACCCTGCTCAGGCTGTTCGCCAGCGAGGACGGCCGCATCGGCCTCGAATGCTTCATCAACCGCACGACCGCCGAGTTCGTAGGCCGCTGACCGCCGCGGGCGGGCGCGGACGGCGTCCTCGGCGTGTCGTGCTACCACTCGTCTCTTGTCGCCGATGGTGTTCAGCGTGGGTTGGTGGGGGCCCGGCCCGGCTGCTTGCCCTTTGGCGTGGGCTCGCTGGTGGTCCATCTGGGATCGGTGAAGCGTGGGGTCAACGAGCGGGAGCTTGCCTCGTGGCCGCAGGCGCGGCAGACGACAACGGGTTGCAGGTCGGCGCCGCAGGTGTGCTGGAAGACG
>DATAEG010000022.1:0-11366 GCA_036258135.1 Jatrophihabitantaceae bacterium | reverse complement strand
CTGGCGCACGATCCGGTCGAGATCGCCGCGAGGCAGGTCGTGGCGCTGCCGGACGAAGGCCAGCGCCGAGCGGCCTTGTGCCTTCCACTTCCCCTTTGGCAGGTCGTAGTTCACGAAGTCGGTCGTCTTGCTGTACGAGCGATTGAGGCAGACCCAGACGCCGCCGATGGCGTTGCTGATGCGGTAGAAGCCGATCAGGTCGACGGCGGCGAAGTGGTCGATGGTCAGCCCGGTCAGGTTCTCCAGGGTGTGCACCAGCAGCTGCCAGCCACGACTCTTACCCATCTTCTGCACGCCGTACGAGTACGCGGAGTTGAGCCGTTGCTGGCCCACGCCCGGAATATCCACCCACAGATCACGCGGGAAGGAGATGACCCGGGCCCGCTTTCCGTCCGCCGGGACGTGCAAGATCATCATCGTGTCGGTGTTCAGGCTGCCGCCGTCCCGCGGCACACCGATTTCCTTGAGTTCTTTGTTGGTCGCCGTCTCGCGGTCGTCGATGCCGACGATGAGGATGTTCTGGGCCTTGCCGTCGATGTCCTTGTCCGGCGCGTCCTTCTTGTCGATGGCCTGCACGCGGCGCACTTTGGTGTCCAGCTGGCGATAGTTGGCCCACGCGTACCCGGCGCCGACCAGGATGGCCAGTGACAAGGCGGCGGCAACAATGCGCACGCCCAACAGCATCCCGGTGGTGACGTCGCCGTGCCGCCGGCTGCTCCCACCCGGCTCGTCGGCCTGGGGCGCCCGCGCTCGCGCCGCCCGCGCGCCTCGCGGGTCCAGTTCGGGCGGCGGAGGCGTCGATGGGTAGCCGTACGCCGGGGGCCCCGCCGGCGGGCGGGGCGGGTAATCGTCGGCCGGCACGAACCTGAGATTACCGATCAGAGGCCAGTAATCGCCGGAGCCTCATGGTTCTGTCAGCCGTCCGCGGGGCCTTGACGCACCGGTGTGCGACGCTGGGCGGGTGCTCCGGATGACGGCAGTCGACGCGCACCGACGTTGGGTGCCAGCGCCGTCGTGGCGGGACGTCGTCCTGACCTTGGCCCCATTGCGTCGCGGCGGCGGTGATCCGGCGCACCGCCTGGTCAGCGGGACGCTGTGGCGCGCGTCGCGGACGCCTGCCGGAGTGGTGAGTGTCGCCCTCCGGCCCGTTTCGGGCGGCGTCGAGGCAACCGCGTACGGGCCCGGTGCGGCGTGGCTGGTCGAGCGGGTGCCCACCATGCTCGGAATGGACCAGGACTGGTCCGAGCTGGACGTCTCGGCGGTGCCGCGCCTGTACGAGACGCACCGTCGGCACCTGGGCCTACGGCTGCCGAACACCGGCCTCGTGCTGGAGTCGTTGGTGCCGGCGATCCTCGAACAGAAGGTCACCGGCATGGAGGCGCGGGCCGCCTGGCGGATGTTGTTGTACCGCTACGGCGAGCCGGCGCCCTCCCCGGCCCCGCCGTCGATGCGGGTGCCTCCCGCGGCAGCGGATCTGCTCGCCATTCCCACGTGGGGCTGGCATCGGCTGGGCGTTGACGGGAAGCGTCAGCGGGCCATCCGGGCGGCGGCCAGCGTTGCGGAGCGACTGGAGGCGTTTACCGGCTACCCCGCGGCTGTGGCCCGCGACCTGCTGACCCGGGTGCCTGGGGTGGGCGTGTGGACGGCCGCCGAAACGACGGCGCGCGCCTTCGGCGACCCGGACGCGGTGAGCGTCGGCGACCACCACCTGCCGCACCTGGTGGTGCACACGCTGACCGGACGCCCCCGCGGCAGCGACGCGGAGATGCTCGAACTGCTGGCGCCGTGGGCCGGACAGCGGGCCCGGGTGATGCGGCTGATCGAGTTGGGTGGCGTGATGCCGCCGCGCTTCGGGCCGCGGTTGCCGCCCGGGCGCATGCCGGTCTGAGCTCAGCAGTACCGGGCCATAACCGCGTCAGAGAGTCGCGGCCACGCATCGGCCGCCCACGGTCCGAAGTCGCGGTCGGTCAGGGCCACCAGCGCCAGCCCGACGGTGGGGTCGACCCAGAACATCGTCCCGGCCTGACCGAAGTGGCCGTAGGTGGCCGGCGAGTTCGTCGATCCCGTCCAATGCGGCGACTTCGCGCTACGGATTTCGAAGCCGAGCCCCCAGTCGTTCGGGTCTTGCATGCCGTATCCGGGGACGACGCCGCGCAGTCCGGGGAACTGCACCGTGGTGGCGTCGTCGAGCGTGGTCGGATGCAGCCATCCCGAAGGGCCGGCGACCAGGCTCGTGAGGAGCGCGCTGAAGTCGTCGACGGTCGAGATGCCGTCGCGGGCCGGCGAGCCCGCTAGAGTGCTGCGGCTCATGCCCAGCGGCTCGAACACCGCCTGGCGCAGGTAGTCGGCGAAGACGATGCCGCTGGCCCGCTCGACACACTCGCCCATCACCTCGATGCCGACGTTGGAGTAGATGCGCCGGGTGCCCGGCGCCGCGGCCCGGTTCCGCCGGTCCGGCGAGAGACCGGAGGCGTGACTTATCACGTGTCGCAGCGTGGCGTCCGGAACCACGTCGGGGAGGACGGGATCGTTCAAGCTGACCGCGCCCTCCTCGACGGCGACCAGAGCGGCAAGGACCGCCAGCGGCTTGGTCAGCGAGGCCAGTGGGAACTGTTCGTCGCCGGGCCCGCGCGTCGCGAGGACGCCTCCGGTTCCGATGACTTCGGCGGCGGCGGTGGTCACCGGCCAGTCGTCGATAGCGGTCAAGGGATCGGTCACGGGAGAAGATCCCGGACGGCGGCGATGTCCTGGGCCAGTTCGTCCTCGACGCCGTCGGGCAGGTGGTGCCAGTCGAACCACCGCAGGTCCAGTGACTCGTCGGACTGCTCCTCGGCGGCACCAGACGGGGCCACCGCGGCGAAGCGCACGTCGAAGTGCCGGGTCGGCACCCCGAGCGAGCACGTGATCGGGTGCACATGCAGGCCGATTGGAGTGTCGGGCAGCCGCAGGCCGCGAATACCCGTCTCCTCGAGGGCCTCGCGGGCGGCCGCGGCCACCAGGGTCTCGTCATCGGGCTCGCAGTGCCCGCCGACCTGGAGCCATCGGCCCACCCGCGGGTGCAGCGTGAGCAGCACCGCCTTTCGGTTCGGGTCGACGACGATGGCGCTGGCGGTGAGGTGCCCGGCCGCGCAGGAGCGCCACATCGCGTCCGGCCGGGCGGCCAGGAAGCCGAGGTACGCCTCCCGCAGCGCGCCCGGGGCCAGCGCGGCGATGACGCGGGTGGCGTCGGCGTGCAGCCGGCCTGGCGGCTCGGCCCCGCCGGTCGCATCCGCCCGTCCCACCGCCAGCGCCTCGGCGGTACCGAGCGTGAACAGGTCTCGTTCGGGCGGATAGACCAGCGGCGCACTGCCGCGTCCGTCGTCAGGCAGCCGAAGGCCGCGCACGACTGCCACCGGGGTTCCGGCCAGCTTGCCCTTGACGAGGTCGGCCGCGGCGGCCAGCTCGTCGGCGACGGCGACCTCAGTGACTTGCAGCTCACGCCCGCCGCGGTCCACGCGGCCACGATGGTCGATCACCGCGGCAACCCCGGCCACGCCCAGCGCCACATCGGTTATCCCGGCACGCCAGGCCCGGCCCAACGAGTCGCTGACCACCACGCCCACGCGCACCCCGAGCCGCTGAGCCAGGTCGGCGCGTAACGCCCGCGCGGACGCGTCCGGATCCTCGGGCAGCAAGGCCAGTTCGCCAGGCCCGACGTTCGACTCGTCCACACCCGCAGCGGCGAGGACGACGCCGTGCAGGTTCCGCACGATGCGCAGCTCGTCGCGTTCGGCCACTATCTGGAGGGTTTCGGCCTCGATGGCATGGTCGCGGGCCGCTGGATCGGCGGCGGCCACCAACCGGCCCTCGGCCTTCGACACCACCTTCGACGTGACCACGACGATGTCGTCGTCACGCAGCCAGGGGGCGTGCTCGGCGATCAGGCGGCCCAGGTCGTCGCCTTGGCGGATCTCGGGCAGCCCCACGACCGGCCGGATCTTGACGTGCGCCGCGCCGTCCGGGAAATCACCCACGGGCCAGCTCCACGGCGGCCCGCACCATCGCGGCGCTGGCTTCGTCATCGGTCATCAACAGCGGCACCTCGCGCACCCGCAGCCCGGGCACGTTGGCCGTATCGCCGGTGTGCACCAACCAGCCGTCCAGCAGTCCGCCGCCGAGCCGGCCACCGTAGTAGGCGGCCACGCCTTGGGCACTCACCTCCACGCCGACCGCCGGCAGGCAGCGGTCTGCCATCCCGCGCACTGGTGCCCCGCCGACGATAGGAGAGACGCCGACGACCGGCGCCGGGGTGGTGCGCACGGCGTCGGCGATGCCGGGCACGCCGAGGATGGTGCCGATGCTGACCACCGGGTTGCTAGGCGCGAACAGCAGCACATCGCAGCCGTGCAGCGCGTCCTGGACTCCGGGTGCGGGCCGGGCGTCCTCGACACCGACCTGCACGAACGACTCAGCCGGCAGGCCGGCGTGGTAGCGGATCCACCATTCCTGGAAGTGGATGGCCTTCTTCATCCCGTCGACGACCACGACGACATGCGTCTCGCAGCGCTGGTCGGTCATCGGCAGAAGGCGGACGCCCGGGTGCCAGCGGTGGCAGAGCGCGGCGGTCACCTCCGACAGGGCATATCCCGCGTCCAACATGCGGGTGCGCACGAGATGGGTCGCGGTGTCGCGATCGCCCAGACCGAACCAGTCCGGGTCGGCGCCGTACGCGGCCAGTTCGTCCTTGACGTGCCAGGTCTCGTCGGCCCGGCCCCAGCCTCGCTCGCGGTCGATGCCGTCGCCGAGGGTGTACATGACGCTGTCCAGATCGGGGCACACCCGCAGGCCGTGCACGGTCAGGTCGTCGCCGGTGTTGACGACCGCGGTGACCTCGTCGGCGGGCAGCGCCGCGCGCACCCCGCGCAGGAACCGCGCCCCGCCGACGCCGCCGGCCAGCACCGTCACCCGCACGTTGGCGACGCTACGGGATGGCCGCGACGCTCACCTCAGCGCCGCCCGCCGGGCTCGGAGCAAGGCACCCACCTCGTGCATCGAGACCGGCCGCGCACCTAGGGCGATGGCCCGGTCGCGCAGGTGAGCTGGCAGGTCGTAGTGCCAGCGCCAGGGGTGGTCCTGGAATATTCGCCGCGGCAGCCCGAGTTCCGCGGCCAGGGCGTGCAGCTCGTTGCGGGTGTCGCCAAGCAGGTGGCAGTACTCCGTGAAGCGCAACCCCGCGCGGGGATAGCTGTGCGGCAGGTCGACGTAACACGTCATGGCGATCCGACGCTACCCACGGTGGCTGGTCCTCGACGGCGAGGGGAGGCTGTGCCCGGGACACGCCGGCGAGGACGTCCAGATCCTGCCCGTCGGCTGGCATAACGTCCCCTCGGCGGAACGGGCGGCGCGTTGTGCCCCGGCGGCAAAGACGCTGATCCACGCGGCTCAGGAGACGGTTGGGGCGTCCGTGGCCCAAATACCACTCTTCGGCTTGACTTTCCCCTAACGACACGGGTGTAATTTCATTGGTGGAGTTCTGACGGTGGTCCGGCCGTTGGACCCCACTGCCGGTCCGCGGGGGCGGTGACACGTCGAGCCAGACGAGACGCCTGGGTCACATGGGCCGGGAGGGGACTCATGGGAGCAGGAGTGCGCCGTGACCGATCTGGGGATCCACCTCGACGCCGCACAGTCGGCGGATGTACTGAACCTCGCTGAGGTGTTCGGCCTCCCGGAGGAGCAGAGCTGGCAGGAGCGCGCCCTCTGCGCCCAGACCGATCCGGAGGCGTTCTTCCCCGAAAAGGGCGGCTCCACCCGGGAGGCTAAGAAGATCTGCGTGGGCTGCGAGGTCCGCGCCGAGTGCCTGGAGTACGCCCTCCAGCACGACGAGCGGTTCGGCATCTGGGGCGGGCTCTCCGAGCGGGAGCGCCGCCGCCTCAAGCGCCGCGCCGTGTGATCGATCAGCCGCCGTCGGCGTCGAGTGTGGCGGCCAACTGCTCGGCCTCGGCCAGGAATCCGAGATACTGCGGATTGCTCGCGACGGCGGTCAGTTGCCGGTACGTCACAACCGAGGCCCGGGCCGGCCCAGCCGCCTCGGCGGGACGTTGGGCCGCGACGAGTTGCCTGGCCACATTGAATAGCCCGCGGGCCAGGAAGAACAGGTAATTCTCCCGTTGATCCGTGGACGGCTGGAACGCGCGCAGCAGATCCGTCGCCGCCGCTCGGCCTCGACGGCTGTGCCAGCAAACCGGCGGCCGGCGCCGTGATCTGCTGCGCGAAGTTCAACGTCTCCATCGGTCTGCCCTCCGTTATTCGGTCCCTCAAAGGTGGTCGCTGCGCGGGGTGCCGAACGCTTCTGGCCAGAACTTGACAACTCGCGATACATCGCGTTATATCGCGTATGAACAAGACGCGATATAACGCGAGAGGACGCAACGAGCATGGCAGAGCACTGGAAGATCGAGCATCCCACCACGCTGGATGTCGGCAGCGAGGACGAGCCGATCCGTTCCGTCGAGGTGAAGTTGGTGTCGGGCCGGGTTTCCGTCGTGGCCAGTTCGACCGACGACGGCACTGCCCGCCTGGAGGCCAACGAGGTCCGCGGCGGCGCGCTGGACGTGACCGTGTCCAACGGCAAGCTGGTGGTCTCCCACCCCAAGGACACCGCCGAGGGCTGGCTGAACAAACTGCGCGCGCCGTGGCACAACATGAGCGCGATGGTCAGCATCACCGCGCCGGCCGGGGCCGAGGTGGCGCTGGCCACGGTTTCGGCAGAGACGCTGGTCTCGGGTACCCAAGCCCGGGTGCGCGTGAAGACGGTCAGCGGCGAGGTGGCGCTCGACTCGGTGGCCGGTGACGTCGCGGCCAAGACGGTCTCGGGCGCGGTCGAGCTGCGCGAGCACGCCGGCGGGCTGGAGGTCAACTCTGTGTCCGGCGACGTAACCGTGCACGCACGGGCGCTGCCGCGGCTGGCGGCGAAGTCGGTGTCCGGCGATCTCACCGTCGACCTAGCCGACGCCGACGCCGAGGCTGCGGTCCAGAGCCAGCAGGCGGCCAAGACGGTCTCCGGCTCGGTCACCGTGCGCTTGCCCGCCGGGGCCGGCTACCGGGTCAGCGCCAAGAGCGTCAGCGGCGACGTCGTGGCCGGCGGTGAGCGGATTGGCAAGGGCGCGGGCCAGTCGAAGGGGACGCTGCGATCGGGCGACGAGGGCGTGCAGCTCGACGTCAGCACACTCTCCGGTGACATCACCCTGCTGCACGGCGCCGACGCGCAGCTGTGAAATCACCCCACGAAAACGCTTCGCAAATAACGCTGCGCGTTTTCGCAGGGACCCCGAAAGGTAGGACCCCATCGTGAGCCCGGTTTTCGCGCACGGCCAGCTCCGGCTGTATCTCCTCGCCCTGCTCCAGGAGGAGCCCAGGCACGGCTATGACGTGATGCGGGCGCTGGAGGACCGTTTCGGCGGCATGTATACGCCCAGCGCCGGCACCGTCTATCCGCGGCTGGCCCGCCTCGAGGAGGAGGGCATGATCACCCGCAGCGACACCGGCCGCAAGGCGGTGTACGAGATCACCGAGGCCGGACGCGCGGAGCTCGCCCGACGCCAGGCGGAGTTGCAGGAGCTGGAGTCCGAGCTCGACGACTCCGTCGCCCGGCTCGCTCGGGACGTGCGCCAGCAGGTACGGGGCACGGCGCGCAGTCTCAAGGCCGAGCTGGCCGCGGCCGCTCGGACGGCGCGGCGGGAGGCCACTGAGGCCCGGCCGGTGGACGCGCGCTGGGCGGCGTCCCCGCTGGCCCGCGATATCGAGGTTTCCACGGCCCGGCTGCGGGACGAGACGCGGCGGCTGATCCGCCGGCGCGGCGTCGATGAGCAGCTCCTGGCCGCGGTCCGTGAGGTCATCGAAACCGCCCGCGACGCCGTCCGAGCGTTGTCGGACTAGCACGGTAGACAGGTACTGAAGGAGGCACTGGAGATGGAATCTGCGTACGCAACGATCAACGAGCAGCGCATGGCAGAGAGCCGGGCCGCGGCGGCGCATCAGCGCCTGACCGCCAGCCTCTCCGCCGAACGTCGGTGGGCCTGGCTGGCGGGTCTGGCCAGCCGCCGGGCACGGCGGGCGCATGACCGAGCCGCCGCCACCCGGGACGAGTACACGCTGGCGGCGTGAAGATCACCCCACGAAAACGCTCCGCAAAGTACGCTGCGCGTTTTCGCAGGGACCCCAAAGGCCAATGAGTTTGTTCGTCGCCCGCGCCTGATGGGCGTCCCGATTCGTGCTGGCCAAACGCTGAGAGACTCGATCGACGGTGACGCCGACGCCGGTCACCGGGCCGCGATGTCGGCGTTGCCGCCGGCCGAACCCGGTCGCGCGGCAGTGATCACCATGCCGTCCGCCCGCGTACCCTCGGTCGCGTGGACGTGCCCGCCGAGCTGAAGGAGCTGGACGGAAGGCTCAAAGGCATAGAGGCAGTCCTCGACCTGCCTGGCCTTCAGAGGGAGCAGGCCGACCTCGAACGCCAGGCCTCCGCGCCCGATCTCTGGGACGATGCCGACCGAGCCCAGCAGGTCACCAGCCGGCTGTCGAACGTCCAGGGCGAACTGCGCCGGGTCACCGACCTGCGCCGCCGCCTCGACGATGCGGCAACGCTGTGGGAACTCGCCGAGGCCGAGGACGACGCCGCCAGCCGCGCCGAGGTGGAGGCGGAGCTGCCGGGCCTGGTCAAGCAGATCGACGAGCTCGAGGTCCGCACTTTGCTCTCCGGCAAGTACGACTCGCGCGAGGCGCTGGTGACCATCCGCTCCGAGGCCGGTGGCGTGGACGCTGCGGACTGGGCCGAGATGTTGCTGCGCATGTACCTGCGCTGGGCCGAGCGGCACGGCTACCCGGTCGAGGTGTACGACACCTCCTACGCCGAGGAGGCCGGCATCAAGTCGGCCACCTTCCAGGTCAAGGCGCCGTTCGCCTACGGCACGCTGTCGGTGGAGCAGGGCACCCATCGGCTGGTGCGCATCAGCCCGTTCGACAACCAGGCTCGCCGCCAGACCAGCTTCGCCGGGGTCGAGGTGCTGCCGGTCGTGGAGTCCGCCGACCACGTCGAGATCCCCGACGAGGACATCCGCGTCGACGTATACCGCTCGTCCGGGCCCGGCGGCCAGGGCGTCAACACCACCGACTCCGCGGTCCGGATCACCCACCTGCCCACCGGCATCGTGGTGTCCTGCCAGAACGAACGCAGCCAGATCCAGAACCGGGCCAGCGCGCTCGCCGTCCTCCAGGCCAAGCTGTTGGAGCGTCGTCGCGAGGAGGAGCGGGCCAAGATGGACGAGCTCAAGGACGCCGGGTCCAGCTGGGGGAACCAGATGCGCTCGTACGTGCTGCACCCGTACCAAATGGTGAAGGACCTGCGTACCGAGTACGAAGTCGGCAATCCGCAGGCGGTGCTGGATGGCGATATCGACGGCTTCATCGAGGCCGGCATTAGGTGGCGGCGCAGCCGGGCCTGAGAACCCACTGCCGGACCGCTGACGTCGGTGCTGGCCGCTGATCACGATTTGGGTACAGTGGCTGGTCGTGATCCGCCTGGAAGACGTAACCAAGGTCTACGCGGCGAGCAAGAGGCCCGCCCTGGACGAGGTCTGCATCGACGTCGAAAAGGGCGAGTTCGTCTTCCTGATCGGGCCGTCGGGCTCCGGCAAATCCACCGTGCTGCGGCTGCTCCTGCGCGAGGAGTCCCCCACGAAGGGGCTCGTTGAGGTGGACGGCAAGAACATCAGCCGGCTGCCGAGGCGCCGGGTTCCCGACCTGCGCCGCAAGATCGGCTGTGTTTTCCAGGACTTCCGGCTGCTGCCGAAGAAGAACGCCTACGACAACGTGGCCTTCGCCCTGGAGGTCATCAACAAGCCGACCCGCTACATCCGCCGCACCGTCCCCGAGGTGCTGGACCTGGTGGGTCTGGACGGCAAGGCGCAGCGGCTGCCGCATGAGCTCTCCGGCGGCGAGCAGCAGCGGGTGGCCATCGCCCGCGCCTTCGTGAACCGCCCCCTGGTGCTGTTGGCCGACGAGCCGACCGGGAACCTCGACCCAGACACCAGCCAGGGCATCATGAGCCTGCTTGAACGCATCAACCGCACCGGCACGACCGTCCTGATGGCCACGCATGACAACAACATCGTCGACGCCATGCGCCGCCGGGTGATCGAACTGGACGTCGGGCACGTGGTCCGCGACCAGAACCGCGGCGTATACGGCATCGGACGCTAGACAGATTCTTGGGCCGCGAGCCGACCTACCTAACGTGAGGATTTGATGCGCTCCAGCTTCGTGATGTCCGGTGTGGCCACCGGACTGCGGCGCAACATGAGCATGACGGTGGCGCTCGTCCTCAACACCGCGATCGCGCTCGCCTTCGCCGGTGGTGCGCTGCTGGTGAGCAAGGAGATCACGAAGTTCAAGGCCAACTACGAGAACAAACTCAACGTCTCGATCTACCTCTGCGGGAAGACCAACTCGCAGGGATCGTCCTGCAAACACCCGATCACCAAGAGTGAACGCACTGCGCTGCAAGAGAGGCTTGAAGCCGACGCCCGCATCGGATCGGTCACCTACGTCGACGAGCGAGCCTCATATGAGCGCGGCAAGAAGATCCTCCCGCCCGAGGACGCCAAGTTCCTCACCCCGGGCGTGCTGCCGGCGCTCTTCATCGTCAAGCTGAACGACCTGAACAAGGACTACAGGGCGGTGGCGGAGGAGTTCGCGCAAGCCGTCGGCGTGGACGACGTGCAGAACCAATCCGACAGCCTCAAGACACTGCTGACGATCTTCGACAAGGCCCGGGTAGGGGCTGCGGTAGTGGCCATCGTGATCATGGTCTGCGCCATGCTGCTGATGGCCAATGCCATCCAGGTGGCGGCCAACCAACGTCGCGCCGAGACGGGCATCATGCGTCTGGTGGGCGCGTCCCGATGGATGACCGAGCTGCCCTTCATGATCGAGGCGGTGATCTCCGCGGCCATCGGCGGCGTAATCGCGATCATCCTGGTGTGGGTCGGCAAAGTGCTCGTGCTGGACGGCATCTTCAAACAGCAGGTCGAGCACAACGTGCTGCCCGGACTCAACGGCAACGATGTCCTCGTGGCCGGTGGCGTCGGCGCGCTGATCGGCATCGCCCTCGCCGCCGTTACGGCCTTCATCACCCTGCGCGCCCTCGTCCGTCTCTAGTGTCCTGTATCCGAAGTATGTTTACCGTGTGCGGCGCCCAGATCTCCGCCCGCGGCGTTGTGTTTCACCCCACCAGATCGCTGCGCGATCTGGCAGGGGCCCCGAGCGTCGCCGATAGCACACGACTATCGGACTGCACCCCACGGAAACGCTCCGCGTTTCCGCAGGGA
>DATAEG010000021.1:0-18493 GCA_036258135.1 Jatrophihabitantaceae bacterium | reverse complement strand
TCATCCTGAAGAACTTCGTGATCACCAACCTGCACTGACAAGATGCGGCCATGTTGGCGTCGACGGTGATTGCCGCCGCGCGCAAGGCGCTACTGGACACGTTCCGGTGGGAGCCTGGGCATGCGCAAAGCCGATGGGCTGCGTCCGGGACCCACGCTGGCCGTCGACACCGACGCCGACTATCGCGGGCGACGGCACCGCCTGCGCATGCAGGCCGTGCTGCAGCCCAGCGATCGAGTGCTCATGGTTGACGATTGGGCCGAACACGGCAGCCAGGCGCTAGCGGCGCGGCGGCTCGTTGAGTTCGCGGCGCGACTTTCCTCGGAGTATCGCTGCTTGTGGATCAGCTCACCGAAGAGGCCCATTCCGCGCTGGGAACGGTGACCACACTCGTCAACGCGAACGAACTAGGACCGGACGTCTAACTGAATCCCGGCGGGTCTAGCTGCAGCCGCTGGTGCTGCCACAGCCCTCGCAGACGAAGCAGCTGCCCGCGGGACGCATCTTCGTGCCGCAGTTCATGCACAACGGGGCGTCCACGGACAAGCCCACGGAGGCGCCGAGCGACTCGAGCAGTTCGGTCGAGCTGTGCACCGTGGACGGTGCCTGGACGGCGGCGGCCACGTCCTGCTCCTCGTCGGCGGCGTCGGTCGGCGCCGGCGTCACTGGCGCGGACTGGGCCAGCGACTCGAACTCCGCGGCGTCGGGTTCGTACGAACCGGTGTCGAGCTGACGGGCCCGCTCCTCGGCGGTGTGGATGCCCAGGGCCGCGCGCGTCTCATACGGCAGGTAGTCCAGCGCCAGCCGACGGAAGATGTAGTCCATG
The DNA here is from genome assembly GCA_036258135.1 of Jatrophihabitantaceae bacterium. Taxonomy (GTDB): domain Bacteria; phylum Actinomycetota; class Actinomycetes; order Mycobacteriales; family Jatrophihabitantaceae; genus DATAEG01. The sequence goes on along the minus strand of DATAEG010000021.1, from coordinate 17,667 downwards.
ATCGACTGGGCCATCCGTACGTCCGGGTCGTCGGTCATGCCGGCCGGCTCGAAGCGCATGTTGGTGAACTTCTGCACGTAGCTCTCCAGAGGCACGCCGTACTGGAGCGCGATCGAGATGGCGATCGAGAACGCGTCCATCACCCCGGCCAGCGTCGAGCCCTGCTTGCCCAGCTTCAGGAACACCTCGCCCAACCCGTCGTCCGGGTAGGAACCCGCGGTCATGTAGCCCTCGGCGCCGCCGACGGAGAACGAGACCGTCCGCGACGGGCGCGACTTGGGCAGCCGCTTGCGCACGGGCCGGTACTCGACGACCTTCTCCACCTCTGGCGCCTGGACACCCTTGGCGTCCTTGCCTGCTGACAGCGGCTGGCCCACCTTGCAGTTGTCGCGGTACACCGCGAGCGCCTTGAGGCCGAGCTTCCAACCCTGCATGTAGACGTCGGCGATGTCCTCGACGGTGGCCGACTCCGGCAGATTGACCGTCTTGGATATCGCGCCGGACAGGAACGGCTGCACCGCCGCCATCATCCGCACGTGCCCCATCGGCTTGATCGCCCGCGCGCCCATCGCGCAGTCGAACACCTCGTAGTGCTCGGGCTTGAGGCCGGGCGCGTCGATCACATGACCGTTCTCGGCGATGAAATCGACGATGGCCTCGAGCTGCTCCTCCTGGTACCCCAGCGCGCGCAGCGCGCGCGGCACCGTCTGGTTGACGATCTGCATGGAACCGCCGCCAACCAGCTTCTTGAACTTGACCAACGCCAGGTCCGGCTCCACGCCGGTGGTGTCGCAGTCCATCATCAGGCCGATGGTGTTGTGGCTGACGAATCCGGCCGCCACGTACGTGACGTTGGACGGGACGGATAGGTCGTAGGTCGGCTGAATGCCGCCGTCCTCGTTGCCGGCGACCCGTTCGAAGAGGTAGCCCAACGCGTGCGCCAGCCGCGCGTCCTGCGTTTCGCGTAGCACTCGCTCGGCCAGGTCACGGGAGACGCCGCCATGGCGCTGCAGCGCTTGTCCGACTGCGCCGCGCCACCGGTGGCCGACAGGGACGAGCTCGCGCCACACTGCAGCGGGCAGGGCGATCCGGTCCCGGTTGCCCGACTGCACGGCAACGGCCTCCTCCACTAGGGCCGCCTTTCGACCGCCGACGAAACCGACCACCGACGCGTAGCGGCGCGCCAGGGATAGGTTGCGTATCCGGACCTGGAACTGGGGGCCGCCCCAGCCGCTCGTGGTCTGCCGCGTCGTCGTCGGCAGTCCGAGGACGAGCAGCAGAGAACGGACGTCATCCGCGAAGACCTCCGCAGCCGTCGAGACGCTCGGCACGCCGGCGACGACGGCAGCGTCGGCCTCAAACAGTCCCCGAAGGAAAGCGGCGTACACCGAGCGGTCATTGGTCTCGCGGATCGCCGCCGGAACCCTGGGCGTCCAGCCCTTGCCAGAGTGGTCAACACCCGGCAGGTCCTTGGCGAAACCAGCCGCCTGCCACCACCGCGCCAGCCGTACCGACTGAAGCGTTACTTCTTGGTAGCCCTGCTCGGCACGGACCACCGGCTCGAGGTCGAACAGCTCCTTGCTGAGCACCCGAATGCGCTCGACGACGTCCAGGTCAGCATCGGCGACGCACAGCCGGATGCCCTTGGCATGCAGGCTGCCGTCGCCCATGAAGTACCCGACCAGCTCGGCGAGGGAGGCGTCTACCGCTTCGGGCACGCGGACGCCCCGGTCACCCGCGTAGTACGCCTGGTCGAGGACGGGCAGCGGCACCCGGCGCGGCGAGCCGACAGTCGTGCCGAGCTGCAGTGGCACGAGATCGCCTGGTGCTATGTCCGACAGCCGCTTCCAGAGCCATTCACCGGTCGCCGCGTCGACCACCTTCACGCGGTGCCCGAGCGTGCCTTGGATCCGGTAGCCGCCTTCGGTCACAATTCGCCGGGTCGGCTCCTCACCGTTGACGAAGAACTTCGTGGCTGCACGTGGTCCGTCGTCGGTCGAGACTTGGACGTCCAGGTCCTGCCACCGGTCGCCGTAGACATCACCGAGTTCCGACAGCCGCAGCAAACCGTGGTCCGTCGAGACGAGCGTGTCGCCGGCGAGGCAGCCGGTCGGCGCGAGGACGGAGGCCTGCGCGTTGCGCCAGCCGTTCGTGGCACCGAGCGCGTTGCCCGTGGCCCATTCCTTGGCAGCCGCGGCGTAGACGGCCTTGTCCACGTCGTGCAGTGCACGCGCGGCATCGTTTGCAGCGGCGTGCTTGCGCATCACCCGCGCGTGCGCCTCGGCGTTGCGCGCGAAGCCCTCATACGGCCCGACGATGCCGGCCAGCTCCGCCGAACGCCGATACGCCGTCCCGGTCATGAGGGACGTAATTGCTCCCGCCAGCGCGCGGCCGCCGTCGGAGTCGTAGGCCAGGCCGGACGCCATGAGCAGTGCGCCGAGGTTGGCGTAGCCGATGCCCAGCTGGCGGTAGGCACGGGTGTTGACGCCGATCGCCTCTGTCGGGAAGTCGGCGAAACATATCGAGATGTCCATTGCGCTGACGATCACCTCGATGGCCTTGACGAAGCGCTCGATGGCGAAGCTGTTGTCGTCGTTGAGGAACTTCATCAGGTTCAGCGACGCCAGGTTGCACGACGTGTTGTCCAGGCTCATGTATTCACTGCACGGATTGGAAGCGGTGATGCGGCCGGTCTCGGGGTTGGTGTGCCAGTCGTTGATCGTGTCGTCGTACTGGATGCCCGGGTCGGCGCACTCCCAGGCCGCCTTCCCGATCTTGCCGAAGAGCTCAGCGGCGTCGACGGTCTCCAGCACCTCACCGGTGGTCCGGGACCGCAGGCCGAAGGCGCCCTTCTCCTCCACCGCGCGCATGAACTCGTCGCTCACCCGGACGGAGTTGTTGGCATTCTGGTACTGGACGCTCGTGATGTCCGCGCCACCCAGGTCCATGTCGAACCCGGCGTCACGCAGCACGCGGATCTTGTCTTCCTCGCGCGCCTTGGTCTCGACGAACTCCACGACGTCCGGGTGGTCGACATCGAGCACCACCATCTTGGCCGCGCGCCGCGTGGCTCCCCCGGACTTGATGGTCCCGGCTGATGCATCGGCGCCACGCATGAAGCTCACCGGGCCGGACGCGGTGCCGCCAGAGGACAACAGCTCCTTGGACGAACGGATCCGCGACAGGTTCAGCCCGGCACCGGAACCGCCCTTGAAGATCAACCCTTCCTCGCGGTACCAGTTCAAGATCGAGTCCATCGTGTCGTCAACCGCGAGTATGAAGCACGCTGAGACTTGTTGAGGGCTCAACGTTCCGACGTTGAACCACACCGGCGAGTTGAAACTGAAGTATTGGTGCAGCAGCATCCACGTCAGCTCGTGGTCGAACGCCTCGGCGTCCGCGGCGGACCGGAAGTAGCCGTGCTGCTCGCCCGCGGCGCGGTACTTGGCGACCACGCGGTCGATGAGCTGGCGCAGCGACCACTCGCGCTGCTCAGTGCCAACTGCGCCGCGGAAATACTTCGTGGTGACGATGTTCGCCGCGTTCACCGACCAGAAGTCGGGGAACTCCACACCACGCTGCTCGAAGTTCACCGAGCCGTCGCGCCAGTTCGTCATCACGACATCGCGCCGCTCCCACGTCACCTCGTCGTACGGGTGCGTGCCTGCGTTGGAGAAGACCTGCTCCACGACAAGCCCGTTCGCGGAGAACCGCGGGCCGGCGGCAGGCGGCTCGGCGGACGGCTGCGCGGCGGAGTTCGGAGCGAGCTCGGTCATGGACGGTCCTCTCGGTTCGCGGACGGCGTGCCGCCCGCTTGGCTGGAGCGAAGTTCGGCGATGGCTTTCTCGAAGTCATCGATGGAGCTGAAGGCGTTGTAGACACTGGCGAAGCGGAGGTAAGCCACCTCGTCGAGCTCGCGGAGCGGGCCGAGAATGGCCAGCCCGACCTCGTTGCTCGGCACCTCGGCAGCGCCGGTGGCCCGAACCGCTTCTTCGACGTTCTGGGCCAGCAGCGCCAACTGGTCGTCGTCGACCGGGCGTCCCTGGCAGGCCCGCCTCACGCCGTGTACGACCTTGACGCGGCTGAACGGCTCGGTGACGCCGGAGCGCTTGATCACCGCAAGGGTCGGTTCCTCGACCGTGGTGAAGCGGCGGCCGCAGTCCTGGCACGACCGGCGGCGGCGGATCACTTGGCCGTCCTCGTGCTCGCGGGAGTCGACGACACGCGAGTCGGGATGGCGGCAGTACGGGCATCGCATGGGTGCCGGAACCCCCTCTCCGCCCGGTCCGCACCTGTGTTCTGTGGACGGACCTGTCGAAAGGCTGGGGATAACGTGTGGGCCACATACCCCAACCTGTGGACTACTTACACAAGTGTAACTACTACATGTAGGGGATGACAGTAGGTTGCTGTGACCTACGACGCAAGATGCGACACGCCGTCAGAACGCTCCGCTCCGTACCTCCGGCTACCGGGTGCGGATGACCTGCCCGGGCACCACGGTCACCGTGCGCAGGTGATTGAGCCGCATCAGCGTGGCTACCTCGCGCCGTGGGTCGACGGTCGGGGCGACGCGCTGGGCGATCGTCCACAGGGTGTCGCCGTCGGCCACGACGACCGAGGCGGGCGTGATTGGGTGGGGCTGCGCCGCCTCACCGGAGGAACCGACAACCGAGAGCAGGACGGTGACCGCGGCCACGACGGAGGCCGCCGCCGTCAGAGCGACGCGACCGCGGCGGGTGAGGCGGACCGCTGGAATCGAGTTTGTCCGCGGTGACCTCGCGCGGCGTGGGGTCATGCCCCGACCGAGCGCCAGCGACTCCTCGACGAACGCGTCCCAGTCGTGCTCGAGGATGTGGTTGGCGGTCGGCTCGATCCACGTCTCCGGAACGATCGGCTCGGCCTCCACACAACGCCGGATCGTGGGCGCGGCGACTGAAGACGTCGGCCGGGTCTCCCGCCGCGCCGGCCGGGTCTCGGGCCGCGTGCCTGGCGCGGCCGGCCGGGCCGGCGCGGCGACGGAGATGCGGGTCGGCCGAGTGGGGGGCGGCACCAGCCGCAGTCGGTGTGGCGTCGCTGCGGGCCGTCCTCGTGCCGCCCGGGACGGTATGCGCACAACAGGCGGCAGATCCGGTGCCACCGACATCAGAGCCTCCTCGACGATCGGCCACGGCTCGAACACATGTTCGTTCGAACTCCTGTACGAAGGTGTAGCACTCACCTCCGACAGAAACCAGCGACGCCCGGCGTGTCGTATCGAACAGGTGTTTGAGATCGGGGGACGGCTGAGCTACCGTCAGGGCAACCGTCCACCGAGCCCTGATTCCGAACAACCGATCGAGAGGAGCGCCGTGGCCAGCAATACGCCGAACCAGCCGAAGCGTCCCGGCGGGAACAAGCGCGGTCGGCCACCCAAGATCGCGGAGCTGCCCGAGCTCGACCGCGGCGACGGGCTGACAGCGCGACAGCGCACGATCCTCGCGGTCATCCGTGATTCAGTTCAGCAACGCGGCTATCCGCCCAGCATCCGCGAGATCTGCGAGGCAGCGGGCCTGGCGTCGACGTCGAGCGTGGCCCACCAGCTGTCCGTCCTTGAGAAGAAGGGCTTTCTGCGCAAGGACGCCAACCGTCCGCGCGCGGTCGACGTCCGCGCCGGTGAGGACCGCCCCGAGCCGAGCACCGACGCGGCCGGCATCAACCATCGCCCGGCACCGGCGTTCATCCCGGTCATCGGCCGGATTGCCGCCGGTGGCCCGATCCTGGCCGAGGAAAGCCTCGAGGACGTCTTCCCGCTCCCCCGGGCTCTGGTCGGCGAGGGCACCTTGTTCCTGCTGCGGGTGACCGGTGAGTCGATGATCGACGCGGCCATAGCCGACGGCGACTGGGTGGTCGTGCGGCAGCAGCCGACCGCGAACAACGGCGAGATCGTCGCCGCGATGATCGACGGCGAGGCGACCGTGAAGACCTACCAGCGTCGCGATGGGCATGTCTGGCTGATGCCGCACAACGACGCGTTCGCGCCCATCGCGGGCGACGAGGCGATGATCCTCGGCAAGGTGGTCACGGTTCTGCGCAAGATCTGAGACGTGATTATCCACAGCCCACCGGGGGGCGAGTTCCACTTGCGCCTGGGCAGGCAGTATGCTTTCCGGCACTCGTCGCGCCGTTGGTTCTGACGCGGGGTCACGATTTCGGAGGCCGCAGATGCCACGGGGGCTCTGCGGCCTTCGTCATGCCGCGGGCCGGGCTCAGCCCGCGACCGGCGGATGTAGTCGGCGTCACAATCCGAACTCGGCCGCATCTCGGCGGCCGCGCCCACAGTCATCTCCGGGCAAAGTCCTGGCCAGCATGTAGGAGGAGGTGTCGTGCGGGCCGTAGCACTCGCGATCGCGGTGGTGCTAATGGCCGCCTGCGTCAAACCCGCATCACACGCATCGCCGCTCGTACCGGGCTCCGCCGGACGGCCGGTCTACGTCGGGCCGATGTACGTCCCATTTTCGATCGACCAAGAAGCGGCCGTGCTCGAGCGCTCCGGCGCCGCCGGAAAGGCCCTGGAGTGCCGGTATCCGCACTTCTCGGGGGTGGCATACCTCCAAGTCGGGCCGACCACACGAGCGCGGTTCTATGTGCGCGATGCCGGAGGAATACTCACGAAGTACCTGCTGGTGCCGTACGAAGGTGCCGCGACTCTCCCCGCTGACGCAACCGACAGCGGATGGCACCGGGACGGCCTCGAGCTTTGGCTGGTGCCGCGTGGCGAGTCGGTGTACCTCGTCTCGCAGGCGAACCCGTCCGACGTCGAACGTTGGCCCCTGGAGAGCCCGAATTACGCCTGCGGTTGACGGCGGATCCAGCGCGCGTCGATCCACGCGGCCGGGGCGACCCAGCCGTCGGCCACAGCGACGGCCAGCACCAGCACGCCGATCGCAGCGCCGCCGATCATGTCGCTGACCCAGTGGTAGTCGAGCACGATCATGCCGATCGCTACCGCCGCAGGCGCGGCCCACCGCAGCACACTGGCCGCCGTGACGGCCCGAGCCGGCAGGTGCCAGCGAATCGCGGCGAACAGAGCCAGGCCCCAAAGCGCCAGCGCGTTCGCCATGTGCCCGGACGGGTAGGACCGCTTCGGTGCGTCGAGGTGGTGGCCGAAGTAGTCAATCGGCGCCAACCGGGTGACGGTGAACTTCAGCGCGTACACGAGGGCCGCGATGCCGACCAGAGCCACAGCCAAGCGGACCAGCGGCTCGCTGATCCGCTCACGCCAGGCCAGCCATCCGAAGAAGGCGACAGCGAGTATCAGCACTACGCCGCGCTGCCCAAAGAGCACCAGCCCGCGCAGCGGGATCTCGGCACCGAGGTGGTGCCGCAGATCCCATTCATGCAGCCGTCGGCCGAGATCAATGTCGAAGTGATACAGCACGCCGGAGAAGCGCACATCCGCCGTGGTGGCGATCAGCACGGCCGCGGCGACGACCACCAACCATAACGGCGGCCGCGCCGTGTGGCGCGTCGCGGGGACAGCAGGCCGGGTAGGTGCGGTGCGGTCAGTCCGCACGCGGCGTCGGAGGCTCAACCGGCGCCGAGTCCGAGCTGGTCAGGCCGTTCGGCGTCGCGTTCGGGGGCGCGACTATGTCGGAGGGAGGTGGGGGCGGCGCCGGAGGCTGGGCCTCCTGCTTGGCGGCCTGGCGGGCGTCGTCGTCGTCGGCCATGCCTTTCAGTTCGGTCTTGAAGATGCGCATCGAGCGGCCGGCGGACCGCGCCATCTCCGGCAACTTCTTGTACCCGAAGAAAAGGATCAATCCAACGGCGATGATCACGAGCCAGTGCGTTGGCTGGTCGAATCCCATGTGGTGAAGCCTTTCACGTGCGGCCGCGGACCGGTCGCGCTCCACCCTACGCCGAGACGTAAGTCGGGGCGCGTCAGTCGCCGGCCAGCGTCACAGCAAACGCACTGGCGGCGGCGGCCAGAGCCGCCGGAACTCGCGCGCACAACCGCGTCCCGTCGGCGGTGTGAGACTGCTCCAGGATCTCCCCCTCCCGGTGGATCCGGTCGACCAGATCACCGCGGGAGTACGGCAGCAGCACGTTGATGAGGATGTCCGGCCGGGGCAGCCGACGGTCGATCTCGGCGCGCAGGTCGTCCAGGCCGGCTCTGGTGCGTGCGGAGACGAACAGGGCATCCGGGACGAGACGCCGCAGCCGGGTCAGCATCGCCGGGTCGGCGGTGTCGATCTTGTTGAAGACCAGGACCTCCGGCACCGCGGCCGCGTCGACGTCGGCGAGAACGGCCCGCACCGCGTCGATCTGGGCGACCGGGTCGGCGTCGCTCGCGTCGACCACATGCACCATCAGGTCGGCGTCGGCGACCTCCTCCAGAGTGGACCGGAACGCCTCCACCAATTGGTGCGGTAGATGCCGGACGAAACCCACGGTGTCGGTGAGCGTGTAGGCGCGGCCGTCGCCGGTCTCGGCGCGGCGCACGGTCGGATCGAGGGTGGCGAACAGCGCGTTCTCCACCAGCACCCCGGCGCCGGTGAGCTCGTTCAGCAGCGACGACTTGCCCGCGTTGGTGTAACCGGTGAGCACGACGCTGGGGACGTTGCGGGCCTGCCGCTGGGACCGCTTGACCGCGCGGGCCGTCTTCATCCCCTTTAGGTCGTGGCGCAGCTTGGCCATCCGCGACGAGATGCGCCGCCGGTCGAGTTCGATCTTCGTCTCACCGGGGCCCCGGCCGCCGATGCCGGCGCCGCCTGCCGCCCGGCCACCGACCTGGCGGGACAACGCCTCACCCCAACCACGCAGCCGCGGCAGCAGGTACTGCATCTGGGCGAGTTCGACCTGCGCCTTGCCCTCCTTGGACGACGCGTGCTGTGCGAAGATGTCCAGGATCAACGCGGTCCGGTCGACCACCTTGACCTTGACGACGGCCTCGAGCTGGCGCAGTTGCCCAGGAGTGAGCTCGCCGTCGCAGATGATCGTGTCGGCGGCCGTCGCGATGGCGATGTCGCGCAGCTCCTTGGCCTTGCCTGAGCCGATGTAGGTGGCCGGGTCCGGAGTCTCGCGGCGCTGGATGAGCGCGTCGAGCACCTGCGAGCCAGCCGTCTCGGCCAGCCGGGCGAGCTCGGTCAACGAGTTCTCGGCGCCGGCCAGCGTTCCGCTCGTCCAGACGCCGACCAGGACGACCCGTTCCAGCCGAAGTTGCCGGTATTCGACCTCGGTGACGTCGGTGAGCTCGGTGGACAGGCCCGCGACACGACGAAGCGCGGCGCGGTCCTCCAGCTGGAAGGCGCCGGCACTGTCGTCGACTCCGCCGACGTCGCTGAAAGGTGCAGTCATCGTGGCTCCGATTGTCCCGGAACGCGGCGAGACCCGCGAGATCTTTACCTTGGCACCCCTCCGGCGCCGTTCAGGACGGCGGCCTCGATGTCCAGCTCGGCGACGATGACGGCCGGGCCGGTGAGGAGCAAGCTACCGTCGTCGGTCCAGCGGACCGTGCAGACACCGCCCGGCACCGCCACCTGCCATGGACCGTGGTCTTCGGCCAGGACGGCGACCACCGCACAGATCCCGGTACCGCACGAACGCGTCTCGCCGACGCCGCGCTCGTGCACGCGCATCCGGGCCCGGTGGGCGCCTTCGCGCACTGCGAACTCGACGTTCTGTCCCGCCGGACCGTCGGGCTCGACGACCGGCGGCTCGGTCAGGTCGAGTGAGGGCAGCTGCTCCGGCGTGACCGCGACGACCACGTGCGGGTTCGGCATGTCGACCAGTGTGCCTGTGGCGACGAGACCGCCAGCCCGCACCTTGACCACGTCGGGGTACGTCCGAGGCGCGCCCAGGTCCACTGTGTAGGTGCCCGGTCCGGCGACGGTCACCGTGCGCACACCGCCGCGGGTGGCGATCCGGGCCTGACCGTCGCGCAGCAGACCCGCCCGCTGGAGGTAGGCGGCGAACACCCGCGCGCCGTTCCCGCACATCTCCCCCACCGAGCCGTCGGCGTTGCGGAAGTCCATGGCGAAGTCGGCATCGCCGCCGGCCCAGGTGGGTTCGTGCTCGGGACGCACCGCCCGCAGCACCCCGTCGGCGCCTACCCCGGCCCGCCGGTCGCAGAGGGCCCGGACCGCGGCGGCGTCCAGGCCGAAACGGCCGTCCAGGTCGGGGATGACGATGAAGTCGTTCTCGGTGCCGTGGCCCTTGAGCGCCCGCAACGTCATGGCTCCAGGGTATGCGCGGCCTCGGCCACCACGGTGGCAGACGTCCCGGCAAGCCAAACGATCCGCGGATCGCGCCGGAACCAGGAGCGTTGCCGACGGACAAACCGCCGGGTGCCCTGGACGGTTTCGTCGGCCGCTTGGTCGAGATCGCCGACCACCGCCCCGTTATCGTCGAGGCACCGCAGAATCTGCGCGTAGCCGAGGGCCTTGCCCGCGGTCGGGCTGCCCCGCAGACCGGCATAGAGCAGACCGCGCACCTCGTCGACGAAGCCGAGCACGAACATCCGTTCGACGCGGGCGGCGATCCGCTCGTCCAGGTCGGCGCGATCGAGACCGACGTACGTCGTGTCGTAGAAGGACTCGAAGCCGGGCATCCGGGCGAGGAAAGGGCCGCCGGTGAGCTCGATCACTTCGAGGGCACGCACGATCCGCCGGCCGTTGCTGGGCAGGATGGCCCGCGCGGCCTCGGGATCCAGGCGGCGCAGCCGTTCGTGCAGCGCCGGGGCGCCGACCGTCCCGAGCTCTGCGGTCAGCCGGGCTCGGATCGGCGGCGACTCGCCGGGGAAGTCCAGGCGATCGAGCGCGCCGCGTACGTAGAGGCCCGAGCCGCCGACGACGATCGGCAGCCGGCCGCGGGTGTGCACGTCGTCGATGACCGCCCGGGCCATGGCCTGGTACTCGGCGACCGCCGCCGACTTGGTCACCGGCCACACGTCGAGGAGATGATGCACCACGCCGCGGCGTTCGGCCGCGGTCGGTTTCGCGGTGCCGATGTCCATGCCGCCGTAGAGCTGCATGGAGTCGGCGTTAACAACTTCACCGTCGAAAAGGTGCGCCAGCGCCACCGCCAACTCGGACTTGCCGGCCGCCGTCGGTCCCACGATGGCCAGCACCCGCTCGGGCATGGTGGGCACCCTAACCTCAGCGTCCTGTTCCCCGCAGCGCGCCTGACTCGTGTCTAATGGCCTCCTATGGCTTCGCAGTGGGGACGTATCGACGACGACGGGACCGTCTACGTCAAGACGTCCGACGGTGAACGGGTGGTCGGCTCGTGGCAGGCCGGCGACCCGGAGGCCGGGCTCGCGTACTACGAGCGGCGCTACGCCGACCTCGCCACCGAAATCGAGCTGCTGGAATCCCGGCTGGCCTCCGGTGCGGGCGACGCGAAGGCCACCTGGAACCAGGCCGGGGCCTTGCAGGATTCGCTGGCCGACGCCTCGGTCGTGGGTGACCTCGCCGCGCTGGAAACCCGGCTGCGGGCGTTACGGGAGGCTGCCGAGGCCAAGATGGCCGAGCAGGTGCTGGCCCGGGAGCAGGCCCGCAACGACGCCATTGAGGCCAAGGAGAAGCTGGTCGCTGAGGCCGAGCAGATCGCCGAGACGTCGACGTCCTGGAAGGCATCGGGCGACCGGATGCGCGCCATCGTCGACGAGTGGAAGCAGATCAAGGGCATCGACCGCAAGACCGACGAGGCGCTGTGGAAGCGCTACGCCGCGGCCCGGGACGCGTTCGGTCGGCGCCGGGGCAGCCACTTCGCCCAGCTCGACACCGAGCGCACCGCGGCCAAGGCCATCAAGGAGGCCCTGGTGAGCCGGGCGGAGGAGCTGAGCACATCGCAGGACTGGCGTGAAACCGCATCTGCCATGAAGGACCTGATGACACAGTGGAAGGCCGCGCCGCGGGCCAGTCGCAGCGACGAGGACGCGCTGTGGAAGAGGTTCCGCGCAGCCCAGGACGCGTTCTTTGTGCACCGCTCCACGGCCTTCGCCGAGCGTGACGCGGGTGAAGCGGCCCATCTCAAGGCCAAGGAGGAGATCGTCGCCGAGGCCGAGGCGCTGGACCTCACTGACCCGCGGCACGCGCAGTTGCTCATGCGCGAGATCACCGAGCGCTACGACAAGGTCGGCCGGGTGCCGCGCGACTCGATGCGCCGGTTGGAGGAACGCATGCGCGCCGCCGAACAGCGCGTCCGTTCCGCAGTGGATTCGCAATGGCAGCAGGCGACCCGGGCCAGCAACCCGTTCCTCGCCGAGCTCCAGGCGCGACTGTCCGAGGCCGAGGCCAAGCTGGAACGGGCCCGGGCCAGCGGCGACAGCGCCCGGATCGCGAAGGCCGAGGCCGAAGTGGCCCAGCGCCGTTCGCTTATCCCAGACGGGTAGTAAGCAGGCTGATCGAGACCGGCTGCCGGGCCGAGCCGCGCGCGGCCGGGCCGGCCCTCCGCGCGCGGCGGATTAGGCGCGGCACCCCGTCGGCAACGAGATGGTGCGGTGCCGCGTGCGTCACCGTGGTGGCCACCAGATCACCGGGGTCGACGCACTCGCCGTGCGTGTGCAGATGCACCAGACGGCCATCGCGGGCTCGTCCGGACACCCGTCCCGTCGTCGCGTCCTTGCGCCCCTCGCCGGCGCTCACGAGGACCTCGACGTCGGTGCCGACGAGTGCTCGGTTCTCGTGCCACGCGATGTCGTCCTGCACGGCGATGAGACGTTCGTAACGCTCCTGGACGACGGCCTTCGGCACCTGGGCTTCCATTACGGCCGCCGGCGTCCCCGGCCGAGGTGAGTACTGGAAGGTGAAGGCTCCGGCGAAGCAGGCGGCCCGCACCACGTCGAGCGTGTCCTCGAAGTCCGCCTCGGTCTCGCCCGGGAACCCGACGATGATGTCCGTGGTGATGGCCGCGTCTGGCAGAGCGGCCCGGACCCGGTCGAGGATGCCGAGGTAGCGGTCGCGTCGATAACTTCGCCGCATCGCCTTGAGGATGGCGTCCGATCCTGACTGCAACGGCATGTGCAGGTGTGGGCACACATTGGGCGTGGTGGCCATCGCGTCGATCACGTCGTCGGTGAAGTCGCGGGGGTGCGGGCTGGTGAACCGGAGCCGTTCCAGTCCGTCGATCCGGCCGCAGGAGCGCAGCAGAGCGGCGAACGCGCCGCGGTCGCCGAACGACCGACCGTAAGAGTTAACGTTCTGGCCGAGCAGGGTGATCTCCACGACGCCCTCGGCGACCAGGGCCTCGATCTCGGCTAGGACGGCGCCGGGACGGCGGTCCACCTCTTTCCCCCGCAGGCTGGGCACGATGCAGAACGTGCACGTGTTGTCGCAGCCCACCGAGATCGACACCCACGCGGAGAACGCGGAATGCCGCCGGGTTGGCAGGTCCGACGGGAAGTTCTGGAGCGCCTCGACGATCTCGACCTGAGCCTCGGCGTTGTGCCGGGCGCGTTCTAGCAGGACGGGCAGGCTGGCCAGGTTGTGGGTGCCGAAAACGACGTCCACCCATGGGGCCTTCTCGACGATGGTGCCGCGGTCCTTCTGGGCCAGGCAGCCGCCGACCGCCACCTGCATGCCGGGCCGGCGCCGTTTGGTCGGGTAGAGATGGCCGAGGTTGCCGTAAAGCCGGTTGTCGGCGTTCTCGCGCACCGCGCAGGTGTTGAACACGACCAGGTCCACGTCATCGCCGCTGCCCGCCGCGGCCGGGACGTATCCGGCCTCCTCGAGCAGCCCGGCCAGGCGCTCGGAGTCGTGCACGTTCATCTGGCACCCGTAGGTGCGGATGTCGTACGTGCGGGCCGTGGAAGTCATGGTGGGGCCGAGGATACGGCCTACCCTGGCCGGGATGATCTCCCTGCGGCCGATGACGCTGGACGACCTGCCTCTGGTGCGGCGTTGGCTCGACCAGCCGCACGTGGCCCGCTGGTGGCTATCGGGCACCACCATCGAGGCGGAGCTCGACTCGTACGCCCGGGCGATCCGCGGCGACGACCCGACATTCATGCGGATCGCGACCCGAGCCGGCGAGCCGGTCGGGTTCGGGCAGTGGTACGCGTGGCGCGACTATCCGAAGGACGCCGACGGTGTCGGGGCGCGTCCCGGCGACTGCGGTATCGACTATGCGCTCGGCGAGGCCGCGGTCGTGGGTAGCGGCGCCGGCACCGAGCTGGTGGCCGCGCTCGTCGCCGACGTCCGCCGGCACCGTCCCGATGCGGGCATCATCACCGACCCGGAGGCGACCAACCACCCCTCGCGCCGGGTCCTGGAGAAGAACGGCTTCACCCTCGTCGCGGAACGTCCCGTGCCGTCCGAGCTTGTCGACCTGCCGATGGCGATCTACCGGCTGGCCGCTCCGGGCGAGACGGCGGTCCGGCTCGCCGGCGTCGCGGACGCGGCGGCCCTGGCGGCGTTGCGGGCCGAGTGGTCCACCGGGAGCGCCGACGTCGACGCCGCCTTCGTCGAGCAGTTCGAGAATTGGCTGCGGGCGGAGGGTGACCGCAGGGTCACCTGGATCGGCGACGCGGACGGCGCGGTGGTCGGCATGCTCAACCTGTCCGTGTTCCGGCGGATGCCGAAGCCGGGCCGACCCGACGGCGCACCCGGTACATCCTGGGGATACGTGAGCAACGTGTACGTGAGGCCAGCGCAACGCAGAGGCGGCCTCGGCACGCTGCTGGTGGCCGAGGCAGTGCGTTACGCCCGCGCGTTCGGCATGGCCCGGCTGGTGCTCAACCCCTCGGACGAGGCGGCGCCGTTGTACGCGCGGGCCGGGTTCGTGTCCGCGTCGGAGCTGATGATGCTGGACCTCGGCGGCTGATCGCGGTGGATCAGTGGGCGACCTCGGTGGCCCGGGACTCGCGCACGACGGTCACTCTGATCTGGCCGGGGTAGGTGAGTTCGTCCTCGATCTGTTTGGCCAGCTCGCGGGCGATCACCGCGGCTTCGAGGTCGTCGACGCTCTCCGGCCGGACCATCACGCGCACCTCACGGCCGGCCTGCATCGCGTACACGCGTTCCACGCCCTCGTGGGCCGACGCGATCGATTCGATGCGCTCCAGCCGCTTGACGTAGGACTCCAGCGACTCGCGGCGGGCCCCGGGCCGGGCCGCCGAGCAGGCATCCGCCGCCTGGGTCAGCACCGCCTCGACGGTGCGCGGCGCCACCTCGTTGTGGTGGGCCTCGACGGCGTGCGCGACGCGCTCGTCCTCGCCGTGGTTGCGCAACAGCTCCGCGCCGACCAGCGCGTGGCTGCCTTCGACCTCGTGGGTAAGCGCCTTGCCGATGTCGTGCAGGAACGCCGACCGCTTGACCAACGTGGTCTCGGCCCGGCTGAGACCGAGCTCGGCGGCCATCAGCCCGGCGATGTGGGCGGTCTCCACCAGATGGGCAAGCACGTTCTGTCCGTAGCTGGTCCGATAGCGCAGTCGGCCCAGGGTCAGCATCAGTCGCTCGTCGACCTCGCCGACGCCGACGTCGGCCAGGGCGTCCGCGGCGGCGCGCAGGCACAGCGCGTCGACCTCGGACCGGCTGGCCTCGTGGATCTCCTCGATGCGCTGCGGGTGGATCCTGCCATCGAGCACCAGCTTCTCCAGGGTGAGCCGGCCGGTCTCGCGTCGCACCGGGTCGAAGCAGGACAGCAGGACTGCCTCGGGGGTGTCGTCGATGATCACGTTGACGCCGGTCACGGCCTCGAAGGCCCGGATGTTGCGGCCTTCCCGGCCGATGATGCGGCCCTTCATCTCGTCGCTGGGCAGGTGGAAAACGCTCACCACGCTTTCCGCGGTCTGCTCGCTGGCCACCCGCTGCACCGCGTCCACGACGATGGCCCGCGCCCGCGTAGAGGCCTCCGCCCGAGCCTCGGTCTCGATGGACCGGGCTAGATTCGCTGCCTCCCGGCGGGAGCGGGCCTCGACCTCGGCCATCAGCTCGCTTCGCGCAGCGGCCTGGCTCAGCCCGGCGACCCGGCTCAGCTCGTCGAGACGCTCCTCGTCCTGACGCTGGAGTTCCGCGGCCCGCGTCTCGAGCTCCTCGGCACGGGCCTCGACGGCCTGCTCGCGATCGGCCAGCGCATTCTCCCGACCGTCCATTTCCTCGATCCGACGGTGCAGCCGGTCCTGGGCGTCGTCGAGCTCGGCCTGGGCCTGGGCCAGTGCCGCGCTGGCCGAATCCAGTTCGCCGCGCTGGCGGGTGGACTGCGCCTGGAGGTCCGCCCGGTCCTGCTCCAGCGCCCTGCGGTCCTCGGCCAGGCCGGATTCCGACGCGACCCGCATCTCCGCGGCCTCGGCCCGCGCCGAGTGCACCAGGGCGGTGGCTTCCGCCTCAGCCTCGCGCCGCGCGGACTCGGCCTCGCGACGAGCCAGCGCCCGGATCGACTCGGCTTCGGTTTCGGCCATGCGGCGGGCGGTACGCGTCCACTCTTCGGCCTCAGCCTCGGCCGCTTCATGCGCCGTCCGGCTGTGTGTGCCGTTCTCGTGACGCCCGCGCGGGTGCCCGCCCCGCTTGCGATAGGCGTCGAGGAAGAGCAACCCGAGTACGAATGCGGCCCCGACGGCAACCAGCAGCACCCATTCCACGGCCGTGCTCCCCTCGTCCGGGCGCTCGGCGGGCGCACGCACTCACCAGGTGCCAGGCGGCGGAGAGTTCCTCAAAGCGGTCGGGAGGTAGATGCTTTAAGTGGTGTCGCCGCACAAACGTCGGGCGGGCGACGACTTGGTGTCCTTTCTCGTCGGTCCGCCGCTCCGATGGGAGAGGCGGTCAGCCGGTTGCCTGTATATGACGTGCCGTCCCGGCACGCTGAAAAGTCACTCTCCTTCGTGCTTCTGAGGCTAGGTAGACCTCCTGCAGAGGTCAAGGCGACAGGCAGGACTTCCCGCGGCGCGCCCTAGCTCTCGGGAAGATCCACTTCGATGACCAGGCTGCGCACTACCTGGTGGCTGATCGAGGCGGAATATCCCTTGCGGGCCAGCATCGCCAACAGCCGGCGGGACCGGGTGGCCGCGTCGACGTGCTTCATGGTGGCCAGCTTGTGCCGGGCCAGCGCCAGGGCAGCCGATTCCTCGGCCTCCAGGTCGATGTGCGAGACGGCCGCTTCGGCAGTCTCAGGCGCGACGCCCCGCTCCCGCAGCTTCTGCCGCAGCGCACTCCGCGAGAGGCCCAGCGTCCGATGCCGCGACTCGGCATAGCCCGCCGCGAGCGCGGCGTCGTCGACCAGGCCCACCGCGGTGAACCGGTCCAGCACCATGCCCGCCACGTCGGCCGGGATGCCCTTGGCGCGCAGGAGATCGCCGAGCTCCTTGCGCGTCTGGGCTCGCTTGGTCAGCGCCCGCAGACACAGCGACCGCGCCACCGCCTCGGCGTCACCGGGCGGCTCGAGGTCGGGCTCGGGCGAGGCCATTGCGCCCGACCCTGACGGTACGGCGGAGATCGCGGCAGCCTCGGGCGCCGGGCTCACCGGCGAGGTGACCAGGTAAAGATGCCTGCGGGCGGCGTGGGAACGTGCCATAGCTCAGAAATCCACCGGGGCGGGTAGTGGGGTGATGGTGGCGCCGTCGGCTGTAATCGAGTGGTCGACCACGACCGGACCGACGCCGAGCTTCTCCTTGATCTTCTTCTCGATCTCGTCCGCCAGGTCGGGGTTGTCGCGCAGGAAGTTGCGCACGTTCTCCTTGCCCTGGCCAAGCTG
>DATAEG010000020.1:0-5145 GCA_036258135.1 Jatrophihabitantaceae bacterium | reverse complement strand
ACGAAGAAACCAACGGCCCGCATCAGGTGCGCCGCTGGCGAGTCCGACGCCCACGGCGCGCCGTGCAGGCCGTGCTCGACGGCCACCGTCATCAGCTCGTGCCAGGCCGGATGGAACTCGACCTCGTCGATGCGCCGGCCGAGGCGGTCATGGGTGCGCAGGACCGGTGTGTAGGTGTTGGCCTGCCGGGACCATTCCGCAGCTTGGGCGCTGCCCGCCAGAGCGCCGAGCGCCTTGAGCCTCGCGTTGGGCTCGGTGCCGACCAGGCGGTCTGCTAGCGCCTGGTCGGCACCGAAGACATTCACGCCCGACCAGAGCGGTGGGACGTTGGTCACCTCGTGCGTCGCCACACCGTGCAGTGTGACGACGCAGGCTCAGCTGGCGCTACCCAGCGTTACCGAGGTGGACGCGGACTTGCCGCCGCGGGTGTAGTGGACGTCGATCTTGTTGCCCGGGGCGTGCGAGCGGACCAGCGCGATCAGGTCGTCGCCGGTTTGCACCCGGAAGGAGTCGACGCCGGTGACGACATCGCCCGCCTTGAGGCCGGCCTTGGCCGCGGCCGAGCCGCTCTTGACGGAGACGATCACGGCCCCGGTCGTGCTGTTTGCGTTGCCCCGGACGGTGACCCCAAGGCTGGCGTGCGTAGCGGTGCCGTGGGCGATGAGACCGCTGGCCACCCGCGACGCCTCGTCCGACGGGATGGCGAAGCCGATCCCAATGCTGCCGGACTGGCTCTCCTGGCCCGGGATGGTCACGCCGGGATTGGAGGTGCTGGCGATGGCGGCGTTGATGCCGACCACGTTGCCGTTCAGGTCGACCAGGGGACCGCCGGAGTTGCCAGGATTGATCGCGGCGTCGGTCTGCACAGCCGCGAACACGGCCTGGTCGTTGTCACCGGAGCGGACCGTGCGGGCCAGGGAACTCACGATCCCGGAGGTCACCGTGTCGGACAGGCCCAGCGGCGCGCCTACGGCCACCACGGTCTGGCCCACTTGGAGCGATGACGACGAGGCGAAGCTGGCCACCTTGAGCCCAGTCAGGTTGGTCTTGATCACGGCCAGGTCGTCGGAGCTGTCCCGCCCGACGACGGTGGCCGACGCGGTCCGGCCGTCGTAGGACTCGACCTTGATCGACCCGCCGTTCGCAGCCACCGACACCACGTGGTCGTTCGTGAGGATGTAGCCGCCGGACTTGATGACTACGCCGGAACCGATGCCGGACTCCTGGCCGCCGGTCACGCTGATGGTGACGACGCTGGGGATGATCTTGTCGGCGGCCGCGGAAATGGTGCCGTCGAGCTTTGCTGAGACTGAGGCCGGGACGGTGGTGCTGCTCACCGCGTTCGTCGACGAGCTGTTGTCGGTCGCGGCCACGACGGCCGCCCCGGCGCCACCGCCGGCCAGAACCCCGGCCAGCACCGCGGCCACGACCGTCGATCGGGCCCGGGTCGGCTTGGCCGCCGGCGCCGCCGCGACGTAGACAGGCTCGGCCTGGGGGGAGGCGGGAGTCGACTGCGGAAAAGCCGGCCCGGTCCCGTAGTAAGAGGGGTACCAGCTCGGCACCGCAGGCGGAAGCGTGACCGGCGGCTCTGCGGTGGGCGGTTGTGGAGCCTGGCCGGGTTCCGCAGGCTGCGGGGTCTGAGGCGTGCTCTCGTCGGGCATGCACCCAGCGTCGGGGCCGGGTCCATGTGAACGCTGAGCGTTCCATGGGTCGATCCTGTGAAAACAAGGACGTCCCGAATCAGCCCTCTGAGGGGTCCGCCAGCTCCCAGCTGCCGCCGTGCGCGCGTTGCATGAGATCGGCGAGAGCTTGGCTGACCATCTGCGGGAAGCCGCTCAGTTGCACCATGATGCTGTAGCTGGTGGTGGTCACGGCCGACGCGGGCTCAGCCGGATCCAGGACCATCTGCTCGCTCATCGTCATCACCTGACTCGCCAGTCCCCGAGACGCGAGGAAGGCGCTGACCTGCGAGACCTCGTTCTCGTCGACGGTCTGTAGGAAGACCTGGCCGCTCATCCAGCCGGTAACGTCCACTCGTCCATCAAACACCCGGCCACGCCGCGAGCTCGGCTACCGGACCGACGCCGCCCTCGGACCTATCCTGCGGATATGGAACGAAAAGGCGCAGTCGTCGTCGCGGCGGTAGCGGCCGTGGTGAACCTCGTAGTCATCGCGGCGGCGGGAAACCAGTGGTACTACGACCACGTCGCCATCAAGTCCTCGAGTAACGGCGCGAACGCGACGATCAAGCAGGTGCCGGTGGCGTTCCGCTGGCGGTTGAGCCACTGGTCCGGCGATCAGAACCTGCGCCTCGGCGAGGTGATCGCCAGCGCCTCGGTCGTCATTCTCGTGTTCCTCTTGACGTGGGTCGTCATCAACTCGCAGCGTCGTCCGCGCGGATTCTTTGGACCGTTCTTCGCCATATGGGGCCTGGAGATGCTCAGCGCCGTCGTCGCCTCGATGGTCGGCACGTTCATCTCATATCCCGGGTTGTTCGGCGGCCGGGCCAACCCGCTGGGCACTACCCGGTTCTGGTGGTCGGTGATCGAAGGGCCCGCCGCCCGGGTGATCATGTGGGCACTCTGCGTCGGATTCATCGCCGCCTTGCTGTGCGCCTTGATCACCATGGGGCAGCGGGCCGAGCCGATTGAGGAGCCAGCGCGGCCGGAGGACGCGTTCTTCCCGCCGCGTGCGCCGGACCTGAGCGCGCCACCCGCAGCCACGGTTGGGGCGGGTGCCGGGAATCCCGAGCTCGCCGCGTACGGCTGGTCACCCGAGGAGGCGGCGACCCGGACGCAGGCCATGCCCACCACAGAGGGCGACGAAGCGGCGACGTCCGAGCCGCCCGCCGGGGTGCCCGTCACCGAGGACGCCCCGACCCAACAGCACCGCCTATACGCACCGCCGCCAGAGCCGGAGCGGCCCACCGTGCCGTCCGAGGGAGCCCAGTCCGCGACTCAAGAGCTCCCCGCCACCGGTCCGTCCGGGTCCCCGGAGCCGTCCGCGCCGTCGGGTCAGGCCGAGGAACCCCCGCGTCGGCCCTGGCCGGAATCTTGAGAGGGCCCGGCCGTCGAGGGCAGCCTCCCGTCAAGCTCGGTACCGTGACAACGCATGGAGGAGATGCGCGCCCGCAAGGTCGTCGACGCGCTGCGTGACCGGGGCACCAACGCCTACCTGGCGAAGGTGGGCGTGTACCAGTTCGGCATCCGGGTCGTGCTCCGCGACGGGCGTGAGGCGATCTGGGATTCCGACGGCACCGCCGGCCTGGAGGCGCAGGTCATGCGCGACGGCATGCTGGTTGGCTTCGTCCCGGTGATCGACGGCTCTGAGGACTTCGACCAGGACCAGGTCATCGACGCCATCGTGCGCACCGACTACGACAAGCCGATCGCCACTCGAACGGCCACCGCACCGCCGCCCAGCGCGCCGTTGACTCGTCCGGGCGGAGTCTTCCGGCGCTTCTTCGACGGCTTCCGCTACCGCTGAACGCGCTGGCCTACCGCCGTATTCTTGGCGCGTGCCGGGGACGACCGAAACTCCCTCCGCTGCCCGCCCAGAGGCGCACGACTGGGTAGCGGAGTACGCCGCGCTCTCTGCGGCTGACCGCGAGCACGGCCTACCACCGGAGGAACTCGAGCAGCTGGCGATCGCCGCGTTCCTGCTCGGTCACGACGCCGAGGTCGTCACGCTGCGGGAACGCGCGCACCAGCTCTATCTCGACCAGGGCCGGACAGAGGAGGCGGTGCTCTGCGGGTGCTGGCTGGCGTTTCACCTGCAGAACCGCGGCGAGGTGGCCCAGGCCGCTGGTTGGGATGCCCGTCTCGGCCGGCTGGTGGGCGACGATCCAGACGGTCGGTGGGAAGGGTGGCGGCTGGCCCCGGACGCGGTGCGGGCCATGATGTCCGGCGACGCGGTGACCGGCCTCCCGCTGTTCGAGCGGATGTCGCAGATCGCGGCGGCGCGCGGGGAAATCGACCTGTTCGTGCTCGCCGGCCTCGGCCTTGGCCGGTGCCTGGCCATGCTCGACCGGCCTCGGGAGTCCGCGTCGGCGACTGACGAGGTGATGGTGCACGTGGCGGCCGGCCGGGCCGCTCCGCAGGTCACCGGCCTCGCCTACTGCTCGGTGATCGGGTTGTGCATGGAACGCTACGACCTGCGCCGCGCTCAGGAATGGACGCAGGCACTCAGCGCGTGGATCGACGAGCAGGCGGGCCTCATCCCGTTCCGGGGCTGGTGCCTGGTGCACCGAGCCGAAATCATGCAGCTGCGCGGGGACTGGCCGCACGCCGCTGAGGAGGCCGAGCGGGCCTGCACCTGGCTTTCCGGCGCCTTGGCGGGCGGGGCGCACTACCGCATCGCTGAACTGGCCCGACTACGCGGGCGCCTGGATCTCGCCGAGCGCGAGTACAAGCAGGCCGCTGCCGTTGGCGCCGAGGTTCAGCCCGGCTTGGCCCGGCTGCGACTGGCGCAGGACCGCCCGGCGGCGGCGGCGGCCGGCCTGGAACGCGCCCTGGCCGAGACCGAGTCGAACGTCTCGACGCCCCGCGGACCGCTTATAGCCGCGCGTATCGACGTGGCCCTCACCACCGGGGACGTGGCCGGCGCTCGCGCCTGGCTGGACCGGCTGACCGAGTACGTCGGACCGGACCGCGCGCCGTATATGCGGGCGCTGTCCCATCACTACCAGGGCCTGGTGCTGCTGGCCGAGGGCGAAGCACGGGCGGCGCTGGGCTGCCTACGCAGCGCCGCCACGCTCTGGCAGGACGTCGACGCGCCGTACGAGGGCGCTCAGACCAGGCTCGCCGTGGCGCGCGCCTGCGACGCGGTCGGCGACGTCGACGCGGCGCAGATGTCCCGGGAGTCCGCCCGGGCCACGCTGCGGGAGCTCGGCGCGGCCGCCGACCTGGCCGCTCTTGACGGGCTCGAAACCGCGCCTGGCCATCCGCTCTCGCCGCGCGAGTTGGAAGTGCTCCGACTCCTCGCCACCGGTGCGACAAACCGAACGATTGCCGACCAACTTGTGCTCAGCGAGAAGACGGTGGCCCGTCACGTCAGCAACATCTTCGGCAAGCTGGAAGTGCCCAGCCGGGCCGCCGCGACCGCCTACGCCTACGAGCACGGGCTGGCGTGATTACACAGAATTAC
>DATAEG010000019.1:0-12170 GCA_036258135.1 Jatrophihabitantaceae bacterium | reverse complement strand
ATGCAGGACTCCGACGCCAAGCGGCTGGTCGACTTCGCCGCCGGCCTCACCTTCGGCCTGCACGGCCGGGTGGAGCGCGTGACGGCGAAGGTCTTTCTGCTCAGCCCGCAGAACGTCACCGTCACCGCCCAGGACAAGCAGCGCCTCGTCGAGGGCGGATTCTTCAACCAGTCCTGACCAGTTCACCCCCGCCGCGCCTCACGCTGAGCGGGAGGTTGGGACGGTCATCCGCGCGGGTTTGCCGGCCGCGTCGGAAGGTGATAACGCGATGAGTACGGCAGAAGTCGGCCCGAGTTGCAGTCGGCAAATATGATGGCCGGCGTGCAGACGTTGTGGGCGGCCGTCGCTTTTGTGCTGCTCATGATGTACTTGCTCCTGATCGGGCGGATCGTCGTGGACATCACGCGATCGTTCGCACGCAGCTGGCGCCCAGAAGGCGTGACCGCAGTGGGCTTGGAATTGATGTACTCGGCGACCGATCCGCCGGTGCGTCTGTTGCGCCGGCTCATCCCGCCATTGCGGCTCGGTCCGATCAGCCTGGACCTCAGCGTCCTCCTGCTGCTGATCGCCATCCTGCTCATGCGTACCATTGCGCTACAGCTTGCACTGGGGTAGGTAACACCTGCATCATCCTCTGACGGCAGTACTTACGCGGGGGTCGACCAAGGGCCAAGTGTTTTTGCACATGGTCGAAAGACGAAGAGGTGACATGCATGGAGGCAACGCAGGGTGACGCGAGCCCGAGAAGGGTAACGCCCGCGGATGTCCACAACATCGCCTTCACCAGGCCGCCGATCGGCAAACGGGGGTACCACGAGCAGGAGGTCGACGACTTCCTTGACATCGTGGAACAGGAACTCGCTCGCCTGATCGAGGACAACGAGCAGCTCAAGGCCGGCAATGGCGCCGACCCGGGCGCCGTGGCCGCGGCTACGGAGAAGGCGGTGGCCGAAGAGCGCGCCCGTATGCAGGCTGAACTGGATGGGTTGCGGCAGCACTACGCCGAGCTGGAGAACAACCACAATGACCTCCAGCGCCAGCACTACGACCTGCAGCAGGCCCAAGGCAACGACGGCCAGGTGACCCAGGCACTCCAGGAGCAGCTGCGGGCGGCGCAGGACCGGGCCGCGCAGGCTGAGGAGCAGGCCCGGCAGACCTACGCACAGCTCCAGGAGGCCCAGGCGCAGCTCCAGGCCGCGTACGACCAGGGCTCCACGACGTCCGCCGAGCACCATCAACAGGCGGTCAAGGTGCTCGCTCTCGCGCAGGCCACCGCCGACCAGCACCTCGCCGAGGCTCAGGCCGAGGCCGAGCGGATGCGGGCCGAGGCCCAGGCCGAATCGGACCGGCTGCGGCAGGAGAGCTCGGCGCACTCCGAACGCCAGCTGACCGACGCGCAGACCCGCGCCGAGCAACTGACCCAGGAGAGCACCGCCCACGCCACCAAGGTCGTCCAGGATGCCGAGCAGCGCGCGGCCGCCATGAACGAGGCCATGGAGAGCAGGCGTGGTGCACTTCAGAAGCACGTGGACGAGCTGCGCACCTTCGAGCGCGAGTACCGCACCCGGCTGAAGAGCTACCTCGAGTCGCAGCTGCGTGACCTCGAGCGGGGCGTGCACCCGGAGCAGGGCGGCACCCAGTAGGCCGTTCTTGGCGCAGCGCCGCCGGCGGATCAGGTCATCAGGCCCGACGTAGCCAGTAGGTGAGGCCCAGCTCCTCATCGCTGCCGGTGGCCCAGCCGGCCCGATCCGCGGGTGCTCCGTGCGTCAACGAGGTGGCCAGCACCTCGGCGCGCAGCTCGCTGGCGTGTTCCTCGATGGCCTCGGCCGGTTCGGGCGAGCCGCCCACCTGCCAGTACAGGTGGATGCGGTCGCTGACGTCCAAGCCGGCGTTCTTACGCGCTTCCTGGACGATCCGCACGATCTCGCGCAGCAGGCCGGCTCGGCGCAGATGCGCGTTCAACTCGAGATCGAGCGCCACCGTCTCGGCGCCGTCGCTCGTCACCGCCCAGCCCCTGGCCGGGCTCTGGTTCACGATCAATTCCTCGGCCGTGAAGATGATGCCATCGAGTTCGACGGATCCCTGTTGATGCAAGGACTCAGCGATGGCTCCGGGCGGCGCCGCGGCGATGCGGCCGGCGATCTCCTTCATCCGGGGACCGAACTTCTTACCCAAGACCTTGAAGTTCGGTTTCACCGTGACGTCGATCACCTCGCCGGCGTCGCGTAGCGAGCCCAGCTCGACGACGTTCAGCTCGTCGCGTACGTGCTGACGCTGCTCCTCGTCCAGGTCGCTCCAACCGGGCGCGGAGACGAGCGCGCGGGCCAGGGGCTGGCGCGTTTTGACCTTGCTCTCGGCACGCGCGGCCCGACCCAGCTCGACGATCCGCCGGACCAGTTGCACTTCCTGGGCCAGGCCAGCGTCGATAACCCCGGAGTCCGGGTCGATCTTCGGCCAGGTGGCCAGGTGCACCGACTCGGCGCCGGACGGTTCGGCGAAGAGGCCCTGCCAGACCCGTTCGGTCACGAACGGCACGAACGGAGCCAGCAGCGTGGTCAAGACGTAGAGGCACTCGTGCAGGGTGGCCAGGGCCGCGGCGTCGCCGCTCCAGAACCGGCGCCGGGAACGCCGTACGTACCAGTTCGACAGCTCGTCGATGTGGCCCGCCAGGGCCCGCCCGGCGCGCTGCGTGTCGTACGCCTCCAGTGCGGCGTCGACCTCCAACGCCACCCGGTGTGCCTCGGACAGCGCCCACCGGTCGAGGACGGGACGGTCGGCGAGGTCTGGCGCCGAGTCGCCGGGCGTCCAGTTGCTGGCCCGGGCGTACAGCGTCTGGAACGAGGCGATCGACCAGTAGGTGCGCAGCACCTTCGACGCGATCTCGTCGAGCACCTTGTCGCCGATGCGGCGCGGTCCCCAGGGCGAGCCGTTGGCCAGCATGAACCAACGCACCGCGTCGGCACCGTGCCGGTCCATCAGCGGGATCGGCTCGAGGATGTTGCCTAGGTGCTTGCTCATCTTGCGGCCGTCCTCGGCCAGGATGTGGCCCAGGCACAGGACGGTTCGATACGAGTTTTGGTCGAACACGAGCGTCCCGACAACCATCAGCGTGTAGAACCAACCGCGCGTCTGGTCGATGGCCTCACAGATGTAGTCGGCTGGGTAGTTCAGCTTGGCCAGCTCGGCGTTGCGCCAGGGCGCCCCGAACTGGGCGAACGGCATTGACCCCGAGTCGAACCAGGCGTCGATCACCTGCGGGACGCGGCGGTACACCCCGTCCTCGCCGTCCTTGGTGAACGTGATGTCATCGACGTAGGGCCGGTGCGGGTCGAGCGCGGACAGGTCCCGCCCGGCCAGTTCGCTCAGCTCGGCCAGCGAGCCGACGCACACCATCCGGCTCGGGTCGGCGTCGTTGCGCCAGATCGGCAACGGCGTGCCCCAGTACCGGTCGCGGGAGAGCGCCCAGTCGATGTTGTTCTGCAGCCAGTCGCCGTATCGGCCGTGCTTGATCGTCTCCGGGTACCAGGTGGTCTTGCCGTTCTCCCGCAGCAGCTCGCCCTTGCGCTGGGTGGTGCGGATGTACCAGGACGGCAGCGCGTAGTACATGAGCGGCGTTTCGCAGCGCCAGCAATGTGGGTAGCTGTGTTCGTAGCCGACGTGGCGGAAGAGCAGGCCGCGTTCGCGCAGGTCGGCGATGATCGGTTCGTCGGCGTCCTTGAAGAACAGCCCACCCAGCAGTGGCAGGTCCTCTCCGAACCGGCCCCGCGCATCGATCGGGTTGACCAGCTCCACCCCGGCGCGCCGCACCGACTCGAGGTCCTCGGGGCCGAAGACCGTCGCCTCGTGCACCAGCCCGGTGCCGTCGTCGGTGGTGACGTACTCCTCGGTGACGACGAAGTGCCCGCGGCCGGGCCACGGCACCACGTCGAATGGGCGCTGGTACGTCCAGCCCGCCATGTCCGCGCCGGTGAATGTCGCCTGGACCGTCCAGCCCTCACCGAGGACGGACTCAACCAGGTCTCGGGCGACGACCACGGTCTCGCGGCCGTCGCTGACGGTGGCGTAGGTCACGTCCGCACGCACGGCCACGAGGGCGTTGCTGGGCAGCGTCCACGGCGTCGTCGTCCAGATCAGCATGGCCGCGGTACCCGCATAGGGCCCCGAGGTGAGCGGCAACCGGACGTATACCGACGGGTCGACGACGGTCTGGTAGCCCTGCGCCAGCTCGTGATCGGACAGCCCGGTGCCGCATCTGGGGCAGTACGGGGCCACCCGGAAGTCCTCCACCAGCAGACCCTGCTCGAAGATCCGCTGGAGCGCCCACCAGACGCTCTCGACGTACTCCGGGCGCATGGTCTCGTAGGCGTGCTCGTAGTCCGCCCAGTAGCCCATCCGCTCGCTCATCGCCTCGAAGGCGTCGACGTGGCGGCGCACTGACTCCCGGCACCGCTCGTTGAACTCGGCGATGCCGTAGCGCTCGATATCGGGCTTTCCAGTGAAGCCGAGCTCCTTTTCCACCTCGAGCTCGACCGGCAGGCCGTGGCAGTCCCAGCCGGCCATGCGCGGGACGTGGTAACCCTTCATCGTCTTGAAGCGGGGGAACACGTCCTTGAACACCCGGGCCTCGACGTGGTGGGTGCCGGGCATGCCGTTGGCCGTGGGCGGGCCCTCGTAGAACGTCCATTGCGGCCCGGTGGCCGTGGCCTCCAGGCTGCGCTGGAAGACCTTGCGCTCGCGCCACAGCGCGATGACGTCCCTGTCCATCGCGGGCAGGTCGACGTGCGGGGGGAGCGGCTGGTAGCCGGACATGCAGGCTCCTCGGCGATCGGTCGGGCCGAGGGACGACGTGAGCCGCGGTACCACCCTCGTTGACGCCGCAGGCGGCGCCCGCTCATTCGGGTCCGGGTCTAGTGAGGCGGCCTGCGCCCGTTCTTCCGGAGCTCGGAGGTGATCTTCGCGGCGGCCGGTGGCCCCGGGCTCGCACCGTCCCCGGGTCGCTCCTGCTCGTGCGCGGCGCTACTCGTCCTCGTCGTCGCTGCTCCGATTGTAGGGGACGGGCCAGCCGGAATTCGGCCTCCGGCGTGGTGTGTGGCGAGATTGGCGAGGCGCTCCTATGCTTGCCGCCTTTGCTGGTGCCTGCTGCGCCACCCCGACCGCCCCGCCAGGGCGGCGGCGCCCCGTGCGGCCAGCCGGGAGGGAGCCACCATGACCGGTCGGGCCAGGGCCGCGGTAAAGACACCGGCCAAGAAGGCGGCGGTGAAGAAGGCTCCGGCCACAAAGGCGCGCAAGGCCGCGCCGACCAAACGCAGCTCGCCCCCCGCGCGGACTCCGGCCAAGAAGGCCACCCCCGCGGCGCGGACCGCCAGTCCGGCGCGTTCGGCGGCCAAGAAGAAGGCGCCGGCCAAGAAGGCGGCCCCGGCGCGGGCCAAGGTGACCGCCACCAAGGCCGCCCCGCCCAAGACGTCGCCGAACGGATCCCGTCGAGGGAGGTCCGCGCCGACCAAGAAGGTGGCCCCGGCGAAGAAGGTCGCCCCGGCCAGGAAGGCCCCGACCCGGCCAGTCGGGCGTGGCGCAGACTGGACCGCCCGGGACCTGGCCAAGATCCGCAAGGAGCTCCTGGCCGAGATTGAGAGCATGCAGGAGGAGTACGACTCCTCGCTCGCCGAGCTGACCGAACTCCAGAGCTCCAGCGCCGACGGCGCCGGCGACGACCAGGCCGATGCGGGCAGCAAGACCTTCGAACGTGAGCAGGAGCTCTCCATCGCGGCCAACCGGTTCGACCTGCTCAGCCAGATGCAGCGCGCCGTCGAGCGCATCGACGCCGGGACCTACGGCTACTGCGAACGGTGCGGCAAGCCGATCCCGCGCGCCCGGCTCCAGGCCTTCCCGATGGCCACGCTGGATGTCGAGTGCAAGCAGCGCGAGGAGCGCCGCTAGTCCGCTGACGTGTGGAGAATGGGCTAGTGCCCGCGCCCGAGGAGAAGGTGACCCGGTCGCGGGTAGCGATCTTCGTTCTCACCGCCGTGCTTGTCCTGGTCGCGGACCTGATCTCGAAAGTGACTGTGGTCGCACACCTCGAGGGCGGCGCGCCGGTTCGGCTGCTGGGCGGAGCCGTCTACCTCGACGTAGCCCGGAACAGCGGCGCCGCCTTCTCCCTCGGCACCGGGATGACCATCGTCCTCACGGTCATCGCCGTCGTCGTCATCGTCGTGATCGCCCGCGTGGCCGGGCGGCTGCGGTCGCGCGGCTGGGCCGTCGCGCTCGGCCTGGTGCTCGGCGGCGCGCTGGGCAACCTGGTAGACCGGCTCTTCCGCCAGCCGGGGGTGGGCCGCGGCCACGTCGTGGACTGGATCAGCGTCTTCGGCCCGAACGGGGTGCACTACCCGATCTTCAATCTGGCCGACTCCGCCATCGTCTGCGGCGGCATCCTTGCCGTGGTCCTCGTGCTGCGCGGCATCGACCTCGAGGGCCGGCGCAGCCCGTCCGAGCAGCACGCCACCGATGGCTGAGTCACCCCACCGAGTTTCTCGCTCCGCTCGAAAGCTCGGCGGGGACCCCGAAAAGCTGACCCGACTCCTACCAGTGCCGGACGGCCTGGACCAGATGCGCCTGGACGCGGCCATGGCCCGGCTGTTCGGCCTGTCGCGGACGACAGCGGCCGCCATCGTCGACGGCGGTGACGCTCTCCTGGACGGGGTGGCCGGCTCGAAGGCCACCCGGGTGCGGGCCGGGCAGCTGCTCGAGGTGCGGCTGCCCGAACTCCGCCGGGTGCCCGAGCCCGCCCCAGCCGTTCGGCTGCCGATCCTCTACGCCGACGACGACGTCGTGGTCGTCGACAAGCCGGTCGGTGTCGCCGTCCATGCCAGCCCCGGCTGGACGGGGCCGACGGTGGTGGATGGGATCGCCGCGCAGGGGCTGCGGGTGTCCACGTCGGGCGCGGCTGAGCGCCAGGGCGTGGTGCACCGCCTCGACGCGGGGACAAGCGGGGTCTTAGTGGTGGCGGCCAGCGAACGCGCCTACACCGCGTTGAAGCGGGCCTTCAAAGACCGGGCGGTCGACAAGCGGTACTCCGCCCTCGTGCAGGGTCATCCGGACCCGAGCCGCGGCACAATCGACGCTCCCATCGGCCGGCACCCCGGCGGGGACTACAAGTTCGCCGTCGTCGCCGGCGGCCGGCCCAGCGTCACCGACTATGACACCGTCGAGGCGTTCCCGGCGGCGTCGCTGTTGGACATCGATCTGCAGACTGGGCGTACCCACCAGATCCGGGTGCACATGGCCGCGATCCGGCATCCGTGCGTCGGCGATCTGACCTATGGGGCGGATCCGGTGCTGGCTGCGCGGTTGGGGCTGGAGCGGCAGTGGCTGCATGCCCGCGCGCTTTCGTTCACGCACCCGGCAAGTGGTGAGCGGCTGACCTTCGTGTCGCCGTTGCCGTCTGATCTACAGCACGCGCTGGACCTGCTGCGGTGAGCGCGCCCGCCGCGCTGACCGGCCTGCGCGAGGTACGTGACGCCGACTCCGCCGCGCTGATCGACCTCATCGGCACGACGTGGGCGGAGTACCCGGGCGTCTACCTGCAAATCGACGCCGAGGAGCCGTGGCTACGCGCGCCGGCGACGTACTACGCCAAAGCCGGCGCCGGCGCCCGGATGTGGGTGGTGGACGACCCAGACCGCGGCGCGCTCGCCGCCTGCGTGGGTATGCGGCCCGTTTCCGCCGCCGCCGTCGAGCTGAAGTCGTTGTACGTGGCCGCCTGGGCCCGCCGGCGCGGGCTGGGCGCCGCGCTGGTCGGCCTCGTGGAGCGCTCCGCCGTGGAGCTCGGCGCGCACCGGATCGAGCTGTGGAGCGACACCCGTTTCGCCGACGCGCATCACCTGTACGCCCGGCTGGGCTACACACGGCGCGGCAGCCGGGAGCTGCACGACCTCTCCGAAACGACCGAGTACGGCTTCACCAGGGACCTTGATATCGACCGCATGTCATAGCTCACTGGGACTATCAAGGTCCAGCCGTTCCGCAGCGACACACCGAGGCTTTCGAGGCTCGTCGGCGAGTCGGCCAGACAGGAGCAAGATGAGCATCCGCGGACGGCGACGGCGAGGGTGACGACGAACGGTGAACATGGGTTCCGAGCAGTTCGTGCACCTGCACGTGCACACCGAATACTCCATGCTCGACGGCGCCGCCCGGGTCGGGCCGCTGCTCGCGAAAGCCGCCGAAATGGGTATGCCCGCCCTGGCCATGACAGACCACGGCAACGTCTTCGGCGCCTACGACTTCTACAAGCAGGCCGCCATGGCCGGCGTAAAGCCGATCATCGGCATGGAGGCGTACCTGACGCCGGGCACGTCGCGCTACGACCGCAGCCGGGTCCGCTGGGCCGACGGGGGACCCAACGAGGTGTCCGGCGGCGGTGCCTTCACCCACATGACGCTGCTGGCCGAGACCACCCAGGGCATGCACAACCTTTTCCGGCTGTCGTCGCGGGCGTCCATGGAGGGCTTCTACTACAAGCCGCGCGCCGACCGCGAGCTGCTGGCCGAGTACTCGACCGGGCTGATCGGCACGACCGGGTGCCCGTCCGGCGAGGTCCAGACCTGGCTGCGCATCGGTGACTACGCGCGGGCCCGAGCCGCGGCCGGGGAGCTCCGTGACATCTTCGGGCCCGACCACTTCTACCTCGAGCTGATGGACCACGGGCTGGACATCCAGAAGGCGGTGCAGGACGACCTGCTGCGTCTCGGCAAGGATCTCGGCCTGCCCACGCTGGCCACCAACGACCTGCACTACACCCATCCCGAGGACGCCGACGCGCACGAGGTGCTGCTGTGCGTGCAGTCGGGCAAGACGATGGCCGATCCGAGCCGGTTCAAGCTCGACGGCCGCGACTTCTACCTCAAGAGCCCGCAGGAGATGCGCTCGCTGTGGGAGGACAAGTACGACCTCAAGGAGGCCTGCGACAACACCCTCTTGGTCGCCGAGCGGTGCGCCGTCGAGTTCCACGAGGGCGTCAACCTGATGCCCCGCTTCGACGTGCCGGCGGGTGAAGACGCGTCCAGCTGGTTTGTCAAGGAGGTGGAGCGCGGCCTCATGGCGCGCTACCCGGGCGGCGTCCCGCTGGCGTCGCGGGCCCGGGCCGACTACGAGGTCGAGATGATCTTGAAGATGGGCTTCCCTAGCTACTTCCTGGTGGTGGCCGATCTCATCGCCTGGGCCAAGGCGCAGGGCATCCGGGTTGGGCCGGGCCGGGGCTCGGCCACGGGCTCGCTGGTCTCCTACGCCATGGGCATCACCGAGCTCGACCCGATTGAGCACGGACTGCTCTTCGAGCGGTTCCTGAACCCGGACCGCGTGTCCATGCCCGACATCGACATCGACTTCGACGAGCGTCGCCGCGGCGAGGTCATCCGCTACGTCACGGCCAAGTACGGCGAGGACCGGGTGGCGCAGGTCGTTACCTACGGCACGATCAAGTCCAAGCAGGCCATCAAGGACTCGTCCCGCGTGCTCGGTTACCCGTTCTCGATGGGCGACCGGATAACCAAGGCCCTGCCGCCGCCGGTCATGGGCAAGGACGTCCCGCTTGACTCCTTATTCGACGCTGCCCACCCGCGCTACAGCGAGGGTGGGGAGTTCCGGGCGCTCGTCCAGAACGACGCCGAGGTGGCCAAGGTCGTGGAGACCGCCCGGGGGCTGGAGGGCCTGAAGCGCCAGTGGGGGGTGCACGCCTGCGCGGTGATCATGTCCAGCGAGCCGCTGCTGGACCACATCCCGATCATGCGCCGCGAGCAGGACGGCGCCATCATCACGCAATTCGACTACCCGGCCTGTGAGGCGCTCGGCCTGCTCAAGATGGATTTCCTGGGCCTGCGCAACCTGACGATGATCGACGACGCGTTGGCCAATATCGTCGCCAACCGCGACGTCGAGCTGACCATCGAGTCGGTCGGCTTCACCGACACGGCGACGTACGAACTCCTCGGCCGCGGCGACACACTGGGCGTCTTCCAGCTCGACGGCGGCGGGCTGCGCTCGCTGCTGCGATCGCTGCGCCCGGACTCGTTCGACGACATCACGGCGGTGCTGGCCCTGTATCGGCCCGGCCCGATGGGCATGAACGCGCACAACGACTACGCCGACCGCAAGAACCACCGCAAGCCGGTCGTCCCCATCCATCCCGAGCTGGCCGAACCGCTGGCCGAGGTGCTCGACGAGACCTACGGCCTGGTGGTTTACCAGGAGCAGGTCATCTCGATTGCGCAAAAGGTGGCCGAGTTTTCCCTGGCCCGCGCCGACCTGTTGCGCCGGGCGATGGGCAAGAAGAAGAAGGCCGAGCTGGACGCCCAGTACGAGTCGTTCTCGGCGGGCATGCTCGAGCGCGGCTTCTCCTCGAGTGCGGTCAAGGCGCTCTGGGACACGCTGCTGCCGTTCTGCGACTACGGCTTCAACAAAAGCCACGGCGCCGGGTACGCCGTCGTCGCTTACTGGACGGCCTACCTCAAGGCGAACTACCCGGCCGAGTACATGGCCGCGTTGCTGACCTCGGTGCGCGACGACAAGGACAAGATGGCGGTCTACCTCGCCGAGTGCCGCCGGATGGGCATCAAAGTGCTGCCGCCCGACGTCAACCTTTCCGACGCCACCTTCACCCCGACGGGGACCGACATCCGGTTCGGCCTCTCCGCGGTGCGCAACGTGGGGGAGAACGTGGTGGCCTCGATCGTGGCGACACGACGAGCCAAGGGCGGGTACGCCGACTTCGCCGACTTCCTGCGCAAGGTCGACGCGGTGGTCTGCAACAAGCGCACCATCGAGTCGCTCATCAAAGCGGGCGCGTTCGACTCGCTGGGCCACAGCCGGCGCGGCCTGATGAACGTCTACGAGCAGTCCATCGACGCCGTGGTGGACACCAAGCGGGCCGAGGCGATGGGCCAGGACGACCTGTTCGGCTCGCTGTCGGACGGCTCCGCGGCTGCCGTGGACATCTTCGCGGTGCCGGTGCCCACTGGCGAGTGGCGCAAGAGCGACCTGCTGGCCTTCGAGCGCGAGATGCTCGGGCTGTATGTCTCCGACCACCCGTTGTTCGGCGTCGAGCACGTCCTGGCTGACGCCGCGGACGTGTCGATCGCCGAGCTGACCTCGGAGGGCCGGGAAGAGGGCTGGGTGACGATCGCCGGCATCGTCTCGTCGGTCACGCGCAAGATCACGAAGGCGGGCGCGCCGTGGGCCCAGGCCGTCATCGAGGATCTGTCCGGCGCCATCGAGGTGCTGTTCTTCCCCAAGACGTACGAGAAGCACGGCATGCAGCTGGCCGAGGACGCCATCGTCGCCGTGCGCGGGCGGGTGGACACCCGGGACGAGACGGTCACCCTCATCGCTCAGGAGCTGACCCTGCCCGAGATTGGCGCGGTGCCGCCGGTCGGGCCGGTGCGCATCAGCCTCCAGCCGCACCGGTGCACCCCACCGCTGGTCGACCGGCTGCGCGAGGTGCTGGCCGCCCACCCGGGCAGCACCGAGGTGCATCTCGAGCTGGCCGCGGGCGAGCGGCGGCATCGGCTGCGGCTGCCCGACGGACTTCGCGTGACACGCACCCCGGCGCTGATGGGCGACCTCAAGGCCCTGCTCGGCTCCAGCGCAGTAGATGGATGATCGCGGACCGATGCTCGCGCCCACCGTCGGCGGGCACTCGCATCGGTAGCTCGCTGGCGCTCGCTGGCAAGCGGCGCCTTCGCCGCCGCGCCTGGCGATCTGCTCTTCGCGCGAGCGCTCATCGCCCGGTGCTCAGGTCAGCCACGTTCAGTACGCTCGCCACCATCCGTCCCCGATCATAAAGTGGGGCACCATAAGTCCGTGGCACCGCGCCGGTTTGGTTTGAAGCGGCTGTTCGGGCGCAGCGGGTCGTCCATCATCGGCTCCGGCGCGGTGTTCCGCGGGACGGTGTGGTCCGGTGGTGCCGCCGAACCCGTCGACGGCGTGGTGGTCGTGGACGGCGCCGGCCGTGTGGATCGGATCGGCCCGGTCGGGCAGGTGCACGCGCCGAGTGGGCTGCCGGTGTACGGCGGACCCGGTCATTGGATCGGGCCGGGCCTGATAGACGCCCATGTCCATCTGGCCTTCAGTGACGTGCCGGCCCTCGCCACCGGCCTGGTGGCGGTCCGCGATCTGGG